>NZ_JBBPHP010000040.1:0-65908 GCF_038039535.1 Catalinimonas locisalis | reverse complement strand
AGATAGCAATACTTAAAATACTAAAGTTGCCGCCTAAAGGCGTGGGATTTCACCCATCCCAATAAATAGAGATTAATGTACTCATTTCAAGCCCCATTCTTGCCGGTATTGGGTTTTGCCTAGAACCACCAGTGCCAGTAGGAATTAGGAGTAGGCTCTCTATCCATTTTAAAAACACTTACCACATCAACGCCATCCCAGCGAACCTGCAGCTCTTTTCTGGTAATAATACCGTTGTGGAAGATGTCCATATAGTAAGTACCTTGTTGCAAACGAGAAAAATTAAACAATTTACGTTCCTGTTCACCGGCTTCTACCTCCACTTCCATCAGGGTATTTTCTTTTTCGTTTTTGAATTTGATCAGTACTTTATCCTCCTCAACCTGCGGTACCTCAAAGATGGCAGACTTCTTCTTATGCAGAGGGTACAATTGAGGATCAACCGTAGTAGTTGCGTAGCTGAAGGATGAGGCCAGCAACAATAAACCACTTATTGCGAAAAAAAAAGATATTGTTTTCATAGTGATTCCTTTTAGTAAATTGTGAATAACTGTTAAACTTCAGCTTATTATTCGTACAGAAGCTTAAAAAGCTCTTAAGAACACCTTAGAAAGTGCTTAGATTTTTGTACATTTTACTATGGAGTGTTAAGTAGTTTTCTGCTGTTCTATCCAAAAAGCCCAAATTTCAAACCTGCATATCCAGTTAATTATATTGAATTGGTCAAAATTTCTATAATCCATTTTTCTGATTATACGGTAACCTCCACCGATGTTAAGATCGACATATTGATGTAAGTTGATTTCCAAAAGGGCTGATTGCTCTATCAGAAAGAAGTTTGATTCTCCCAAACCGGCGTCTCCACTGTCGTGGTCCATCTGAACCTCACCTCCTCCAACATAAAGTGGAAAAGTGAGATGAAATAGTTTTTTAGATAAAAGGGTATACTTATAAGGCGAAGTAAATCTCTTTTCTATACTACCTTTCTACTTATGCTTTAGTATGACCAATAAGCCAACGCTTACCTCATTTTGTTAGTGAACATATATAGTAACGGTTATTATAATTTTAATAAGCATAATACATCGTAAACATTTACTGTTTGTTTAAGTTAATAATCAACAAATTAAACAAAATAAACTATGAGAAATCCTACCTATCTCTTCAAATCATCGCTTTTTTTGATGTTGACCCTTGTTTTATCCAGTGGTTGTGAAATGTTCCTGGATAGACTTGTAGATGAAATCAAAGACAAGCATGAACCCAAGAAAAATATCGTAGAGCTTGCTCAGGAGAATGATGATCTGTCAATTTTGGTGCAGGCGCTAACCCGCGCCGAACTTGTGGATGATCTAAGTGCAGAAGGCCCTTTTACTGTCTTTGCACCTGACAATGGCGCTTTTGAATCTCTTTTTGAGCAGTTAGGGGTACATGACATTTCTGAAATAGATAAAGATCTGCTTATTGAAGTCTTATTGTACCATGTAGTAGCTGCAAATGCACAAGCCAAAGATCTTGAAGACGGCATGAAGTTAAATACACTACAGGGAGGGGATGTTGAAATTGATATTGAAGGTGAGCAGGTATTTGTCAACCATGTGCAAGTCATCCAGGCTGACCTGAAAGCCACTAACGGTATTATCCATGTGATAGAAGAAGTGTTATTGCCCCCTGATGAAGAATCTCCCAATATTCGTTTATCAGAAAATGAAACATTCGGCACCATACTCGTGGATGGAGAAGGCAGGACGCTCTACTTCTTTACGCCAGATGTAATGGGTGAAAGTGCCTGTACTGGAGGTTGTATTGAGCGCTGGCCGGTATTTTACGAAGAAGAACTTATTGTAGGTGAAGGATTAAATCCTGATGATTTTGGCATGGTTACCAGAGAAGATGGCAAACAACAGACTACTTATAAAGGCTGGCCTTTATATCTTTTCCAAAATGATGCTGAAGCAGGAGATGTTGAAGGTGATGGTTTAGGAGGCGTTTGGTTTGTTGCTAAAAACTATGATGTATTTTTGGGTCAACAGGAAATTGACGGTACTTCTACAACTTATCTGGTCAATGGAGAAGGGCAAACCTTATATTATTTTGCCAGAGATGCATTTGAGCAATCTAATTGCAGTGGTGGATGTCTATCAGCCTGGCCTCCGTTTTATTCAGAAGAGTTGACCTTGCCATCAGCTTTATCAACTGAAGATTTTGGCATGCTTAGCAATGAAAACGGAGACAATTTTATTACTTACCGTAATCGTCCCCTATACTTCTTTGCCAATGATAATGAGGAACAGGGTGTGATCAACGGTCAGGGGCTCAATGATGTCTGGTTTATTGTTACTCCCGACATTGACCCTTTGATTCCTCCTACTATTGTGGAGATAGCACAGGCAAATGAAGACTTTAGTATCCTGGTAGAAGCTCTCGTCAAGGCAGAGTTAGTGGATGCCCTGAATCAGGAAGGCCCCTTTACAGTTTTTGCTCCCAACAATGAGGCCTTTGAGGCACTTTTTGAGACCCTGGGTGTCGGAGGCATAGATCACCTGACCAAAGAACAACTCACACCCATTTTACTTTATCATGTGGTAGAAGGAGCTGCGGTTTTATCATCACAGTTGGAAGATGGGCAGATGGTTACTACTCTTGCTCAAGAGGATGTGAAAATTAGTATTTCGGAAGAAAGTATAATGGTAAATGATTCTGATGTAATATTGCCTGATATAGAAGGATCTAATGGTGTAGTACATGTTATCAACCAGGTCCTGATTCCGCCAGTGGATAATTGATCTTTAAAAATTAAGTTTTTACTTATTACCATATAAGATCAGAAAGCAGCTTTTTTTTGAAAGGCTGCTTTTTTTTATTTAATCCATCTGATTTAATCTGATGTAAAAAAATTTATATCAATAGTAAGATTAAACAAAAGATAACTATCACAGAATAGCCAATGAAGTTCCGTTCGTTTTAAGTCACTATACGTAACATTTCCTTTTCAGTGAAGTTAGCAATGTCAAAGTTCTTCTTGATAGGACAAGCGTTTAAATGTCTTTCATACTACTTCAGAAAGAAATCGTTTGAAGTGAGTTATTATTTTATGTAACCTTAAGATACAGAATCATTGCCAGCTTCCTTGCAGTAGTAGCAATTACTGCTCCCCTACCCTGGTTTTTGCTAATCTATTGAAAAACTTTTTAAATGGATGATTTTTAGCGCTACCAAGGTGTAAAAAATCGGCTTAAAATAGTTTTCCAGGTCACCTTACAACCAAGAAAGAGACTTTTAACTTCGCAGTGGGTTTACAATAAATCAGTGGCCCCTGCAACTTCAGAAACTTAAAGCTCATAAGTGTAGGTAAGGGTATCAGTTAAAGCTTAATATACAACGGCTCAGTATGAGGGGAATTTGGAGCGATTCGTTATCTGTTACAAGCAAAGATTCTTAAAGGAGCAAAAGAGCTTAGACTTAGTAAGTCAAGCCATGTTATACTAATGTGTTGCTCCATAATTTGCTTTAGCTTATCAAGGCATATTCTTCTTTTCCACTGTCCATTCTTCCGATTGAGAAAGTCCACTGGGATCTCCAGTAAATAAGTTAGCTGCTTCGCTATCGCCTTTTAGCTGCCATTTGTACCATGCAGTAGCTACTCGGGCAAATTCTCCACCATGAGGCTGGCTATAGGTGCCTCCATGCCCTACATCCATGTTTGCCACAAAGACGGGTACGTGATTGATGCGCCTGTAATCATCCATGCCATTGTTGTAGGCGATATCCGACTCACCTCCTAAAAGATAAAGTGTAGGTGTATGCAATTTTTCAAGCTGATCTTTGGTAAGCTGCGGCATCCCAGGCATGCCATCTCCGGGCTTAGGCAAAATACCGCTGTTGCAAACCACTGTAGTCGTGATTCGGGGGTCAGGGGCTACTTCCAGCGTTTGCAAACCACCACATGACATGCCGCTCACCGCAATATTTGACACATCCACTTTTCCATAATAGGGACTGTCCTTGTCGCCATTTCTTGCAATAGCCCAATCTATAGCATCTATCAGTTGAAATGAGGTAGATTTACCCTTACCTTTTTCTCCTTCCTGGGGCATAGGACCAATAGCAATGACCAGAAAACCATGCGAAGCCACCTCGTTTAAGAAATTGACATGCTCCCAGGGGGAGTTGGCACAAGCACCATTGCCCCAGGCAATGATGGGTAATTTGTTGTTTTTGCCAAAAGTACTCAGGTCTTGCGGACGAAAGATGGTATGTGTGGGCAATGAAGAGTCAGTTTCCATGATGGCACTGTATTGACCGGTGCCACCATCTTCTACAATTCTAGAAGCCGCTTTCTGGGCGAATGAAGGATAGCTAAAAACGGATATGGACAAAGCCAAAATGATTAATAAAGCGTCTATTCTTTTCATTGTTATATCATTTCTAATCATTTAATCAGCGTTCATTTTTTATTCAAATAACTGGTAAGCTTTTTCAAGAAACAAAGGATAGACTCGTTCACTGCGAGCCATGTTGAGATAAAACAAAGCAATCATGTTGTTCTCCGGGTCTATGATGTAATCCGTACTATACAATCCGCCCCAGGCATAGGCAGTATTGGATACTTCTGGCACCGGTTTCTTCTGCGCATTATACAGTTCAAAGCCCAAACCAAACTGAAAGCCCTCTCCACCCGCATTCTTTTCCGGCAGTCGGTTGATGGTGGTCATGAGTTCTACCGTTTCGGGTTTTAAGATTTGCTGTCCATTGAAGGTCCCTTTGTTGAGCATCATCTGGCAGAATTTGGCATAATCTTCAATGGGACCATTCAAGCCAATAGCACCTTCGGCATAGGTCTGCTGCTGGCTGATGGTACCCTTGCTAAACATATTGGAAGTCGGTTCCAGTTTGCCATCTACCAAACTATAAGCTTTTACAAATTTACTTAAGGCTTCCGGTTCGTAATACCAATCCGTTTCGTCCATTCCCAGCGGTCCCAATACTGTCTCCTTGACATAGTCGCGCAAAGAATTGCCAGAAATACGCTCTATCATATACCCCAGCATGTTGGTGCTAACATGATAGCTCCACTCCGTTCCCGGATCAAAGCCAAGGGGGTATTTCACCAATGCAAGCATTTCTTCTTCAATGTATTTCGCATTGAAATTACCTCCAAAACTATGTTGACCACTGGGGACGGTGTCCGGTTCCCTCCTGACCAGACTATCAGGCACGCCAGCCTTCTGCCTTTCAGCACGGCGAATATCGCCCACTAGCCCGGCATTCAGTCCGGAAGAGTGTGACATCAGGTGAGCGAAAGTCATGGGGGAGGCTACCGGACTGGTTTCATAGGTTCCATCTTCGTGTACTTCAGTCACTACCTGATCTGAAATTTCAGGAAAATATTGAGAAACCGGATCGTTTATGTTCACCAGCCCTTTTTCCACAAGGGTCATGAAAGCCACGGTTGTAATGGCTTTAGTTTGCGAAAAGAGGACATAATAGTCGTCCGCCGTGGCAGGAATCTGGTTTTCTATATCTTTCCAGCCAAAAGCTTTGTGATAAACCACCTGTCCATCTTTGGCCACAAAACCTACCACGCTGCTGACCTTCTCCTGATCTACAAAAGACTGAAGCAGGGAATCTACACTTGCAATTCTATCAGTGGTTGTACCGGCTTTTTGCAGATCAACCTCATGATTCAGACTTTGAGGTCCAGCCAGATTTTCCTTCATGGTATCGCAGCCCAGTGCGAAAATGAAGAGGAACAGTGTAGTGATTACATTGATTTTTTTCATCGGAATAATGTACAGCTTTAAACTCAAAAACTACAGAGCCGACAGAAATTCCATCAGCACTTCCACCGTTTGTTCCAGTTCGTCATGGTGCAGGTTGTGGCCGGCTCCATCAATATGTACGAGCTTACCTTTCTGTATCACGCTAGCCGCTTCTTCATTGGTTTGGCGGACTTCGGGTGCCGCATCCGCTTTGAGTACCAGTGTGGGAACTGGAATCTTTGCCAGCGCATCTCCGGTCCTCATGGTGCCTGACATGGCCTGCCAGGCTTCGTCCGTATAGGCGCCGTGGTACTGCTTTTTGGAGAGTGCCCAGTACTGACAATCCACCGCATCCCATTTAGGAGAGTTGCGCTGGCAGGTGGCCACTAAATCATCAAAGCGATAGTTGTTCTGCGCCACCAGTGTTTCGGGAGCACCAAACATATTTACCGAAAGGCGATCCGGTGCCTGGCTTTCATTTTGCGGAGCTTTGGGCGGAGCGTCACGTCTGTTGTTGCGTGCTCTTTCACCGGGAAAACGTCCAAGCATGGGATCCAGCATGATGATGGCTTTGGCCAGCTCAGGATATTCCGCACCTACCCGCATCACCGTGGCAGCGCCCATGGAGTGACCCATCAGGATAGGTTTTTCAAAACCCATGACTCGTACAAATTCCACCACGTCTTTCACCAGTGTCTCCCCATCATCCGAGGCAGTGAAGGGATCGGATAGGCCGTGTCCGCGCGCATCCACCATATATATATCATACTTATCCTGTAGTTTCCAGGTCAATGTGGTCCAACTGAGTCCGATATCCGTTACGCCATGAACCATCACCATGACGGGCTTCTCCGGTGCAGTAGTAGCATGGTAGTAGTGAATGCGAATTCCATTGGCATATACATACCCATCAGACCACCCCTCGGGGATGCCTGGAGGCTGAGCACCAGCGCTGGAAAAAGATAGTAGCGTAAGCAGAGATAAGCTGAACAGGTAGCTTTGGACTACCCTCCTCTCACTCATATTACTTTTGTCTTTCATTTTCATATGAACAAAAAATTACGATCAATATCGTGTATATTTATCAAAGACAGTAATCACCGGCAACACATTTCCTTCTTTGTCAAAGTAACTTCTTGTACCCCATCGTCCGACAGCTGGTTCCCACCAGAAAACACCTTTTCCTTTATTATCCGGTGTGTTTAACACAATTCTGTTTACTTCTTCCAGAAACTGTTTCTGACCTTCCGGGGATTCCGGAAAAGGAGGTGCTTTTTCTTTATATTCTGTAGGGGTCCAGTTGTAGGCCACTTCCACCAGTATGATATCTTTTTTATACTCCGTGGCCATAAAATACATATTTTCCTTCAAATCAAGTAATGAGCCGTGCCACCAGGGGTAATAGGATTGCCCAATGATATCGTAGCGGATATTGTACGTATGAAAATTGTCAAACCAGTTTTTGGTAAATTCTTTATTTCCTCCTCTGTCAATGTGGACCATTATGCTTGGACAGGGCTGGTCACCACAACTGGCCAGAACTCCGTTGATACCTGCCTGCTGTAATTCAGCAAAGTTATCCCAGTTATCGGGTAATTTTCCATGAGGCCACATGAACCCATTGCTGATTTCATTACCTACCTGCACCATGTCGGGATAGACTGATGCATCTTTGAAGGCGGTCATCGTTCTGAGCGTATAGTCATACACTGAATCTACCAGCACTTCAAATGACAGATCCTCCCAGGCTTTAGGAATGAACTGCTTACCAGGATCAGCCCAGGTATCGGAATAATGGAAATCCAGCAGGAATTTGTAGCCCATTTCCTTGGCTTCCTTTGCTAAAGCCATCGTATAGGCAAGATCGTTAGGCAACTCGTTAGGCGTATGAAACAGGCGCAGGCGAATCCATTGATAGCCATGCTCTTTGAACATTTCAAGGCCAGGCTTCACTTCTCCATTTTCTTTAAATTCAAATCCATTGTCTTCGGCCAGCTTCAAAAAAGACAAGTCAGCGCCAACGGCATAGTCCTGGGCATGCACTAGTGAATGAGCTGACAAAAAAATTAAAATAAGAGATAAATACAGTTTAGATTTCATTAGGTAAGAATTAAGTGTTTTAGGTTTAAATGATACAAGTAAATATTAGTCCTAGGTATTAAACCATTTACAATTTTGGGCACAGAAAAAATGAGAGAACCTGCACGCAGAAGTACAGGTTCTCATTATTGTAAGTTGAAATACTAGTATCCGGGATTCTGGCTCAGTTTACCTTCACTGTCTGTGATCGCGTACACAGGAATAGGATACAAATATGGACTAGGATTTTTATTTTCTACTGCTTGTACCGCCGAAGGCCATTGGCCATGACGTTCCAGGTCAAATTTACGAACACCTTCAAAGAATAGCTCCCAACCTCTTTCCTGCAGAATCGCTTCGTTAAAAGCGTCTTTAGAAGCTACTGCGGCTGCTTCTAACGGCCCGATTTCTGCTCTCGCCCGAACCTCATTGACCAAACCAATAGCTTCTTGGGTAGGTCCGCTGTTCTCATTGATTGCTTCGGCCAGCATCAGCATCACATCCGCATAGCGGGCCACCATCAGGTCATTACCATAAAAAGGGCCGTTGCCTTCATCCGCGTATTTCTCCACTACCGCTCCTCTCAGGTTGGTTCGGTCGCGAACTTCGCCAGCGGCTACTCCACCTGAGGTTTCTTTGATAGCCACGTAGGAATCTACCAGCATTTGTCTACGCTCGTCAGCCGGATCAAAGGAATCATAAAACTCCCAGGTCGCCATGTAAGGAGCATTAGGCTGAGCCCAGCCACCCTGAGGCACCGCTGTATTTCCATTCTGAAAAATGCCCGGATAATCAGCTGGCAGGCAATAGTAGGGATAGGCATTAAAGTTTCCATCAGGTCCTCGTCCCTGCCCTTCCGGATCGGCGGAGATGGCGTAAATCGTTTCACTGTTTCGCTCAGTAGATTCCCGGAAAAGGCTCATATAATCATCTACCAGACTATAACCCATAGCTTGTATTTCTCTGCCGACTGGTTCAGCATTCTGGAAGTCCCGCTCATTCATGTACAGGCGCATCAGAAGTGTGAGCGCTAAACCTTTATTGAATCTTCCGTACATAGCCGCATCTTTGGGCAGATAGTCGGCAGCAAATCTCAAATCCTCGGCAATAGCATTCACAAAAAATTCTCTGGAAGGCCTGGTGAGATCAGCTTCCGCTTCTGTACCCAGTTCTTCTGAATCCAGAATCACTGGTACTGGGCCGAATAGATGAAGCAGGTAATACATTGTCCAGCCACGGGCCACCTTGGCTTCTGAAAGTAGCTGATTTTTGGTGTTCTCATCAATTTCTGCCACTTCCAGATCTCCGATGATTTTGGTGATCCGAGACACTACCCGTACCTTTTCAAACTGGCTGAAATTTCGGCCATTGTTGATCAGCGGAGCAAAGTTAGCCTCGCTCATCGTCAGAAACTCTCCCCCCCACTCAGTAAACACGGCCAACTGATCCGCAGGTGCATCAAAATGCCAGATATAGCCTCGTTCAGGGCTAAACCACATATAACGGGTGCCATTGTCCTGGTATGACCATTTGGCTGTGAAGGTTTTATATACTTCCAGCGTGTATAATTCATAATCTTGTGCGGTCTGAGGAAATGAATTTGGCGTGAGCACACCATATATCTCCGGCTCAAGACCATCTTCACATCCGCTGAATACCATTAGATAAGCTAGTAGTATGAATATTTTTTTCATGATTGCTTCAGTTTAAAAGTTTACATTCACTCCCAGAGAATAGGTTCGCGCCATGGGGTACGGAGCCGGTCCGCCTTTCACGCCTCGGGCTTCCACTTCCGGATCAGCGCCTTTGTATTTGGTAATCACAAAAGCATTCTGTACATCCAGATAAACTCTCAACTCCCTTACATATTGCTTCAGTCCTTCAAAGTTGAATGTGTAGCCGAGCGTAATATTCCTGGCTCTTAGAAAATTAGCTTTGGAGATATTGTAATCCGAACCTACTAAGGTGGTGAGGGCAAATTCATTGTAGGTAGCTCCGGGCAAGGTGCCATCCTGGTTTTCGCTACTCCAAACATATTGAAGATCAGTTGTACCCGCTATATTCCCGCCCAGTATTCCATTCACAGGATCAGCCCACGCCAGGCTGTTGTTGACTCGATAAGCTCCGGTTTGACCATAGAGGAAAATATTAAGGTCAAAGTTTCTGTAGCGAAAGTTGTTACCAAAACCAATAGACAATCGGGGTATCTGATCATAAATGATCACATCAGCAGAATCTAGCTGGTTGTCACCGTTTTGGTCTACAAATAAAGGTGAACCTGCTTGCTGGGCCGCCTCCGGTTGCCAGGCAGGAGCCTCTTCTCCTAATTGCAGAATACCATCAGTTTCAAAGCGATAAATAGCATTTACAGGGTCAGTCACTTTTTGATAGGGTGCCAGATCATCCTCCTCAAATCTTTCTTCCCAACGGTATGAAAAATGTGAAATATTGATTGTACTGCTCCAATTGAAGTCACTTGTACGAACATTATCTGTATTCAGTGCCACCTCATAGCCGGTTCTTATCTGATGACCACCATTGACGGGCTGTTGGGCCAAAAATGATAGTGCAGGCGTATTAGCATTAGATCTTAATAAGTTTGTCACATCATCCCTGAACCAATCCAATGAGCCGGAAATCCGATTGTTAAAGAAACCGAAATCAAGTCCCACATTGGCGGTTACCGTTTTCTGCCAGGTAAGATCCGGCTGATCAGCAGAAGTTAGCTGATACGCAATAAGTTTGGTGCTTCCGTCATTAAAGCCGATTACAATTCCATCAGGAGCGTAGTTTCCGTAGGCAACCGTACCGATAGTATTTCCGGTAGTTCCTATACTGGCTCTTAACTTGATGAGGTCAATATTAGTGGCATTATCTAAAAAGGACTCATTGGAAATCTTCCAACCTACAGAAGCAGAAGGAAATCCGGCAAACTTGGATTCGGGAAAGAAGTAGCTAAACCCGTCGTAGCGATATGAGCCCGTTACGATATACTTGTTAAGTATATCAACGGAAGCACGAGCAAAAAATGAGCGGGTTTTGGTAGCACTTTTATCGGATCTGACAATAGGTGTAACTGTTCCAGCTTGAACTGCTGTAGTATTTAGTGCGTCTAACATTCCCTGCGCTGAAAGTCCGAAACTGTTTTGATCGTAGGTGTACTGAGCAGCTCCTACTAATGCATCTACTTCAATGGCATCACTAAGCGCTTTGGTATACGAAAGTGTCGCTTCCATCGTCTGGTTTTGGCGTTCAGACCAGTCCAGGGATGCCCGTGAGCGGCTCAGATTAAACCAGAAGACAGTAGAAGGAATAAAGAAATTACGCACTGAACTTTCCGTATTGTTTCCATACAAAAGCTTTCCTTTCAACACATCTGGAATAATGTCAATATCCAGAGAAATGTTAGCCAATAATGATTTGTATTGGGTATTGTCATCCATATTGAGTAACGAAAGCGGGTTTCCTGTGGTTTGAAAGCGCGTTAATTCACCGTTTTCATCTCGGATGGGCAAATAGGCCGGATAGGTATAGGCTGCCTGCAGGGCAGTAAAGGCTTCAGCTCCAGCACTTCCGGTCTGCCCTCCTGTTCCGGAGTTGGTAAAGAAGTTACGATTGGCATTGATGTTCGTGTTGAGCGATAGCCAGTTGTTAAAGTGATAAGATAGATTCATTCGGGCACTGTACTTCCGCATATCTGAGTTTTGTACCGTTCCGATCTGATTAAAGTAGTTACCTGAGAAATAGTAATTCACTTTCTCTGCTCCTCCGCTAATGGAGATATTATGATTATCAATAGCTCCATCTCTCAGCACTTCCCCCACCCAGTCAGTCCCGACACCAGCCTGAGCAATGTCATCGGGTGAGAAGCGAGGGGTAAAACCACTGGCCGGATTAGGACCAAAAGGCTGCATCTGGTTTTGAGCCAGATAGCGGTCACGGTCAAAACGGTTGAAGTAAGTCATGTATTCGGTAGCATTCAACTGTTCCAGAAAATCCATATTTTGTACATAAGACCGGCTACCACTATAAGATACACTTAGCCGACCCGCTTTACCTTGTTTGGTAGTGATTAATATTACGCCATTTCCAGCGTTTACGCCATAAATGGCTGCACTGGCATCTTTCAGCACCTCAATAGACTCAATATCGTTTGGATTGAGTCCGGCTAATGCTCCCCGGTTTACTCCATCAATTTCAGAGAAACCTGGCTCAGGCTCAAGCTCGGTGTTGGGCATGATCACTCCATCAATCACGATGAGTGGATTTCCCCGGCCCCGGATGGACAGATCAACTTTTCCTCCTGGCTGGCTACTCTGTTGTACTACCCGCAAACCAGCAGCCCTACCAAAGAGCATATCGCTTACATTGGGATTGGCAGCTACTGGAATATTGGAAGGATCTACTTTGGCAATAGAAGTCGTTAAATCCTCCCGGGTAGTAGTACCGTAGCCCACCACTACTACTTCAGATAAAGAAGTAATATCAGGCATGAGCACTACGTCTATACTGTTTCTATTGTTGAGTGTAACCTCTTCCGTCACGTATCCAATGGAGGAAAAAATCAAAGCAGTCACGTTATCGTCCACTGTCAGCCTGTAGTTTCCGTCTATGTCAGTGACTGTTCCTGAAGAAGTACCTTTTGCCAGGACATTCACTCCGGGAAGCGGCTCATCTGTTTCTCCATCAATAACACGACCACTGATGGTTTTTTCAATGATAGCGCGAGTTTTTTCACTAAGCATTATATTAAATGCATTCCTATTCAATTTTCCCAAAGGATTCATTCCCAAATCAGGAGTTTCCTCTCTGGATATTTTTTTGATAGTCTTATCTGTTTCAGGCTTGGGAATAATTACATAATGTATTTCGTCTATCTTTTCATAACTAAGCTGGAAAGGTTCTAAAGTTGCCTTGAGGAGTTCTTCCAAACCTTTATTGGTAATAGCATATTTTTGCACAAACTTATTTTCAACCACATCTTTATCAAAGCTGAATCTAACTTTGTGTTGCTCACCAATTTCCTTAAGCCTATCGCTTAATGTCTCTTTGTCACCCTGATTGAGGTAGTTTGTAGGACTTACTGCAAAGTTTTGAGCATAGGCATCGTTCAAAATTGTCATGAGCAGCATCACACAAAGCAATATTTTGAGCGGATACTGTAAATAATTGTTCATAATACTTAATTTTAGGTTGAACTATTAATTATCCTGTCAGTCAGATTAGCCGCCAAGCATACGACTGGCAGGTTTTTTTTATTGCTTTTTTACAATCAATTCATTGCCATTTTTTTCAATGTTAAGCATGAAAGATTTGGATAGAATCTCTATAATTAAGTCAAGATCCCTGGAGGAAATTTCTGCTTCCAATATTTTATTCTCAATACCTTCATCCACTACGGTAACATTAAGGCCATAATTATCCTGTATCATTTCAAAAACCTCACTTAGCGGTACACTATCAAACACAAGGACATCTTGGGTCCACAAGTCATACTTTTCAGGATTTACTATTCGTTTGGTTATCTTCTGATCATTTTCAGAAACTTCAATTAAGTCACCAGGCTCCATATCAAGCGAAGTTTCATCTTGATTGTAACGCTGATTTTCAAGTAGGTTGAGTTTGACCTTACCAGATTTTAGGACTACCTGTGTTTTACCTCTGCGGTTATTGACGTTAAACTCAGTACCCAGGACCTCCACTGCCACACCATCAGAATGCACGATAAACTTTTCATCGTCTTCAGTATGTACTACTGAGAAAAAAGCTTCTCCCCTCAGCCTTACTTCCCGAGCTGCATGATTTTGTAAATCTTGAGAATAGCTCAAGGTAGAGTTAGCGTTCAGTACCACCTCACTTCCATCCGGAAGTGTAATATCTTTTGTTTCCCCAAACTGAGTCGTATAGATAACTTCCTGATGCTGAAATTCAATTTGCCATATCCCGATGATCAACAGCAAACATATACTGGCAGCTATACCTATCTTGTGCCAGGGTTTGATACGATAAGTGCGTTTGGAGGGCAGTGAATAAATGAGCTTTTCACCTACCTCGTCATCCGTATGAAGTTCATCCCCTTCTTTGGATATATTTAATTCCTCTGTAAGTTCACCTGCTTTAATGATCGCTTGGATATTATGCAGAATTTCTTCTTTATTAAATTCATCAATCTTGCTTCCTTCAAAATCCAGATTCAGCATAATAGCTCTTGCCTTCAGGATAGCAGCTTCTTTTTCAGGATGATTGCGCACCCAATTCTGCCAGAATTCATTGCTCTCTGGCGTTGGGGTCAATACCCATTCCTGAAAGGCTTCATCAAGCAAAAAGTCTAAATAGTTAAAATTACGATAGTCCATGAATCATCAAGCTCTTTTGTATAAGGGCTAGAAAAATCACGAACGTCCTCAAAAAATTTTGACTTTTAACAAAAAATATATATTTGATAACATTTTTGAAAAATGGGCACAATACCTTCAAGTATGAATAGTATTTTTTGAAAATATCGCATCACACTAACAAATATTTCTAATCAGGAAAACCTGAATAGTCTTTTATTTGAATAGTGAGCATTAAAATAAGAAAGAGGGAAAAGTAATTTCTGAGTTCTTATGTTATAAGCTTAGCTAACACTTATTACAGAAAATAAAACTATTAACTTTAGCAGAACTTTTTTAAGGACTAGCATTGCTCTGTAAATGAGATTTCTTACAGATTTAGTATTCATGGATAGTAATCCGGCTACTTCCTGAGTTGTAAAGCCATCGTAGAATCTTAATGTAATGGCTTCTTTTTGCCTTCTGCTCAAACTATTCAAAGCCTTTTGCAATTTTTTTTGCTGGTCTTCAGAAAACTGTTTAGAGATTAATTCCGATTCATGTGAAAATACGATATTGAAATTATACTCTTCTAAAACATTATTCTCTAAAGGGATTTTACGTTTATCAATCAGCTTTTTAATGATCTTTCTTTTGAGACGTTTATATAAATAATACTTCACTGAATTTACTTCAGGAAGATCTTTTTTATTTTTCCAGATTTCCACAAAAAGATCCTGAATACTATCTTCTATTAACGCTTTTTGGTTGGTAATTCTTTTTCCGTACCTACAAAGGTCTTCAAAGAAAATATTATAAAGCTCCACAAATGCTTCCTCACTATGATCATACATATTTGCCCATAGTTCAACCAACCTTGTGTTCCGAGATGTAGAAGAAGTCTTATTTTGATGAGAGTAATTCAACATTTTAAGTTTTACTGTGAAAATCGTAAAAATATCATTAGTAACCCTTACATTTTAACAAATCTATATAATTTAACCATTTTTAAAATATGTAATTCTTCTAATCGGATTATCTTTCTTATATTCTTCATATTACCTACTTAAGGTTACGATATCATTTATATCACTCTTTGACTGAGAGCAACCATGCTCTATAGCAATAAATGGAAGAATTCTACTAGAAAATAGATGAACTGAAATGTTCCTTCAGAGCAGACAAAATTATTAAAGAGCTGGATAGAATTTTTATAATAATTTAAAGAAGTTGGTTAATTTTCATACGCTTAACAACACAAATCAGGATTAACGAGCTTATACTAACTAATCCATCATTCAAACATGATGTAGCTAATGTTCAATATGATTACCGAATGTTTAAGCTGGCAAAATATGTAATAAGATTAATGGTGAATGTGATTTCTTAATGTAAAAAAGACTATATCGTATCTAATGAGGCAGGTGATGTAGCTTTCCAGTAACAGATGGATAAGTACGTGCAGCAGACAAGGCCAGTGATGTGGATATGTCGGTGTGTCACCTGAGCACGTTCGCCAGCATTACCAAGATGTTTGTGGCTGTTATAGCCTTGCAACTGGTGGGAGAAAGCAAACTGGCTCTGGATGAAAAAATCACCATCAGACTACCTTCTTCGCTCGCCAGCAAGATTGAAAACGCCGAAGCTATGCACTCCGCCAGTTACTCAACCCCACCACAGGTATTTACGACGTCATTGACGGCAGCAATTTCTACCTGGACATCCTTATCCATCCCACTTAAAGCGCAGCCTGGAGGAGAGTGCGGAAGTTTGTCAATAACAGGTTTTCTGTGTGAACGCCCGGCACAGAGGCGGCCTATTCCAACAACAATACGCTGATGTTGAACATGATCATTGAAGAGGTGACTGGCATTCCACATGAGTATGGAATTTACCGCCGTATACTGCAGCCGCTGACCCTGAACGACACCTACTGTATTGATTATAAGCAGTTGCCTGTCCAACTACAGCACAGCACCGGAATACGGAGGTATGTATTCCACTGTATTTGACATACAGATATTTATGGAAGCTTTACTGATAGAAAAAATACTGCTCAGTGATGAGATGCTGGAGCAGATACTACAGTCTGACCCCAGGGTAGAAAAAGGTAAGCTTTTGGGAGCCGGCATTTTTAAAGTTTTTCTGGAAATTAGAGTGAATAACTTTGCCTACGGACATCGGGGCCGCGACCTGGCTTATACGGCTGACCTATTCCGGTTTCCTAACCAGAATATCATTATGGCGATGCTGCTCAACTTTTGAACCGATGCCGAAATCTCACTGCGACCTGTGTTCTATCCTTTTCTGACGGAGCTGGGATAATTGATTGTGGAAAATAAGCATGGCCTATGCCAAATGCGTGAGTAGCATCGGCATCAGCCAAGATAAAGACAATTGGAGAGCAGCTAGTCTAGAAAGATTTCCGTCCTTTATTTTTCTATGCAAATGTTCAAGCTAATTATCAGTTCGTTAATAGCTCATATTGTATGGGTTTGAAAGAATAATTGTTTGATTGTTCTGCAGAACAAGCAGTAAGCCCCACAATCAAATCCATTTTTGCTTCAAAGAGCACGTAGTCACCAGCTTTACTTTGAGGCGGGTCCACAGAAAGCGTTCCATCCTGAGCAAATTGCACATTCATGAAGATATTAAAAGCTGTAGGGATATCATCAGGATCAATACCGAATTCTGCAAGATTGGTATGCAAATTCTCAAAACAGCTGGGGTGATATTCATGATTATCATAAATAATCTGGAAAGTTTCAGGGCTGCACGGAGCTAACAAAAAATCATTGCGTCCATTGGTATCCTCAACAATCTCCATCATTTTGCGGCTGCGGTTGCTCCATAAATGATGCCCTTTGCTAATAAGAATTGTGTTTTCAAAGTCAAGTGTTTTTCCCGAAGAGATTTTTTCTCGCTTATCCCCTGAGTTAAACAATACCATATCGCTTACCTGCTCACCTTGAGGATCAGTTACTTTTAATCGTTCACCTTTATTCATTCTGAAACCGGCACCGCTTTGTTTTTCTATTATTTTAATCATTTTCTTTTTTTATTTGATGGATCAACTCGGAGTGTGCAGGACAAGTTTGCTCCTTTAAATGAGCGATTACTGAAGTAACATCAACACTTTTTTTATTCTGGCTCAATTTTGCAATTGCATCAATTCTCGTAGGATAAAGCCAAAAGCCAGTGATTTTGGGGAGATGAGACTCGATTATTTCCTTCGGTATATCATCATAATAAACAGGATTGGCTTGCCTGGACTCAAAATGAGCGACCAGTTCCTTTAGCGATTCACGCAACTCTTCTTCTCGTTGTATTTTTAAGCGTGCGTTGATATGGACTGCAGAGTAATTCCATGTACTGATGTCTGGCTTACTATACCATGAGGATGAAATATAGGCATCCGGCCCTTGGAAAATAAGCAAAACTTCCATCTCATCTTGCAGACGTTCCCGTTGCGGGTTATGTACAGCCACATGGCCAAAAAGAAAAAAATCATCAGTTGAGCCTTTGGACAGGATAGGAATATGAGTAGCCAGCAGACGCTCCGCTTGCAAAACAAAAGTGGCAAAAGGGTGCTCCCTGATAAATTGAAGCACATATTCCGGATCTTCCTTTTTGTATTGGGATGGTTTATACATAAATATACAGTCTGAACAAGAGCTATTTAGTTGGCATGAAAAGGGCACTTCCAATCCTTATTTACCTTCCTTCCACTGTACTGAGGAGCTTCCAGGCCTTCACCATGATCTTTGAGCATGGGATTGACAGAACCATCATAATAAACTTCCCGCTCCCTGATTACCTTCTTCATATTTTCATAGACACCTTTTTCACGTAACTGTTCAAACTGTCGGTGAAGGTTAAATGCCATAGCGATATAGCCGAATCTTCTGGCTCTTCTGCTGGCCTTAGGATGCAAACCTACTACAAAAAATGCCGTACCATGAAAACTATAACTGAAATTGCTTTCTTCAGGGTTACTGCTTACTTCAGGATCCCAGGTTTGTTTACTTTTTTCATTATCGTGCAGTTTCTGTAGTTGCATCCATATTCTGTTTTCAAAATCAAGTTCAGAAATGATTTCATCAGTAAACACAGCAATCATAGACATATACTCACTTTCAGCCGCCAGTGTTTCTGCGATGTAAGTCTTCAAGTCTTCTGCCAATGCCAACGTAGTATCTTCTGCCCCCATCTCTCCATATATACCTAAACGATACTGATTGGAGTTGAAGGCTGCTTTTGCCCCTACACACGGAAAATCCTGATCAGCAATTTTTTTACTAAAATTTTTATGTATTGCTCTTACTCTTCCATCTATCTCTGCATCAAGATGATCAGGGGTAAAATAAGTTTGGAAATTGGTTATTTGAGAATTCATAGTTTAAAAAATAGTGTGTAAATTTGTAAAAAATTATAGTAGAATATCAGATAAAATACATGTTTAAAGCTTTTATTTATTTTATCCCGATAAAAAAATAAAAATAAATTTCTACTATTTATCTCTTTATATGTCACATAAATTAACGATACCGAAACAAAAGAGTTTTCGTTTTTTTTGACTGAGCCTGAACAAGTATAATAGAAGATTGAAATAAAAACCAGGATCAATATATACTCAACTTTGTTACCTCTCCCCTAGCCTACTCTTCAGCTTTTGATTTGACATTTTTTTGCAATTTAGTTCCAAAACCCAGACAACATTCTTCGTGCTAAAAGGCATATATGTCCTTGATTTTGACTCAAATGTAGCCTGAAGCAGCTAAATCTTTAGTTTTTAATCCTGTCAGTTGGAAGTGATAAAGATTACAAAATAGACCTCTCTTTGCCCTATAAAACAACTTTCTGAAAGACTTGCTGTCTGTCTTACCCCCTCCCCTATTACTGGGTATTCTTATTGGGGAATTGATGGGTTTTTTCTACAGTGGTGGGGAATTATTTCTTTGGAATTTTAAAGAAAAGACCATTTCTGGCACTTTTACCAATAGGCACGGTATTGGAAACTATTCAGGTAAGATTGTGATTCCAGATTTTTTGAACTAGTGCATAGTGATTTTTTAAACTACAATTACCGCTTCGGCGGCCACTGGAAAAACAATTGGGCTGTTTACTTGATGGAAATGAACTAAGGCCTGGCACTTTGCCGGGCTTTTTTCATGTGCTCTCTTCTAACTTTTGATTTATGGTGATTGTTTAGAGCAACCAACACATACTAAGGAATTATCTCCTATCAGTGGGAAATCTTTGTTCAGGTTACTAACGTTCAGTCCTTTCAACTTAAGCCAAATACAATTTTTATAGCATCTTCTATCTGTCCAAGATATCGGCTTTCCAACGTCCCTTGCTTATTATCTACTTTAGACACATCTACTGCTCTGAGTTGTTTGACATTAATGTGGCGGTCTTTATCCAGACCATTGGCTTTAGTAGGTCTAACGTTTACTACAAAGGGCCAGGGTTTATGACCAGAGAGAATAGGTGCTACTATGACGGTACGGCTACCCCGATTGACCAGATCCGACTGTAGAATGACACACGGTCGTTTTTTCTGTGTTTCTGCTCCTCTGGTAGGGTCTAGATCTATCCAACGTATTTCTAACTGTCTATACATCATCAGCTAAGACCATCGGATAATGTGGCGTCCCATTCATTAAGTTCTGCTTGATAATCCGCATCTTCTGCTTCCTCCTGATTGGCTTTCAGCAGTTCTTCTTCTAACTTTCTTTGCTTCTCTCTCTTTAAGAGTTCATTGATATAAGCGCTTTTATTAGCTCCTCCTACTTTATTGAGAAAGTTAAAAGCTTCTTCATCCAAGGAAAATGTTGCTCTTTCAGTCATTTTAATATTATTTAATAATACTAATTTATCATACTCAATTATATGATAAAAAGTTGCATGAATCAATAGGAGATCCAATAGAGATCTATAACAATGATCTATTTAATCATTTTGATATTGAGTTTCTTTCAGCGCTATCTACAGCATGATAAACTCATCTACATTTTCCTGATTGATACTATACGTTTCATGCTCCGGATAAGCATTTAGGAAGGTTTTGGGAAATTGTACTTTGGCTTTTGGATTCCATTTAAATTCATAAGCATAGAGTTTACCTTCCGTTACTTCTAGGTAATCTATTTCCTGCTGTTGTGTGGTACGCCAAAAATAGCTTTTAGCTTCTATGTCATGATAATGTAGGAACTTCAAACGTTCACTCATCAGAAAATTCTCCCACAAGGCTCCTATGTCGGTCCGACCGGATAATCGGGAGAAATTGCCTATTACTGCATTGCGTATTCCATTGTCATAGAAGTAGATTTTTTTTCCTTTCTTGATCTCGTTACGCACATTTCGGCTGTAGGCGGGTAGACGAAATACTACATAGGCTTTTTCCAACAAATCTATATAGCGTTCTACTGTCTTGTTTTCAGCCGCTACCCACTGCCCTAATTCATGATAAGATACCTCGCTACCTACTTGCAAAGCCAATGCACTGACTATCTTTTCAAGTAAGGTCGGTTTATTAAGTTGACCTAATGTCAGTAGATCCTTATAGAGGTAACTATCAGCCAAAAGCTTCAGCAATTTTTTTTCTTGTCCTGGACTGGTAACGATATCTGGATAGTAACCATAGATCAAGCGATGTTCTATTAGCCTTCTTTCTTCCAGCCAGCCATGATGAGACACCATTTCTGAAAAGGATAAGGGGAAGAGCATGAACTTAAATTTACGACCTGTAAGTGGTTCGTTGATATTGGCTGCTAATTCTAAAGCTGAGGAACCTGTAGCAATGACCTGTACTCCTTTAATCTGATCGGTAAATAATTTGAGCGTAATGCCAATATCAGAGATGCGTTGAACTTCATCGATAACGACAATTTTCACTATTGCCGATAATAGAGCGAAGTCGCGTAGAAGTAGTCTGACTCAGTAATTGCCGTACATCAGCTTCATCCCCATTGAGTACCATAACTTTTTCGGAGCGTTTTGCTAACATAGTATCCACTAAAGTGGTCTTCCCTACTTGTCTTGGTCCCATGAGCAAGATGGTTTTTCCCTTAAATAATACTTGCTCAATATTGGTAAGCAATGTTCTTTGTACAATCATTCTCTCCATTTATTCCCAAATAAACATAATATTTTGGGAATTGAGTCGTAAAAAATTATAATTCATCCATTTTTGGGGAATTATTAAGGAAAGGAAAGTGCTCTAGAACAAGTACTCTACTCACTAAATAGCCTTGATTATTAGACGAATTAGTAATAGTTTGTTTGATACTACTCCTCAAGAAAGGAGAATTTATTTCATCACTTCAGCTTTTGTTTTACTCTGAGTAAAACTGACAATAGCTCTTTGTATTTCAAATTGTGCAGCTGTATAAGCTCCTAAATTACTTGCTTTTCTATCGACTTAAGCAAGGTCCACGGCGTATTGTATTTTACCTATTTCATTTTTATTAAGGCTTTCAAAATGCGTTTTACCTGTTAAGGAGTCAGATGAAAGGCAAGTTACTTAAACGTAGGGAGGAAAACCAGCAGGGATTACAACTTATCATTATCAACAGGGATTGAAGAAGCTATATTCTCTCTTTTTACAAAAAAGAAATAGTTGGTTGATTAAGACGGTCTTCCTCACACGAACACGTATAATTCTCAGAATTTACATACCCCCGCTAACGTTTATAAAAGTACCGGTAGTGTAAGATGATTTTTCCGAAATCAACCAAAGTACTGCTTCTGCTACCTCATCAGCCAGACCTCCTCTTTTTATAGGTATACTGTTTTTGATTCTCTCCACACGCCCTGGCTCGCCACCATCCGCATGTATATCCGTATTAATAAAGGCCGGACGCACCGCATTTACACGAATTCCTTCTTCTGCTACTTCTTTAGAAAGCCCAATGGTAAACGTATCTATGGATCCTTTTGAAGCTGCATAATCAACATATTCGCCAGGAGAGCCTGTTCTGGCGGCTATGGAAGAGATATTTACGATGACACCACCCTTTCCACCATGTTTCAAGGACATACGTCTAATGGCTTCTCTGGCACAAATGATCTGGCCAGCCACATTGGTTGCAAGGATTCTTTGCAGCCTTTCCATGTTCATCTCTTCTACCCTCATCTGCTTTTCAAGTATGCCAGCGTTATTGACCAAACCGTATATGGGCCCCAACAAACGGTCGCATTCTGCAAACATCCTGATAATTTCCTTTTCTTTTGAAATATCAGCCTTTAGGGCAATAGCAGTCCCACCATTACCCTTGATATTAATCACTACTTTTTCCGCAGCAACTTGATTTTTTTGGTAATTTATGGCTACCCCATATCCTTGCTTAGCCAGTAAAAGAGCCGTAGCCATACCTATGCCGCGGCTTGCACCTGTGATCAGAATTACTTTCATATCTATATGATCTGAGGCTCTTACTAAACTTTCTGTTAATCAAGGCTAAAATAAGAATTTATGATTTATGGTAAAGCTTCCCGTATAATTGACTCTTATGAAATCAGAGAAGACGGTCAGCAGAATATAGGAATTGACTTGTATCAAATAGTTCCATACATATTCATCTTCAGCAAGTCCTTTCCTGATGTTTTGCAATTTATGCTTAAGGCTATATAAATATGCCTTTTCACACTTCATTCTGATAGGGCACTCTATGAATGTTGATCTTCAGAAAGTCAGGTATACGTTGAGGTGTTGCAACTGGCGCAAAGCCTAGGCCTACATCAAATGAAGTATTTTCACTATCGTAAGTATTAAGTTGCATTACAGGTCCATATCCAATATGATAATTTGTTGCATCAGAAGCCAAACTTCCCGCAAGGATCTTCTGTCAGATTGTAGGGCGATAGAACGAACAAAAATCTATGGATAAATAACTATCCCGAGTCAGAGCCGTTGGGGTTTCAAAACAAATGTAGTTGATTTTTTTCAACTCAGCGTATCCAAATTTGCCTTGATTCTGAATATACTTTTTAATTATTTCTTCTCTCGCGTATTGAACTGCCATAACTATATACAAACTACTTGTCCCAAACTTGGTACCCCAAGGTATTTGTTTGACTTCTGACGAAGACGAAAAATTTCTTTGGAAGTAATGCTCTTATCTGCACTACTTATCTTTCCCTGAGGGTTCGGCGGAACACTCAGAATCAAAAATAAACAGGATGGTTAGCTGTGCGACCTCCATCCAAACCAATCTCCAAAAAGTGAATTTGATACCTCTCCTCTATTCCAAAACAGGTATAAGCAACGGATACTACTTCACTTAATACCTTTCTTCTATATTTGATAGGATAAACAAAGTGATACAAAAGCAAGCTTTTGTTATAACTCTTGTGAATATGTTCGTCGGGCCTCATAAGCTCATACTCACAAATAATAAATATCGTTACAAATAGCCAAAGCTCTACTTCGGGGAATTCTATTGATTAAAATCTATTTGAATAAGATTTATAAGAGTGTCTTTGATGTTGTTTACTGGTTATTCAAATTATTTTTTCTCATGATTTTAGTGCTTATAACAAACCGTAACAAGTTGTAATATCAATTAAACCATGTATAATAATTAATTTCAAGTCTTTTTCTAGCATTAAATCTAATTTGAATAAGAGTTAGATTTATATTTAATGATAGTTAATCAAATAGTTTGTCAGAAAAAACGCATTTTTATATTTATTCATTTTCAGATAATCTTAATTTGCAAAAAAAATTTAGGCATGTCGGTAACAAGTATAGTTAATCATAAAGGGGGTGTTGGAAAAACAACAACGACACTTAATCTGGGAAAAGCCTTGTCTCTAAAAGGTTTCAGTGTCTTGATCGTTGATTTTGATCCTCAGGCTAATTTATCTGATTCAATAGGGGTTGTAGACCCTAAAAGAACGATTAAGGATACCCTGTTGGAAGAGGGTTCAAGTCTTCCTATACATAAAATTGCGGACAACTTCTATTTGGCACCCTCAGAATTACAACTTGCAACGGCTGAGAGTAAACTAAAAGGGCAAGAATTAGCGGGTTATTTAGCGCTCAAAGAAGCACTTGATCCTGTTAGAAAAGATTATGATTATATCTTAATTGACTGTCCACCATCCTTAGGTGTCCTTACTAGCAATGCGTTTATGGCTTCTGACGAGGTTATGATTGTACTTTCCAGCCAATTTTTACCAACAAGAGGATTAGCCACTACTATTGATGCTATCAAATATGCCAAAAGATTTAATAATAATATTCAGGTATCAGGCATTTTAATAACACAATTTGAGCAGACAGTTATACAAAAGTCTATCATTGAAGAACTAAAGGCTAAGTATGGGAATCTAGTGTATGAATCTATGATAAGGAAAAACGTAGCTGTACAGGAAGCGAGTGCTATGAGAACTGATGTTTTTAGTTATGATAGCAAATCTGCAGCTGCAAATGATTATGGTAATCTATGTGAAGAAATAATTGCAAAACAAAAAATACATGGGTAAAAAGAATTTTAAAGGTGTTCTTTTCGGGGATGATTCTCCTGCTTACAGTGCAGATACAGATAGTCTTGAAGATATATCTATTGATCCGAAAGAAATCAAGATTTATCCTGAATTAGAAAATTTGATTCCCCCTCTTACGCAGGAAGAGGAAGCTAATCTAGAGTCAAGCCTCCTGGAAGAAGGTTGCCGAGAGCCATTAGTTTTATGGGTAAAAGAGGATGAACACATCTTAATTGATGGTCACAATAGGTTCCGCCTTTGCATGAGGAACAATATTTCATTTAGAGTTAAATCAAAGGAATTTGACACTATTTTAGATGCTAAAAACTGGATGCTTGGTAATCAGATGTCTAGGCGTAACCTTTCTCCTCTCCAAATGAGTTACTTAAGAGGACTGAGATACGAAACAGAGAAGCTATCAGTTGGGCGCCAGAAAGGCAAAAATAACAAAACTGGTCAAAATGACCAGATAAATTCATTGACCTCTCAGAAGCTTGCCGAGGAGTATTCTGTAGGTGAAAAAACTATTCGCCGTGATGCAAAGTTCTCCCAAGGCTTATCACGTCTAACCGGAGATAACCAGAAAATTCGCTGGGCTATTTTGAGTGGTCAGATTCAAGCAAAAAAAGCTACAGTTTCAGACCTGGCTGATCAGGACGATGAATTTCTGGAGCTATTACAAGCTAAGCTTAATGAAACATCTAACCTTGAAAAGGCAATCAAAATATTGACCGAACTGGAAAATGAATCATCCGCTCATGTTGAAGAAGTCAGTGAATCACAAATAGTCTATAAAAACCTGATGGCTTTACTCAAAAAGATTCAAAAATCTGATAATAGTGAGCCAAAAAGAAAAGAAAGGATAACAGAGGCAAAAAAACTTTTCAGCGAATATTTAAAAATGATATCGTAAAATAATATCAGTTGAGACAGAATAGGGTAGGGGGGGTATCAGGTTCTTTTTGGATTCTGGAAATAAACTATGATAATTTCATATCAATTTCAAGAAAACTTAGAAACTCTTCCCTCACATCTTCCTGATCTATCGCAATAGCCTCCATTTGCTGTTCATAAGCAAAAAGTAAGCGGTTTAATCTTACTCTTTCCGATTTATTAATAATTTGCTGCGCTTCAGAAGCAGAAAAGCCTAATTTAGTTAATGTAATAATTCTTTTATCAATGGTAGGGTTATCTTCACCAAAATCTATAGTAACCTGGCTGATATTCTTCTGTCGTGGTTTTCTTTTAGAAGAGTCTTTTGTATCAATGGAAATAAAATTTCCTACCAGTTTTAATCTAATTTGAGCTACTTTCCTTCCTTTTTTTATCTCTTCGTACTCAAAAGCCATATCAGTTTTTTTCAGATCCTTTTTGGCAGTGTCAATTACTCTTCTTTTAAAATCTGAATAAAGTCTGTATTTATCTCCTACCATCAAAATATCTCTGAGGTAGTCTAATGTAAATTTCCTCCCCCCAAAATCTTCATATTGTTTAAGTAGCCAGTACATCCTATATCCATAATAAGATTTGATCCGCATGAACATCTTGAACTGAGCACTAGTGAAATTTTCCGATAAATTTAGTAAATAAAAGTTCGCGCTCTCATTGAACTTTGCCTGTACACAGCCCGATCCTTCCTTATATTTGCAATAAGCCATTAAAGGATACTTTTCATAAGATCTTTTACCTCTTTCATCTATATGCTCGATCTCAAAAGTTTGATCAGCGAGCTTACTAGCCGCTGATTTAATATCATCATAATGAGTGGAACTACCTTCAGCATGAAGAATATGACAGGGGATCTGTACCTCCTCAAACTTTTGCATGTCTTTTTTCAGTCGGAGAAGCATGTAAACGAAAATCCTCATCTCATTGGTAGAGAAAAAGTACTTTCCATTTATAAACTTATTGTGTTGAACTATTAGCTTCTCAGAGGGCTCATATGTAAATAGCATAGTCAAATCCTTTAATCAAACATACGGTCTATTACTACAAAAATCGATAACCAAATCAGATTTACACCGTTTTTGTCATAGTTAAAATATTAAATGCTTGATTATCAGCGGATTGACACTATAATTTCACGCCGTTTTTGTCATATTAACTTGCGTCAAAGTCCGATATAACCTCAAAAAAGACTCATAAGCTGGTAATTTCAGTGATTTTTAATCGCTGTAGATGCAATAAGACGGTTCTCCGAATCTGTCATAGTTAGAATAAGCGCATAAATCATATCAATTAAGGAGTTAAATTTTGACACCGAATTTGTCATATTAAATTACAACACATTGATATTCAGCCATTTAAATAGTAGGGTTCACCGAATTTGTCATACAAGCTCGAATTTGTCTTAAAACAGCACCGTTCTTGTCATATTTAACGCCGAATTTGTCATAATTGAGATCGAATTTGTCATACGTATCACCGAATTTGTCATTTTAGCATGCCGTATATGACTGATATACAAATAGTTACCACTACTATAAACACTTTTAAATGTATTTAAAATAATAATGTTTAAGTAGAAAACTTGTTTTTATAAAAAGAAGAAAGAGAACGGAAAGTCCGAAATACTGATAATAATCACCTATAGAGTATAAAAAACACGGTTAATCATTTAAGCGAAGTATGACAATTTCGGTGTGAATCAAAATCTACAGTATGCATTTTCTTTACCAAAGGGCTTATCCAGTCGAAAAACTCAATTAAAATCAACTCATTACGGGGTAGGGGATAAGGAGGTCAACATGTAAGCCAATGTTTAACCAAAGGTCATTCTTTAGAATAAATCTTGTAGTTTTTGCAAATCTTAATTATTACAAAAATCTGAATTAAAGGTAAGTGTATTTAATAAGTGTTAATGTCATATTTGTTTTTTCACACCCTTTTGTATAAAATACAATCAAATAGCATCAAATGATATGTCGGGTTTTCAAGAGCATAGTGACCAATCTACTTATGATCCATACTGGGAGGGGTTAAAAGATGGAGACAAGTCAGCACTTAAGGCTCTTTATGAGCACTATGCCAATATGCTTTACAACTATGGCCGGCATATAAGCAAGGACAGTGGTTTGGTCAGAGACTGTATACAGGATCTGTTTATTGAACTTTGGCAAAACCATAAGCACCTTAGCAGTACTACTTCAGTTAAGTTCTATCTCTATAAATGTCTCAGGAGAAAACTGATTTATGAGGGTCATAGAATAGAGAAACAACTATCTAATCGGGGAATAACAGAAGAGAAGGTTGACATCCAATACCTTTACGAGTTTTCTGAAACAGATGCAATACTTACCCAAAAAAGAAAATCCGAAGTTCAGAAACTTCTTAATACTCTTCCTTCTCGGCAAAGAGAAGTCTTAACCTTGGTATTTTTTGAAAATCTGACACGAACGGAGGCTGCTCAAGTAATGGAAGTGGATACCAGTACTGTTTATTCTCTCATCTGGAGAGCTATCAGTAGTTTGAAAAAAGAAATCCAGGATAAGCATCCTGCAATCTTCTTTCTCAGTATTTCTATCTGTCTTCTAATAATAATTGCATCAATACTGTAGTTTTTCTAAATACGATCTAAGCAATGCCCTATTTCATTGTGCTTGCTGTAATTCTTCAAATTTTTTCTTAAAACTCATCTAGATTCTCTGAACAGCTTTCTTTTACCTATAAATGCAAGAGAGCTGATGAAGAGTTTTAATCATATAGAAGACATTGTCATAGATCCAACTTTTAGGGCCTGGATACTCAATGATGATGAGCATGCTAAACAGCGTTGGTTAGCATATCTCAATAAATATCCGGAGAAAAAAGAGATGGTGGATGCTGCCCGGCAGATACTAATAGAAATGGTGGATCTAAAGTACAAAATGTCAGACCAGACTCTGGAACAAAGCTGGGAGACTATTGCCTCAAATTTAGATACATATACTGACAATGATAATCAGCAGGGAGAAGAAAGCCGCCGATACAGTATTCCAAATTACTGGTATGCTATTGCTGCTACTTTTGTAGGGATACTCGTGGTCACTTCACTTTGGCTCTTCTTAGATCAAGCTCCTCTACTAACTTATCAAACTGCTTATGGAGAGACCAAAGAAATATTACTGCCTGATAGCTCCATTGTTGTGCTTAATGCTAACTCTACCATTCAGTTTGATAAACACAGTTTTCTACAGCACAGAGAAGTACAGATAGATGGAGAAGCTTACTTTGATATCAAAAAACTCAGAGATAAAACAGCGAATGTAGAGTTTGAGGTATTCACTGGAAATGTAGCTGTGATAGTATTGGGCACCAAATTCAATGTAAATACCAGACGGCAGAATACAAGTGTAGTGCTTGAGGAAGGCAAAGTAAAGCTGGAAATGCCTAGCCTCAATGAACATGAATTATACATGGAACCGGGGCAAATGGTGACTTATGAGCATAATGAAATGAAACTCAAGAAAAGCATTGTGAAGCCGGAAGTACATTTGGCTTGGAAGGAGAACAAATTAATTTTTGAAGATACACCTGTACAGAAAATCATACAGCAACTAGAAGATAACTATGGGATTAATATTGAACTTCAGAATGACCAAGTAGCTAAAAAACGGTACACAGGAACCTTTCATGACCCTGACCCAAAAATCATTTTACTTTCATTAAAAGCCTTATTCAACTTAAAAGAAGAAACAAAGCATGACCAAATAATTCTAAAATAAAACTGCCGGATATACCTCATCTGGACAATAGGTGCTCCGGCAGCCATTTTCTAAATACAATCCTAAAACTATGAAAAAATTCTATTTAAAACCGCCATTATTCCTATGTTTGTTACTGTTTGGCTGGTGCTATAACCCGCTATACGGCCAGTCCCTGGCATCAATTGATTTGCCTGCTTCCGAAAGTAATTGGCAAAAAGAATCCATCACTATTGAGCAAGCACTTCAAAGTTTGGAGGAAGAGTTTGACGTATCTTTTCATTACGAAACAGAGGTAGTCAAGAATGTCAGGTTAAAAAAAACGATTGAGAATATTGAAAATAAAGACTTCCAGGAGTTGCTCAGTGAACTTCTGGACCAAACAGGTTTAAGCTTTCGTAAACTCAATGATCAATACTATTTAATTATCCGTAACAATTCACCTGAGAAACTTCCCAGGCAGGATGTCAAAGAATCTGTCAAAGATTTGAATCTTTCCAGTGCATTACATCCACTAATCAGAAAAGGACCTAATGATCAATTGAGTCCACTGATAGATCAGACGATAAGTGGTCAAATTACTGATGGCGAAAATGGTGAACCCCTTCCTGGGGTCAATGTACTCGCCAAAGGTACTACTACAGGAACTGTAACCGACATTGATGGGAACTATAGGCTAACTGTAAATGATGAAGTAACTACTTTGGTGTTTTCATCTATTGGATACACATCACAAGAAATACAAATCAATGGAAGAAGTAATGTTAATGTAGTTTTGAATCCGGACGTACAGTCGCTTTCTGAAGTAGTTGTAGTAGGGTACGGTACAGTAAAGAAGAGTGACCTGACCGGATCAGTGGCTTCACTAAACTCAGAATCTTTCAATCCTGGTGTACAAGCTTCGGTTGATCAGATGATACAAGGTAGAGCTCCTGGTGTACAGGTTACACAGGCTAGTTCAGAGCCGGGAGGAGGCGTTTCTATCAGGATCAGGGGGTCAGCCTCATTAACTGCTGGTAATGAGCCCTTGTACGTCATAGATGGGCTACCCATAGATAATTCTAATGCCACTCCGGGATCAGGCATTGTAACCAACCAAAGCCCCAGGAACCCCCTGAATGCGTTGAATCCTGGCGATATTGAATCTATAGAAATTTTAAAGGATGCCTCTGCCACTGCCATCTACGGTTCCAGAGGAGCCAACGGAGTTATTCTGATTACCACCAAGAAAGGAAAAAAAGGGGCAATGTCTATCAATTATGACGGATACCTGGGCACGCAAAGTGTGGCTCAGCCTCTGGATATGCTTACGGGACCGGAATACATATCATTCCTGAATGATTTAAGAGAAGCACAGGGCCAGGCTCCTGAATTTACCCAGGAAGAGATCAGTACCATAGGTGACGGGACAGACTGGCAAGATGAGATTTTCAGAACTGCACCTGTTCAGAATCATCAACTTTCGCTTTCTGGTGGATCAGAAAACACGCAGTATTATGCCTCTTTCAATTATTTTGACCAGCAGGGTGTAGTCATCAGTTCCGGTACTAAAAGATACACTGCCAGGCTTAATCTGAATCATAGCCTGGATAGATTTAATTTTGGGGTAAATCTTAACACCAGTTATCTCAAAGATGACTTTGTGCCTTTCGGAATAGGTACGAATGAGTTTGCCGGAGTCATCAACAGCGCCATTTTTCAGGACCCGACCATGCCTGTTTTTGATGAAAATGGAGATTATGCTCAAAGTGAAACAGTAAATCTTGAAAACCCGGTTGGCTTTGCTAATGGGGTAATTGACGAGGCAGAAACCAACAGAACATTCGGAAATGTCTTTGCTGAATATAAAATCACGGAACACCTGCGTACCAAGTTAAATTTCGGCAGTGACAGACAAACTTCTCGCAGAGATGCTTACATGACTAGGCTTACCCGCCGAGGTGATCAAAATGGTGGATTAGCAAACGCACGATCCAATGAGAGGTCCAATTACCTGATTGAATTAACACTGAGCTACGACAGAGAATTCAATGAGAAGCATAGAATCAATGCGGTGGGAGGGTATACGTATCAGGAATTTGTCAGCAGAGGGCTAAATGCAAGTGCCAGAAACTTTGCCACTGATGCTTTTCTTACCAACAATATTGCAGCGGGGAGTAATGAGACCTATGTAATTGGAACAGGAAAAGCCAAAAACCAACTGCTTTCTTATCTGGGAAGGGTTAACTATACTTTTTTAGACAGGTACTTGCTGACCACCTCTTTCAGAGTTGATGGATCATCACGTTTTGGGGAAGATACAAAATATGGATACTTCCCTTCTGTTGCTTTAGGCTGGAGATTGGGCGAAGAAGCTTTCATATCTTCACTTGGCATTTTTTCTGATCTAAAATTGAGAGCTAGCTACGGTATAACTGGTAACCAGGAAATCGGAAATTACAACTCTCTGGTGCTGCTAGGTACCGTAGGGCAGGCAATATTCAATGAGTCTCTTTTTGTTGGAATAGCCCCAAATCAGTTGGCAAATCGCGATCTTAAATGGGAAACCACGGCTCAGTTTAACATAGGTCTGGACTATGAGATTTTAGAAGGGCGAATAGGAGGGTCTATAGATTATTTTCAAAAGAACACTTCCGATTTACTGCTGAACCTTCCTATACCTACTACTTCCGGGTTCAATACATCCTTACAGAACATTGGTAGTACCAGCAATAGTGGATTTGAGTTTTTGATCAACTCAGAAAATCTGGTGGGTAATTTTGGGTGGTCTACTACACTTAATTTATCCACCATACGAAACGAAGTTGTTGATCTGGGTGGCCTTCCTTTTATCCTTCAGGGAGGAGCCGGCTTTACTCAGGATATAACTATCTTAACAGAAGGAGAGCCTATCAACGCTTACTACGGATATGATGTGGCTGGTATATTCCAGAGCGAAGAAGAGGTGGCAGCTTCGGCACAGCCGCTTGCAAGACCTGGTGAATTAAGGTTCCGGGATGTAGATGGCGATAATGAGATTACCCCTCAAGACAGAACTATTCTAGGTTCCCCTTATCCTGATCTGTCATTTGGGTTTAATAATAATTTCTCTTACGCTGGCTTTGACCTGAGTATATTTTTTCAGGGTGTCTCTGGAAGCAGCATTTTCAATTTCAACCGGGTAGAGGCAGAAAATCCAATTTCTTTCCGCAGAAACAGACTGGCAGATGTGCTGAATAGATGGACTCCGGAAAATCCTTCAACTACTAACCCATCATATATTCCTCCTCAGGTGTCATATGGGGGTGTAGTAAACAGCAGAGCTGTGGAAGATGCTTCTTATCTCCGGCTAAAAAATATAAGATTGGGCTATAGTTTTCCTGGTTTGAATGTAGATTGGCTCAGCTCACTGTCAGTATATTTCACTGCTCAGAATGTTTTTACCATTACCAATTATACTGGCTTTGATCCTGAAGTAAGTGCTTTTGGTACTTCCAACATCAGGGCTGACTATAATGCCTATCCATTGGCAAAAATTTACACGCTTGGAATCAATATTGGATTTTAAAAATACCTAGCTATGAAAAAGATATATATCTTAACATTCATTATTTCATTCGTCATTGCAGCTTGTGAGAATCCTTTAGAAGAAGAAGTATTTTCTGATTTGGGACCTTCAAACTTCTTTAATAGTGCAGATGACGCAGAAGCTTTACTTTACGCAGCCTATGCTGCTTCTCAAGTATCAGGAGATAGAGATTACATTTTACTGGCTGAACTTCCTTCAGATATATTAATTGAAAGAGAAGGAGGGCTGAGAAGGACCGCTCAGCTCATAGAAGATTTCACCTGGGATGCTACTCATCCCTATTTATCAGGCATGTGGGACCGTCACTATCAGATGATTTACCGGGCCAATGTAGTGTTGGACAATGTGCCGGACATAGAGATGAACGAAAACCGGAAACAGCAAATACTTGCCGAAGCAAGGTTTATCAGAGCGTTAAGTTATTTTTACCTTTATGATTTTTTTGGTCCTACGCCCCTGGTATTGAGCAGTGAGGTATCTATTGACGATCGTCCTGAAAGAGCCACCCGGGAGGAATTTATCAGTTTTGTGGAAAGTGAATTTCAAGCAGTAAGCGAAATACTGCCAGCCACTCAAGACCAGTATCCAAGAGCTACCAGTGGGGCCGCTTTGGGTTTCCTTACCAAATTTTATCTTAACAATAAAATGTGGCAGGAGGCGGCTGAAACCGCTCAGGAAGTCATTAGCAGCAATACTTATGTTCTTTTTGATGGTGAAAACAGAACAGATTTGTTTGCCCTTGAAAACGAGAGAAACAGTGAATTCATATTCGTCCGTCCTCACATACCACAACCTGGTTTTGGCAATGGGTATATCGCTCATGCGGCACCCCCCAATTACCAGTTTCAATACCCGCCCAAAGAAAACTTTGCTGCCCAGTATAAAATTCTGTCTTCCTTCATTAACACTTTTGACCCTCAGGATGAAAGGTTAGGTGCTTTTGTATTTGAATATACTAATACTTTTGGTGAGCAGGTAGTCTTAGGGGAAGATGATGTGAGAAGTTTTAAATATCCCGAAGACCCGAACTGCACCGGAAGAGACTGTGGCAACGATGTATCCATCTTAAGGTATGCCGATATACTTTTGTCAAGAGCAGAAGCGCTCAATGAAATGGACGGACCTACTCAGGAAGCCATAGATCTCATCAATCAGGTAAGGGCGGTGGCTGGCGTACCCCTTTTGGATTTGGGAGGTTTCTCATCTAAAGAAGCACTCAGAGAGCATATTCTGGCAGAAAGAGGTTGGGAATTTCATACAGAAGAATTACGAAGACAAGACCTTATCCGGCACGGAAAGTTTATTGAAAGGGCTATAGAAAGAGGAAAAATGGCATTTGATTACCATGTGCTGTATCCTATCCCGCAATCTGAAATTGACAGAAATCCAAACCTGGTTCAAAATGATGGATATTAAACTAAGCATAAAAACGAGCAGCTTACCGATGGTGTTTATGTGTTGCCTGGTGATACTTGGCTACTCCTTTACAGGTTTTGCGCAGAATGATCAGAAACAGCCCAATATCATCCTGATCAATGTAGATGACTTAGGTTGGACAGATCTGGCCTGTTATGGGAGTCGTTATTATGAAACTCCTAACATAGATAAACTGGCAGCAGAAGGTATGCTTTTTACCAATGCTTATGCTGCTGCAGCGGTTTGTTCGCCCACAAGATCAGCCATCATGACGGGCAAAGCACCAGCCAGAACAGGCATCACAGACTGGATCAGGGCAAGATTCCAGGGAGGCACAATTCCAGCAGATAAGACCTATACACTGGAATATGTAGGAGATTCTACAAATCGTTTGCTGACGCCTGCCAATCCTTTGTGGATGGAACTTGAAGAAGTCACCATAGCCGAACGCTTACAGCGAAAAGGATATGCTACTGCTCATATTGGCAAATGGCATCTGGGCACCGAAGATTGGTATCCTGAAGAACAAGGTTTTGATAAAAACATCGGAGGTTGTGACTATGGACAGCCCCCCTCTTATTTTGATCCCTATTACAACAGTGAAAGGATGCCCGGTATTCCTACTTTGCCTCCCAGAAAAGAAGGAGAGTATCTGGAGGACAGACTGGCAGACGAAGCTGTGAGTTTTATCAAAGCACATCAGAATCAGCCTTTCTTTATGTACATGTGCAACTACGCCGTGCATACGCCCATACAGGGTAGACCTGATCTGGTGGCTAAATATGAACAGAAAGATACCACCAACCAAAAAAGTCCTGACTATGCTGCCATGGTGGAAAGTGTGGATTTGTCGGTAGGAAAAATGATGCAAACCCTCAAAGATTTAGGGAAGGATGAAAATACCCTAATCATTTTTACATCTGACAATGGAGGTCTGGAAGTAGAAATTGCAACTGATAATGACCCTTTAAGATCAGGAAAAGGATATCCTTATGAAGGGGGAATCAGGGTACCTATGATCGTACGGTGGGCAGGTCAGATCAGTGCCGGAAGCCAGAACGAAACGCCAGTAATCAGCCATGATTTATACCCTACGATTTGTGAAATTGCGGGGCTGGAGGTTCCCAAGCCTGAGCTTATTGATGGAGTGAGCCTGGTGCCTGTATTATTAAAAAAACAAAAGCTTGATCGGAAGACTCTGTACTGGCATTTTCCACATTATCGGCAAAAAGACATTGTTCCCTACAGCATTATACGTGATGGAGATTGGAAATTAATCAAAAGGTATGAAGGCACAACGTATGAACTCTACAACCTGGCTAATGATCTTTCAGAAAGAGAGGATTTATCACAAACTAAAATTAAAAAGGTACGAGAACTTGACCAAAAACTTTTGAAATGGCTGGAAAAAGTAGATGCCAGAATGCCCAAACAAAACCCAAGGTATGTATCCATGGAGTAAAAAGTAGCTTCTGAAAATATATGTTTTTATTCAACCTAGTAAACTTATCAACTGTGAATCAAATGTTTTTTGTATAGTTTGATAAATATGCTGATAATCATCTCTATTTTCTCTAAATTTACCCACTAAATATTCCAAATTTACCCACATAATGGGTAAATTTGGAAAAATATGAATTGAGAATAAGCTATGTATTATCGCTACATTACAGAATCCATCATTGAGGCTTTAGAAGATACTCCGGTAATTATAATAAATGGAGCTAGACAAACTGGCAAAAGTACCCTTTGTCAACAACTTTTGGAACAAGGAGTAGTGAAAACTCAGGTAGTAACTTTTGATGATCCTACAACTTTAGCAGCTGCCCAATTAGATCCACTTGGGTTTCTCAAAGATCTTAGTGAACACGTTATCTTGGATGAAATACAAAGAGCTCCAGAGCTATTGCTCAGCATTAAAAAGCAAGTAGACCAGGACCGTAAGTCAAGAAGGTTTATATTAACTGGTTCAGCTGATGTGATGAGTTTGCCTAAAGTAGCAGACTCATTAGCAGGACGTATTGAGATTCATAACCTTTGGCCTTTATCTCAAGGAGAGATTTTAGAGAAGAAATCAAGTTTTCTTAGAGAACTCACTTCAGAGGACGGTAAATTCCAAGTTGACCACGTATTATGGAAAGATATCATTGAATCTATAAGTGTAGGAGGGTATCCAGAAGCTGTGGCTCGTAAAAACGAGTCAAGGAGAGCAAAATGGTTTGAGTCTTATATGTTATCCGTGCTACAAAAAGATATCAGAGACTTAGCAAATATTGAAGGATTAACTCAGATCCCTAATGTCTTACAGTTGCTAAGTACAAGAGTGGGTAGCACTTTGAATATGACAGATATTGGTCGGCTTTCTGGGATTAAAAATACCACCATACAAAGGTATATGGCGCTTTTAGAGCATGTGTTTTTGGTGGTAAAGGTGCAAGCTTGGACACCAAATTTAGAAGGTGCATTCGTGAAATCCCCTAAAGTATATCTAAACGATACGGGCTTATTGTGCCATCTAAGGGGGGAGGACAGTGAGGGCTTATTGGCTAATAGAACTGGAGTAGGACCGTTATTAGAAAACTATGTAGTGATGGAAATTCTCAAGCAACTCAGCTGGTCAGGTCAATATCTGAAACCCTATCACTTTAGTATGCATAAAGGAGCCGAAGTAGATTTAGTCTTGGAGAACCGGAAAAAGCAAGTATTTGGAATAGAGATAAAATCAGCAGCTTCATTAAAGGAAAAAGATTTTAAGGGCCTCAAGCGATTGGCAGAACTGACAGGGGATAAATTTCAAAAGGGGATAGTGCTTTATAGCGGAGACCAGATACTTGGGTTTGGAGACAATTTATACGCCGTACCCATTCCTGCATTGTGGCAATCCTGATTGAATAGCTAATATATAAAACGTTAAATTTAATTAACATTAACGCTTTTAGGGGTAGGAGGGAGGCGTTAATATTCAAACTTTTTTAGACATAAGACAAATTGCTGCTAAGGTACGGACGGCTACATTTAGCAACCAACCTTCCACAATCTATTCTAACATATGATTTAATAGCTTGTTTACTCTCAATAGATCGTAAAATTCACTTTACATTTTTTAAACTACAATTCTATGCCTAAAGAGGAACCCTCAGAAGAAGTACAACAAGTTCTCTATCACCTTTCCGAAAATGCTAATCAGGTTTTTTTTGCTTTTGATCTGGACGAAAGTAGATTTATTTATCTGAACCAATATTTTGAAGAATTGTGGCAAATGAGTAGAGAAGAGATAACGCATGATCCTTCTAAACTTTTGTCTACAGTTCATCCTGAAGATCAAGAGGTGGTAAAGAACTTTTATCTGAGAAACCTTAAAGAGTCTGGAGAAAAGCAAAGCAGTATTGAATTTCGTTTACTTCTCTCCGATAAATCAGTAAGATAGGTTTATCTCAATTCTTATGCCTATAAAAAGCAAACCGATCGCCATGTAGTAGCAGGCTTAGTGGATAATATCACAGAAACGAAACAGCATCAATTTATGCTTAACAAGTTTGCTGCAAAGAAAAATGCAGTGTTGGAAATATTATCCCATGATTTGTCTAGACCACTAATCAATATTCAAAGCCTGAGTAAGATGCTGTCGGAGCAACTTTCTGATCACAAGCAAGAGGTTGACCAAATTATTAAAATGATCACTAAATCCAGTAGCCGGGCAATAGAATTAATACGCAGTTTCGTACAGCAGGAATTCCTGGAATCCGCACAGACCAAACTGATCTTAAAAAGAGTGAATATGGTGCAAGAAATCCGGCAGGTGATGGAACAGTTTCAGGATGAAGAAGCTAAGCTTGACAAGCATTTTTACTTTGAAAGCAGTAGTGAAGATATCAGCATAAAAATAGATGATAACAAGTTTATGCAGGTACTCAACAACCTTTTGTCCAATGCAATCAAGTTTACCCCGGATGGGGGAGAAATAAAAGTGTCACTATCAGAAACCCAATCCACAATATTAGTTACCGTTAGTGATAATGGTATAGGGATTCCTAAACATTTACAGAATGGCTTATTTGAAAGGTTTCCCAAAGCAAGAAGAAAAGGACTTAAAGGAGAACCGAGCACAGGCCTGGGCATGTCAATCATCAAAAACATAGTCAATTGGCATGAGGGAGAAATCTGGTTTGAAAGTGAAGAAAATAAAGGAAGTACTTTTTATATTCAATTACCAAAGCGGTGATCATTGCTTGGTGTAGTCTATTCTTAGAAGCTCTCAGCAGGAAAGGTGGGTCAGGGGAGAAGGTGTGTACATCTAAGCGATTATTGCGCTTTATGCTTTGAAGTGGATTCTCTGATAACTAGTGAGGTAGGTATACATTGATTCAAAAGTTCTTTATTAATATGTCCACTTTCCAATTGTTGAATTAAAAGACGGGCTGCCTTCTTACCCATATCATAGGCGGGTTGTTGCACAGTAGAAAGGGGAGGATTCATATATTCTGCGATAGGCTCGTTGGCATATCCCATTAATAAAATATCCTTTGGCACTTGTAAACCTTGCTGTTTAATAACTTTAAAAGCTTCATAAGCTAAATAATCATTATGAGCAAATACGGCATCAATGCGATTATTTTTCAATAGTCCTGACAGCTTCTTCTCTAGCTGCTTAATGTTACTACCATCCACAATAAAATCTTCACAATACGGAATATTCCATTTCTTGAGTGCCTCTCTATAGCCCATCAATCTGTTAAATGTGGTTGAAATATGAGTAGGACCGTGGATATAGACAATTTGTCTACTTCCTGAAGAAATCAGGTGTTCAGTAGCTTTAAAAGCACCTTCAAAATCATCGGTGATTACGTAAGAGGTTTCTACATCCTCGCAAGTTCTATCTATAAAAACGAGTGGAACTTCAAATGACAAAATGGTCTGAAAATGATCAAAGTTTTGTGTGTTATTTCCCAGAGCGACAAGAAAACCATCAACTCTCAAGTCTAGTAGCGTTTGAACTGACTTTTTTTCTTTTTCATATTCATTATCTGATGTACAAATCACCAGATGATAGCCTTTGGCAACAGCGAACGACTCAATACCCCGTAGTACCTGATTGAAGAAATGGTGCGTGAATTCTGGAATAATCAGACCAATATTGTAAGTTTTCTTGCTGACAAGTCCCTTGGCTAATTGATTAGGTCTATAGCCCCATTTTTCGGCAAGTTCCAGCACCGACTGACGGGTTTTCTCACTTATTCTTGGACCTCCATTCAACGCACGGGAAACGGTAGATGGAGTCACATTTAACTCTCTTGCAATATCCGTAATGCTTATCCTTTTCATATCAAAACCCTCATAGAAAAACGTATATTGTAAAATATGTAAAAAAATATGTGCTAATATAGTTAAGTTTTTAGCTGCGCAAACGTTTGACTGGATTAAGATTGCTGGGTAGTTTATATTTAATCCTGATTCTGCTGGTAGAATAATTACATACAGATATAACTAAAAAAATTAAATACTCAGTCCAAAAATTACTATGCTACTAAAACAATTTAAACCTAATGCATGAACCATTTTTACAATCAAGATGAATGTTGTAAGGTCGCTTTTTAAAGGTAACCCTTGACAAATGAGCTCTTTTACTGTTTATATTCAGCTTTATTGAAATTCCCATATTTGAGAAAATAAAAACAGATATCTTCCTGTAATAGGGTAGTAATGAATATACCGGCTTCAACCATAATATTTACCATTCTATATAAACAGATACTTACATTATAAAGCCCGGGTGTGTGTGAGATTGAAAAGGAATGATATTCCGTGTTAAAAGGGCTTCAGATTGAATGCAATATAGCTATCCGGTATAATTAAAATGGAGAAGAGAAGCGGTCTGTTTTAACATATTGCTAAATGTTGAGAATCAGCTTAAACAGGATTTGTACGGAAAATATTATAAGATTTTATTAAAAAATGAGAAAGAAAATTATGTAAAAAGATATAAAAATACCGGTCATGTAAACTGACCGGTATAACTGTTAAAGCCTTTTACTCCACTACTGTCGACCAAAACAAATCAGTGAAGTAAAGTATGTTTTACCTTAACTCTACTAATTTATGAAAAACAACCTACTTTATCCAATTAAGAGGTGCACATTCTACTCGCTTATGGGGGTTATCGTGCAGTGTATTTTTTACACCTTGAGTTTGGCGAATGCCGAAACGCCTCAGAGCTTAAATAAAGATTTATCCAGATTAAATGAAATCTTGACCTATCAGGAAACTACCGTCACTGGGCAAGTTACCAGCCTTGAAGACTCGGAAGGCATACCCGGGGTAAATGTAGTGATTAAAGGTACTTCACAGGGTACCATTACTGATGTTGAAGGGAAATATAGCATAGACGTACCTTCACCTGAATCTGTACTGGTATTCAGTTCTATTGGTTATGTTGCCGAAGAGGTTGTAGTAGGTACGCAGTCAATGATTGATATTGCCTTGGCTCCGGATATCACTTCTCTGGAAGAAGTGGTAGTAGTAGGGTATGGGGAGCAGAAAAGAGAAACGATAACCGGCTCAGTTGCGAATATAGATGGGGAAGAAATTACCAAGAGTCCTACTCCCAACGTTTCCAATTCATTAGCTGGTAGATTGCCAGGACTGGTAGTGAATCAGCGTTCGGGAGAACCGGGAAGGGATGATCCTAATATTTTAATCCGGGGTAGCGGTACCTTCGGAGATAATGGTCCCCTGGTGGTCATTGATGGTGTTCCCCGAAGCAATATGAGCCGACTGAATCCCGAGGACATTGAAAGTATCTCGGTGCTGAAGGATGCGTCAGCAGCTATTTACGGGGCAAGAGCAGCGAACGGGGTGATTCTGATCACTACCAAAAGGGGTACCAAAGGAAAACCTGTCTTTGACTTTTCTTATAACTATGCACTTCAGCGTCCCACCAAAATTCTGGATGTACTGGATGCACCTACCTTTGCTCAGGTATTTAACGAAGGTGCCTGGTACCGTGCCGGCCGACCCAATGACTGGACTCCTTTCTATTCCGACGAAGCTATCCAAAAATACGCGGATGGGTCTGACCCCATTTTGTACCCCAATACCAGTTGGATAGACGAGGTGCTTAAGACCTCAACTCAACAAAGAATAAATCTGTCAGCCAACGGCGGCACCGAAAACGTTCGGTATTTTCTTTCTTTTGGAGCCACTACCCAAGATGGAAGTTTTGAGAATGATCCTACCAACTACCAGCAGTACAATATGCGGGTGAAGGTGGATGTGGATCTTACGGAAAACCTTACGGTTGGTGCCAACCTATCTGCCATATTGAACGATAAGACTTATTCAGCTGTGGCTACGGATGATGAGGCCTGGGTTAATTTCCATAACCTTTATCTGGCAAATCCCACTTTGGTGGCTAGGTATCCCAACGGATTGATTGCTCCGGGCCGCTTAGGAGAAAACCCTCTTCTGCTGGATCAGCGCGGATATTTTACCCGGGATGATGCTCCTTTATATTCCACATTTACAGCAGCTTATAATGTTCCGTTTGTAGATGGGTTGAAACTGGAGGGTAGCTACAACTATGATTTAACCAATCTGCACGAAAAGAGATGGCGACTTCCTTATTATTATCATGAATATAATCCGGTGACGGAAGAGTATGATAGAAAACAAGGCACCGGATCGTCCACTGCCGAACTATGGGATACCTATCGTAAATGGACCACTGAATTATACAATTTCAGAATCAATTTCGACCGTACTTTTAACAGGCATCATATAGGAGTTTTAATCGGTACCGAGCAGCAAACGAATAATTATAGTTGGGTACAGGCCTATCGCCGAAATTTTGTGAGCACAGCTATTGACCAGATCAATGTAGGCAGCAACGACCCGGAAGATAAGAACAATGGCGGTTCTGCTTCTATCGGGGGATATAATAATTATTTTGGTCGTCTGAACTATGATTACGAAGGAAAATACCTGGTAGAGTTTGTATTCCGCTACGACGGTTCGCAGATTTTTCCTGAAGCAGGGCGATATGGTTTCTTTCCCGGAGTTTCCGCCGGATGGCGTATATCTGAAGAGTCTTTTATGAGTGGTCTGGGTTTTGTGAATCAATTGAAACTACGAGGATCTTACGGACAAATAGGAAATGACAGAGTAGGTGCTTATCAATTTCTGCAGACCTATTCTTTCGGTGATAATTATGTGTTTGGCGGCAGCGACGTGCCCGGGGTATATCCTAATGTGTTACCCAACCCTGACATCACCTGGGAGGTAAGCGAAAAGCTGGATCTGGGAATAGAAGGTACACTCTGGGACCGGGCTTTAGGCTTTGAGTTTATCCTGTGGCGGGAAAACCGATCCAATATTCTGGCCACCAGAAATGTATCCATCAGCAATGTATTTGGCTTTTCCGGTCTGCCTGACGAAAATATTGGACGAGTAAACAATAAAGGGTTTGAGCTAATTCTTTCTCATCAAAATTCAGTGGGTCAGCTTAATTACCAGATATCTGCCAATACTGCTTTTTCCCGGAATAGAATAGAATTTATGGACGAGGTACCTCAGGATGAACCTTACAAGAATCAGACAGGACACCCTGTAGGCGCAGGTTTATTTTATCAGGACGATGGTATCTTCAATACACAGGAAGAACTGGATGCTTACCCACACTTGCCTAATACACAGGTAGGCGATATCAAAATTGTGGATCTGAATGATGATGGTGAAATCAACGGTGCAGATCAATTTAGATTTGATTATACCTCCACCCCGGAATATGTTTTTGGGTTGACTACAAATTTTCAGTACAAGGATTTTGACTTGAATGTGCTGTTCCAGGGCCAGGCCAATGCGTACAACTACGATGATCGTTTTGGAGCGCTGGGGAATTCAGCATTTGACAATGCTGTGGTAGAACGGGCTACTGACCGCTGGACCGTGGATAATCCGGATGGCACCATGCCTCGGGCAGATGGAAATGCTCCCGGCAACAATACCATGTGGTTGTTTGATGCCACCTTCGTTCGGCTGAAAAATATTGAATTTGGTTATTCTCTTCCTCAGCAGTTAGTTTCCAAGGTGAAGTTAACCAATGCCCGAATCTATGTGAGTGGGTTTAATGTGCTTACCTGGGCCAAGGAAATCAAATGGGCTGATCCCGAGGCCAACGGAGGACTACTGTATTACCCTCAAATGCGGGTACTCAATGTGGGTGTTAACGTAAAATTTTAAGCAGAAAAAATCATGAAAAAACTAATAATATTCTTTTTCGCAATGACATCCTTTTTTGGATGTGATGATGATGTATTGGATGCTCCACCTCAGGACCGTATTTCAGAAGATGCCGTTTGGAACGACGAGAACCTGATCGTAGCCTACCATAATGCATTGTACAATGGCATTCTGCACGGATTTAAAATTCATATGCAATCCAAGGCCACCGATGAAGCGTACTGCGCGATTAACTGGGATATTGGTAATGTTCCCATCGGTACGCTCACGCCCGACAATGTAACCAGCGTAGCCGATACGCATTGGACCGGAGGGGGTAACCTTTATTACTGGAACTCGGGTTTCCAGAACATTCGTCAAATCAATATTTTTCTGGAAAAAATGGCTGGTGATGAGATTGAGATTGAGGATAAAGCCCGTTTGGTAGCTGAGGCCAAATTCTTGAGAGGCTATATCTACTTCTTGTTGGCCGAAAGATTTCATGAGGTGCCAATCGTAACGGAAAGTTACGAAATGGGGGCGGAGGTTACCTTCACCCGCAATAGCTTTGATGAAGTGGTAGAGTTTATTGAACAAGACCTCAGCGAGGCAATACCTGATTTGCCGGAGAAATATGCCTCAACTGATGCTAACTTCGGTCGGGCAACTCAGGATGCTGCTCAGGCACTGCGCTCGCGCATGTATTTATACGCTGCTTCTCCTCTTTATAATTCCTCTAACGACCGGGAAAAGTGGCAAAAAGCTGCCGATGCAGCAGAGGCCTTGCTAAACAGGGGTTATGAGTTGCACCCTGATTATACTACGCTTTTTAATCAGACCAGTGGATCGGACAATAGTGAATTGATTTTTGTCAGAAATTTTTCGGTCTCTAATGCCCATTCGGCTCCCATGGACAATCTGAATCGCCGCTATGGTGCCTACGGTGGATGGTGGGCGAGTAACGGGCCATCTCAAAATTTAGTGGATGACTATGATATGATTAACGGAGAGCCGGCATTTCTAACCGATGGAACGATCAATCCGGCTTCGGGCTATGATCCGCAAAACCCTTATGCCAACCGTGATCCCCGTTTTGATGCTACCATTATCCATGACGAATCTACTTATCGTGGAGATTTTTTTGAGATGTGGGTAGCCAGTGATGGGAATACCTGGGGATTTGATTCCTACAAGCAAAGTGGTGATAATCCTCGTACCAATTATGTGCTCAGGAAATTCATGCCCGACGAAAGTGTGCCTTTGAGTTGGCAGCAGCCTTATACCAACCCGTGGATTATCTTCCGTTTGGGAGAGATATATCTGAATTATGCTGAAGCCAAGTTTGAACTAGGCGATGAAGCGACTTGCCGTGAATACTTGTCAAAAGTAAGGGCAAGGGTGGGAATGCCTCCTATACCCGATGATGTATCGGGTGAAGAACTCAGGAGGAGATTATACAATGAAAGAAGAATTGAACTGGCATTTGAGGAACATAGATTCTGGGATGTAAGAAGATGGGAAATAGCTATGGAGGTTGAAAATGAGCCAATCATGGGGATGGATGTGATCAAAGATGTTGAAACAGGAGAAAAGACATACACTCCAGTGCAGTTACTGGAAAGAAATTTTGAGGAAAGGATGTATTTCCTGCCCATAGAAGCCAATGAAATACTCCGTAATGAAGGCATGGAGCAAAATCCGGGATACTGACAAATAAAAGTATAAACAAATGATGCCGTATGTGATCGGGTGCTAAGCTATCCGATCACTACTTCTATTTTCATAATCAATTATTCACTGAACGTCAAAGAAAGGAAGTGGGATTACATCTTGGAAATGAAGTGAAACCTTCAACATTAGATTTGTCACCGATAATTTTTGGGACCAGTAGCCTGGGAGACCTGTTTGAGGTAATCCATGAAGAAACAAAATACAATATCGTAAGCGAATGTGTACGCTTATCAAAGGGCAATTTGGTTTTTGACTCAGCGGGTAAATATGGCGCAGGACTATCTCTGGAAGTATTGGGCAAATGTCTGAAACGTTTGGGAGTTTCACCCAAAAAGGTCATGATCAGCAATAAACTGGGATGGCTGAGGACAGCACTCAAGACCGAAGAGCCTACCTTTGAGCCTGGCGTATGGAAAGATATCAAGCATGATGCTGTACAGAAGATCAGCTATGAAGGAATTATGGAGTGTTTTGAACAAGGCAATGAACTTTTGGGCGGATATACACCGCAAATGGTTTCAGTACATGATCCAGACGAATACCTGGCTTCTGCCAGAGATGAACAGCATGCCCAACAACTCTATCTGCAAATTCTTGAGGCTTATCAGGCACTGGAAGATCTTAAGGTAGAGGGGAAAGTAAAGGCAATTGGCGTAGGAGCCAAGGATTGGAAGGTGATCCAAAGGATCGCCCGGGATGTACCACTGGACTGGGTAATGTTTGCCAACAGCATGACCATAAAAACCCATCCACAGGCATTGATGGACTTGATCAGTGAACTGCATAGCCAAAAGGTGACGGTCATCAATTCTGCTGTATTTCATTCAGGTTTTCTGGTAGGAGGGGATTACTTTGATTACAAATTAGTCAGCGCAGGTAACCCTGAGGGTGATGCATTGCTGCAATGGCGACAAAAATTCTTTGCCATCTGTCAGAGATTTAACGTAGCACCGGCGGCGGCCTGTGTGCAATTTGCCTTACAGATCCCCGGCGTGAAGAGTGTGGCCATGAATGCCACCCAGGTAAAGCATGTCACGGAAAATGTCAGTCTGCCACAGGTCGCCATACCCTTTGAATTCTGGAAAGCACTCAAAACGGAAGGTTTGATTGACAAAGCTTACCATAAACCAGTGCAATTACCTAGATAAATATGATTTTTTACAATACAACATTGATTTCAACTTGGAGCCAGACACATGAAAACATTAGTGTGTGAAGAACCACGAAGGTTTAAATACAAAGAAGGGCAGGAGCCCACACTGACTGCAGATCGGGCCATCATCAAAATCAAACGAATTGGGGTTTGTGGAACTGACCTGCATGCCTTTGAAGGTACTCAGCCCTATTTTAATTATCCCCGCATCTTAGGACACGAACTAGCAGGAGAGTTGGTAGCGTTTGATCATGCTCCCTGCTTTCAGACAGGAGAGGTGGTTTCATTCATTCCCTACTTCCATTGTGGCCACTGTATCGCCTGCAGGAGAGGTAAGACGAACTGCTGTGTCCATATGCAGGTCTGTGGCGTACATGTAGATGGCGGAATGGTGGAGTATCTGTCGGTGCCTTCTGCTGCTTTGTTGCATGGTGACGGACTTAGTCTGGATGAAATGGCACTGGTTGAACCCCTGGCGATCGGAGCGCATGGGGTGAGAAGGGCAGCCATGGAAGCGGGAGAGTTTGTGCTGGTGATTGGGGCAGGCCCTATCGGGCTAGGTACCATGGAGTTTGCGCGCATGGCCGGAGGAAAGGTAATTGCGATGGACATCAACGCGCAGCGTCTGCGCTTCTGTCAGGATAAGCTCAAAGTCGCGCATACCATCAACGCATCTGATCCGGATGTGAACGAGCAGTTAAAAGAAATCACTGCAGGAGACATGCCCACGGTAGTGATAGATGCGACAGGCAGTCAAAAAGCCATCAACAACGCTTTTCAATTTATGGCGCACGGCGCCCGCTACATTTTGATCGGTCTCCAAAGAGGAGAAATCTCCATGAGTCATCCGGAATTTCATAAGCGGGAAGGAACCCTGATGAGTAGCCGCAATGCTACCCGGGAGGACTTTGAGCAGGTGATCACTGCCTTGAAAAAGAAGGAAATAGACCCATCCGCTTATATTACGCACCGGGTACCTTTTGATAAGGTGATAACTGAATTTGAACATTGGTTAAAGCCGGAGACTGCTGTGATCAAAGCCATGATTGAAGTTTGATCGCTTATTGTATAGTAACAACTTATTTTACACTATTTTACACTTTGACAAAGACTATATTCAACCTATACCTATTCATGAGATTACTATTTTTAGGATTGATTTTACTGATTGTTTCTACTGCTAGCTATGCCCAGGATCAGACGGCATTAAAATTATGGTACAATCAACCCTCGGGCCAAATCTGGGAAAATGCCTTGCCCATCGGCAACGGTAGATTGGGAGCCATGGTGTTTGGCAATGTAGCGCAGGAAACGATTCAGTTAAACGAACATACGGTCTGGTCCGGCAGCCCTAACCGCAATGATAATCCTGATGCCCTGGCGGCTCTTCCTGAAATACGAAGACTGATCTTTGAAGGCAAACAAAAAGAGGCCGAAGAACTGGCCAGCAAAACCATTCAAACGAAGAAGTCAAACGGGCAGATGTTTCAACCCGTGGGCAGCCTGCATCTGGGTTTTGAAGGACATGAAAACTATGCGGATTTTTACCGGGAACTGGACATTGAGAAAGCAGTAGCCAGGACAAGCTATACAGTAGACGATGTGACCTACACCCGCGAAGCCTGGGTCTCCTTCCCCGACCAGGTGGTGGTGATGCGCTTAACGGCAAGTGAGAAGGGAAGTCTTTCTTTTACAGCATCTTACTCTACCCCGCAGCCGAAAGCTACCATCCAAACCACGCCTGAGCAGGAACTCACTATTGCGGGAACCACGACTGACCATGAAGGCGTCAAAGGCATGGTTGAATTCAAAGGGATCAGCCGTATCAAAACGGAAGGGGGAACGCTTTCCGCCAATGATACCTCACTGGTCGTGAAAGGTACCGATGCTGCAACTATTTATATTTCCATTGCTACTAATTTTAACAATTATCAGGACATCAGTGGCGATGAAAATGAAAGAGCAGCCAGCTATCTGAAGAAAGCTTACCCAAAAGCCTATGATGCGATGTTGAAAAAGCACATCACAGCCTATCAGCAATATTTTGATCGGGTAAAGCTGGATCTCGGGACTACGGAAGCAGCCAAACTGCCTACCGATGAGCGATTAAGGAATTTCCGAACAGCGAATGACCCGCAGCTCGTTACGCTCTACTACCAGTATGGGCGTTATTTATTGATTTCCTCTTCCCAGCCCGGTGGGCAACCGGCCAACCTGCAGGGCATCTGGAACTCTCACCTGAACCCGCCCTGGGACAGTAAGTATACCATTAATATCAATGCACAGATGAACTACTGGCCTGCCGAAAAAACGAATCTGGCCGAATTGCACGAACCTTTTCTGCGCATGGTTGAGGAGATGTCGGAAACTGGACAGGAAACGGCACGTGTGATGTATGGGGCCAGAGGTTGGATGGCCCATCACAATACCGACCTCTGGCGCATTACCGGTCCGGTGGATGCGATCTTCTGGGGTATCTGGAGCGGGGGTGGAGGATGGACTAGCCAGCATTTGTGGGAGCATTATCTGTATAGTGGTGACGAAAAATATTTAGCTTCTTTTTATCCTATCCTGAAAGGGGCGGCCACATTTTATGTGGATTATCTGGTGGAACATCCGGAATATGGCTGGCTGGTGGTAAACCCCGGCACCTCTCCTGAAAACGCACCCAAGGCACACGGCGGTTCTTCGCTAGATGCGGGCACCACCATGGATAATCAGATTGTATTTGATGTATTTACCACAGCCATAAAGGCGGCAGAAATTCTGGAAAAGGATGCAGCTTTTGTGGATACTTTGCAGCAGATGCGCGACAAATTGCCTCCTATGCAGATCGGACAGCATGGGCAGTTACAGGAATGGCTGGAAGATATAGACGATCCTGAAGATCATCATCGCCATATTTCTCATTTGTACGGGCTTTATCCCTCCAATCAAATTTCCCCTTATCGCACCCCTCAGTTGTACAGCGCGGCTAAAACCACTTTACTTCACCGGGGCGATGTATCCACGGGATGGAGCATGGGCTGGAAGGTCAACTGGTGGGCCAAGATGCTGGATGGAAATCATGCTTACCAACTCATACAGAATCAACTCTCTCCGGTAAAGAGGGGAAGGGGTGAAGGTGGCGGTTCCTATAACAACTTGTTTGATGCACATCCCCCTTTTCAGATAGATGGTAACTTTGGCTGTACGTCCGGCATCACCGAAATGCTGATGCAAAGTGCCGATGGTAGCGTACATCTGCTCCCTGCGCTGCCTGATGTCTGGCAGGATGGAAGTGTGAGCGGCCTGCGGGCCAGAGGAGGCTTTGAAGTAGTCAGTATGGAATGGAAAGAAGGAAAACTGGAGAAGGTAGAGGTCAGGTCAACCCTGGGCGGAAACCTGAGATTGAGAGCACCCAATACCATGAGACTGGAAAATGGAAGTGCATTGACAGCAGCATCCGGTGAAAATGATAATCCTTTTTATCAGGTGGAAGAGACACCAGAGCCTATTGTTTCAGCAGAAGCAACGATCACTACGCCCCAGCTGGAAGAAACTTTTCTTTACGATATACCAACGAAAAAAGGGAATACCTATACGCTGGTAGTTTCCAGGTGATCGTATGATGGTAGAAAACAGCCTGTAAACCTATTGAAACTGAATATCATGTATATCATGAAGTACATCATCAGCATTTTTTGTCTTACTATATTTTTACATCTCATTTTACTGAGAGTTTTTTCGGGCGAATTGCAGGCACAAAACGACAAATTGATTCCTGTTTTGATCGTTGATGGATTCAGCAACCACGATTGGAAGCAAACAACAGCAGTGACCCAATGGATACTGGAAGAAAGTGGTTACTTTGAAGTAGAGGTAAGTACAATTCCTGCTGACAGTAATGAGCGAATGTCCTGGCTACCTCAGTTTTCCGATTACGCTGTAGTCGTACAAAACACCAACAATATCCAAGATACCCGTGTACGCTGGCCTGCACAGGCGGAAAAAGCTTTGGAACGCTACGTGGAAAAGGGAGGTGGATTGTATGTGCTTCATTCTGCTAATAATGCTTTTCCTCATTGGCAAGCCTATGACGAAATGATCGGATTGGGCTGGAGGGCAGATACTGTGGGCCATGCATTGGAAGTAAAGGCTGATGAGCAGGTCGTTCGTCACGCCCCCGGAGAGGGAAAAGGGACGAGCCATGGAGAACGGTTTAATGCACTAATTCAAATCCTGAACAGGCATCCGATCAATGAGGGCTACCCTGAAGCATGGCAGACCGTTAATACAGAAGTCTATAGCTTTCCCCGTGGTCCGGCCAAAAATCTCACCATCTTGTCTTATGCCTATGACAGCACTGATACGCAGAAAATGTGGCCAGTAGAATGGCTAGTATCATATGGGAAAGGGAGGGTGTATAATTCCAGTCTGGGCCATTTGTGGACAGGGGAAACCTATCCGCCTGCCTATCGCTGTGTGGGCTACCAAACCACTGTGATCAGGGCGGCGGAATGGCTTGCCAATGGAAAGGTAAGTTATCCTATGCCTCCTGATTTTCCGACGAGAGATTCGCCTAGGCTTAGAGAGGCAAAAGACTTCGTACAGACCATGAAAGAGCAGCAATGATGCACTTGTATATAAAAATTTAATTGATCAAATATTAAGTATGGTATATTTCTACACCCCTAAATTAGTTGCCCCCATGAATGACTATATGATTTTAAAGCTTCAAAGTAAAAACCTTATTTCAGAGAAAATGCTGATGCTCATGAAGTACACAATTTTACTGCTATGTACAGGTTTGCTCTTGGGGGCCTGTCAATCGGAAAAGCAGGTGGCACAGGAAGCGACAGAAGATGAAAATCCTACCTACCAAAACCCCATCCTTGCCGGATTTTATCCTGACCCTACCATCTGCAAAGCAGGCGATAAGTTTTATATGACCAATTCAACCTTCTCTTACTTTCCCGGGCTTCCTATTTTTGAAAGTAGCGATCTGGTCAATTGGAAGCAGATTGGCCATGCCATGGACCGTCCTTCGCAGCTGGACACCGAAGGACAGGGCGTTTCCCGAGGGCTATTCGCTCCGGCCATCACCTACCATGAAGGCACCTTTTATATCGTCTGCACCCAGGTGGATAAAGGCGGTAATTTTGTGATCACGGCCACCGACCCGGCAGGTCCCTGGTCAGACCCTATCTATTTGGGGGAGCTGAACGGTATTGACCCTTCCCTCTTTTTTGATGAAGATGGACGGGTATATATCGTCTACAATAGCGTCGCTCCGGACAATAATCCGCAGTATAGTGGACATCGCACCATCCGCATGTACGAACTGGATAGCGAAAGCTTACAACCCATTGGCGAACAAATCATGCTGGTTAATGGTGGAGTGGATATCAGCGAAGAGCCGGTATGGATTGAGGCACCTCATATCTACAAAATAGACGGTTACTATTACCTGATGTGTGCTGAAGGCGGAACGGCCTATAACCACTCGGAAGTCATATTCCGCAGCCAGGATGTACGCGGGCCTTATGAGCCTGGGCCCGTCAACCCCATTCTTACCCAGCGACACCTGGACCCTTCCCGCCCCAATCCGGTCACCACTGCCGGGCATGCCGATATGGTACAGTTGGATAATGGCGACTGGTGGGCAGTATTTCTGGCCTGTCGCCCCTACGAAGACAATTACTTCAACATCGGAAGAGAAACCTTTCTGACTCCCGTGAAATGGGAAGACGGCTGGCCGATCATCAATCCGGATTATGAGGAAGTACAATATTCGTACCCTACTCCGATGGGCAATGCCGTAGATACCACTCTTTTTCCCTTCAATGGCAATTTCACTTTTCAGGATGAGTTTGACGATGATTCGCTTGGACTTAACTACCTGCTCCTGCGTACCCCCAGCGAGCAGTGGTATGAATTTACGGATGGATCACTCAGCATGCAGTTACGCCCTGAGACCGCTTCCGGTTTATCCAACCCTAGCTTTGTAGGTCATCGGCAACAGCACCATACCGGCAACGTGTCAACCGCCCTGGATTTCCAGCCGGAAAACGAAAATGAAAAAGCGGGTTTGTTGGCTTTCCAGAGTGAAAACCATCACTATTTTCTGGCAAAGTCCACCAAAGGGGGGCAGTCAGTAGTTCAATTGCTTAAGTCATCGGAGGATGGTTACACCGAACTGGCCAGCCAGCCTGTTTCAGGAGAACAGCTTCAGCTTAAGATCACTTTTGATGGGGCTGATTATGGCTTCCACTATGCAGAAGACGAAGGCAACTGGCAGGTACTTCAGGAGAAGGTAGATGGTAAATTTCTGAGTACTGAGGTTGCGGGCGGATTCGTAGGCACCATGCTGGCGATGTATGCAACTTCTTCAGGTTCGGATTCAGATACGTCGGCTTCCTTTGAATGGTTCCGCTACGAAGGCAATGATCCGGTACTGAGCAGCAGGTAAAAACATATGACAAGAATGTATAAGCACATTGCTTTTTTGCTAGTATTCAGTTTCATTGGCACCCATGCTTTGGCTCAGGCAACTAATCCGGTCATCCATGCCGACGTACCGGATATGTCAATGGTGCGGGTGGGGGATACTTATTACATGAGCAGCACCACCATGCATATGAGTCCGGGGGTGCCCATCATGAAATCCACAGACCTCATCAACTGGACACTGGTCAATTACGCCTATGATGTGCTGGACACGGTGGACGCGCTGGCGCTGGAGAATGGTAAGAGCAGTTATGGAAGAGGTTCCTGGGCCAGTTGTATCCGCTATCATCAGGGAACTTTCTATGTCTCAACCTTTGCCAGTACTACCGGTAAGACTTATATTTTCTCTACCAAAGACATTGAAAAGGGCCCCTGGAAAGTATCCTATTTTGAACCTTCTTATCACGATCATACGATTTTTTTTGACGATGATGGCCGGATTTATATGATCTGGGGTGCTGGAAAACTGATGATGGCAGAGCTGAAGGAAGACCTTTCCGGCCTAAAAGAAGGTAGCCAACGGGTATTGATTGAGAATGCCAGTGCACCTGCTGATGACAATATCATGCTTCCGGCCGAAGGTTCTCAGCTATTTAAAGTAAACGGAAAATATTATCTGTTCAACATTGTCTGGCCCCGTGGTGGTATGCGTACCGTACTGATTCACCGGGCAGATAAGATTACCGGTCCATATGAGGGTCGCGTAGCTTTGCAGGACAAAGGCGTAGCGCAGGGAGGACTGATTGATACGCCGGAAGGGGATTGGTTTGCCTATCTTTTCCGGGACTATGGCTCGGTGGGCAGGATTCCCTATCTGGTTGAGGTAGAGTGGAATGATGGCTGGCCGGTATTAGGTGTGGATGGTAAAGTAACCGATCAACTCAATCTTCCACCCAGTAGCGGGCTGATACCGGGCATTGTGGCATCCGATGAGTTTAACCGTAAAAAGGGTGAACGACCACTCCCTCTGGTGTGGCAGTGGAACCACAATCCTGATAACAAGCACTGGTCGTTCAGCCAGCGGAAAGGTTACCTGAGATTGACTACCGGAAGGGTAGATACCAGCTTTGTGATGGCTCGGAATACCCTCACACAGAGAACCATCGGTCCGGAATGTAGTAGTTCAACCGCTATTGATATTTCTGGTATGAAAGAAGGAGATTTTGCCGGACTCGCGCTGCTGCAGCAAAAGTATGGGCTGGTAGGAGTTAAATTTGCGGAGGGAACAAAGTCCATTGTGATGGTAAATGCGCAGTCGGGAAGTGCGGTGGAGGAGGAAGGCATACCGCTGGACCAGGAGACTATTTACCTGAAAGCTGTCTGCGACTTTGAAGACCGGCGGGATGTAGCTACTTTTTACTACAGCCTGGATGGTAAGGAATGGACTAGCATTGGTTCCGAGCTTCAGATGGAGTACACACTGCCACACTTTATGGGATACCGCTTTGGACTGTTCAACTACGCTACCCAAATCCCGGGAGGCTACGTAGACTTTGATTATTTCCGTATGAGCGACCAATTAACCGAAAAATGATGTTCACATATTCATTTGCGCAGCATGAAGTTTACACCCCGTTCCCTAGGCTGATCAGTTGGCTTATGGGCGCAGCTTTTAAGTAATTAATGATCCAATTGTAAATTGAAAGCGTATTAAACCATTTTTATTTCTAATCTATGAGAAATGTATATTGTATATTGATCGTGTTAGCAGTAGCCATGCTAAGCGGGTGTGGTTCCCAATCTCCAACTTCAGTGGAAGAAGAAGAGAAAGGACTTAAGGATTATTATTCTGATTATTTTCCCATAGGAGTGGCTGTATCCCCCCGGGCCTTGAAAACCGATGAGGCAGAGCTCATCAAACAGGAGTTCATAAGTATTACTGCTGAAAATGCGATGAAAATGGGGCCTATTCACCCCAGAGAAAATGAGTATTTCTGGGCCGATGCTGACTCCATCGTGGCCTTTGCCGAGCGTAATAACATGAAGATGCGCGGACATACCCTCTGCTGGCATAACCAGACTCCCGACTGGATGTTTGTGGACGCCCAGGGAGATTCCGTTTCCAAAGAAGTTTTACTCGGAAGGTTAAAAGACCATATTACTGAAGTAGTTACTCGCTACAAAGGAAAGATCTATGCCTGGGATGTGGTCAATGAAGTCATATCCGATCAGGCTGATGCGTTCTACCGCCAGTCGCCCTGGTACAAGATATGTGGTGAAGACTACATTGCCGAGGCTTTTCGCTATGCCCATGAGGCAGACCCGCAGGCGCTCCTGTTTTACAATGACTACAATGAAATTGATAGCCTGAAACGGTCCAAAATCATTAAAATGGTGAATGAGCTGAAAGCGGAAGGTGTACCCATTCATGGCATCGGACTGCAGGGACACTGGGCTATCAATGAACCCTCGGAGGAACAACTGGAACAAACCCTCTCTGACTTTGCCGAAACCGGACTAGAACTACAGATTACGGAGTTGGATATCTCTGTTTATCCTAAAGAACACTCGGCAAGGGAAAGGAGACCCGAAGACGAGAACGATGAATTCACGGCAGAAAGAAAACAAAAACAGCGAGAAGTCTACGATATATGCTTTGCACTTTTCCGCAAACATCAGGATGATATCACCAGCGTGACTTTCTGGAACATCAGCGACCGCGGCAGCTGGCTGGATAATTTTCCGGTGCGGGGCAGAAAAGATTATCCGCTTTTGTTTGATGAGAACCTGGAGCCCAAAGAAGTGTACCAGGATGTGGTGGATTTCTAAGAAAAATAGGAGTGTTGCCCTAAAGTACTGGCAAGACTCATAGCTGATTTCCACATCATACCAGGTTATCATCAAACGATGAACGACATTAATGAATAGAATCAAAATACTACCAAACAACAAAAGATGAAAAAGCTCCTTCTCGCGCTCACTATATGCATCGTAAGCGTTCTTGCTACTTACGCCCAGGAAATCTCCGAACAAGCGCCGGAAGGATTTGACCAGGCAAGAAGTGGCATAGCCAAAGGCAAAATAGATAGCATCCAATACGAATCCAAAACGGTAGGCACCAATCGTCAAGCCCTGGTCTATACCCCTCCGGGATATAGCAAAAAGAAAAAATACCCGGTACTCTATCTTCTGCACGGTATCGGCGGAGATGAAAAAGAGTGGCTGCGTGGGGCCGATCCTCAGGTCATTCTTGATAACCTGTATGCCGAAGGCAAAATTGAGCCGATGATCGTCATCATGCCCAACGGACGGGCCATGAAGGATGACCGGGCTGTGGGAAATGTGTTTGCGCCAGAGAAAGTAGAAGCCTTTGCTACCTTTGAAAAAGACCTGCTGAACGACTTAATCCCCTTTGTGGAAAAGAAGTACCCCGTTCTAGCTGACCGGGAGCACAGAGCCATTGCCGGTTTATCCATGGGTGGCGGTCAGTCGCTGAACTTCGGCATGGGAAACCTGGATCAGTTTGCCTGGGTTGGTGGTTTTTCATCCGCTCCCAATACCAAAGCACCCGAAGTGCTGGTGCCTGATCCCGAAAAGGCAAAAGAAAAACTTAAACTGCTTTGGATTTCTTGTGGTGTAGACGATGGTTTACTTTCCTTCAGTCAGCGTACCCATGAGTATCTCTTTCGGCATGATGTACCTCACATCTATTACCTGGAGCCGGGTGGGCATGATTTTAAGGTTTGGAAAAATGGACTCTATATGTTTTCGCAGTTTCTGTTTAAACTGGTAGATACATCGTCTTTTACCAAATATTCCCTGCTGGGGACACCCGCTTCATCCAATGTGCGCAACGCCAGCTATCCACAGGTGTTGCCGGACCATCGGGTAACCTTTCGCATCAAAGCGCCTGAGGCCAAACAAGTACAGATTGACCTGGGCAAAAAATACGACATGGTAAAAGATACAGCGGGATACTGGACGGTCACCACCGATTCCATCAGCCGGGGATTTCATTACTATTCGCTGCTAATTGATGGGGTAGCCGTAGCTGATCCGGGCAGTGAGACCTTTTACGGTATGGGACGGATGGCCAGCGGTATAGAAATTCCCTATAAAGACGGTGGTTTTTACGCCCTGAAAGATGTGCCTCATGGAGACATTCGCATCAAAAAGTACTACTCAGAGGTATTAAATTCTTGGAGAGAAATGTATATCTACACCCCACCTGGCTATGATACATCTGAAGAAAAATACCCAGTACTGTATCTGCTGCACGGTGGGGGAGAGGATCAAAGGGGATGGGCCACCCAGGGACGCGCTGACCTGATCCTGGATAACCTGATTGCAGAACAGCAGGCTAAACCCATGCTCATCGTGATGATGGATGGCAATATCGGCTTCCGGGGCGGGCCCCGTGCTTTCAACGAGAACGCGCTGAAGGCATTTGAGAACGAACTTAAGCAGGCGGTGATACCCTTTGTGGAAAGCCAGTATCGGGTAAAAACGGATGCGGCAAATCGGGCGCTGGCAGGACTGTCTATGGGAGGATTACAAACCTTGCATGCCGGGGTGCAGAACACTGATATGTTTGCCTATCTGGGTGTATTTAGCTCGGGCTGGTGGGCTGAGAACACCGAACTCTCCGACCCTGAGTATGCTTACATGGAAGCCAATACGGATAAGATCAATGATAACCTGAAAGTGTTCTGGCTTTCTCAGGGTGGAGAAGAAGACATTGCCTACAAAAATAATCAGGTCATGATGAGCAGGTTTGATGAGATGGGGATTGATTATCAATACAGTGAGTATGCCGGTGGCCATACATGGCCGGTGTGGCGACACGACCTGTATAAGTTTGCCCAATTGATTTTCTGAAAATTGCAGTAAATTATATGCACTAATATTTTTAAACACATAAACTTCACAAACATGCCTAAAACACACAACAACTCAATTAAGCTGGCCCTTTTGGCCGCCTTGCTATTTTTTTCAACTTTGACCTTTGCGCAGGACGGTACCATCTACCCCCTTGAAGCGCCTGAAGAGCCCAATGCTATTCTGCTCAACACTGGCGGTGTGGATGACCAGCCCGCCTCAGAAACCTGGTTCCGCCAGTGGGGTGATCCCATGGCGCGTAACATCACCACGGCAACCCTTACTCCCTTTATTCCTGAACCTGGAAAAGCGAATGGTACGGCAGTGATCGTGGCACCCGGTGGTGGGTTCAGGTGGCTATCAATGGGAAATGAGGGCTGGGAAGTAGCTGAGGCATTGAGGAAGCAGGGCATTGCTGCTTTTGTACTCAAGTACCGGCTTCACCCGACTCCGGAATCGCTTGATGAATTTACCGCCTGGATGAACCGCCCACGCCCGGAACCTACTGCGTCTGCCGATACTGCACAAAGAGAAACACCGCCGAGTCCGCCACAGCGGGACTTATCCAACCAACTTGAGGATGCTGAGGCCGCATACGCTATGATCGTGGATAGGGCCGAAGAGTGGGGGGTAGATACCGATAGAATAGGTATGATTGGTTTCTCAGCGGGCGCTGGTCTCACCATGCATTCAACACTTAACTCCAAGACCATGAAACTGGCCTTCATTGGTCCGATCTATGGCGGTATGGGTCCGGTAGATGTGCCGGAAGACGCTCCACCCATGTTCAATGTGATTGCCACCGATGATTTTCTCTTCCGCGGACAGTTCGGTGTGATTGATTCCTGGTACCAGGCGGGTATACCAGTAGAATTTCACCTTTATCAAAATGGCGGTCATGGTTTTGGTCTGGGAAATCCTGATCGGACCAGTAATCGCTGGTTTGATGCTTTTATACACTGGCTGGATGTCAATGAATTTCTTACTGCCACTTCCAGTGAGTGAGAAGTGATTGTTCTTGTTAAATGTAGCGTGAGGAAATTCATTAGCTCCAATGCTATTATTCACTTTGAGAATTAATCTCTCTGTAAACAAAATAAAATGACTTTTTACCGGTCATTTTATTTTTTATAGGAATTTATAAATGGGTGACCTAACAGCCAAGCTCATTTTTAGAAGTTATCAAGTTCAAATAGGCATTCTCAATAGGAAGGAGCTTAATGATTTTCCATGTTTGTCAAGAGAGGTGGTACTGGTGACTCCACCGTGCAGGGCATCGTAAAGGACAAAGTTGAAAGCGCCTAGTTGGGGTAATTCGTAGCGCTTCACTTCTCCTTTTACTTGCTTCCTCAGCCACTGTTTTACCCGTTCTGCCGTTACCTTCTCTTTTAATAATGCATAATCAGCTTTGTCATAGGCAATCAGAGAGATGTTGCTGATATTTCCCTTATCTCCAGATCTTGCGTGAGCGATTTCCCAAAGTTCCATAGAATTAGGTGTTGGCGTAAATGACTTTTGTTTTGATTTCGGTTTTAGGTACCAGCACAGAAACGACAGATATAACTTCATCCGTATTTTGAGTTGCGCCACCTCCACCGGCTGGTCCATTGGTGTAGAGTGTTTCCACTTCCCGACCAATTTGCTGAGCCTGCTCAAGCGTTTCAGCTCTACCTAACACCCTGAGCCTGACCTCAGTGACATTGACTGTTTCAACCTCTAAAGGTGATATGGAATTCATACCGATAAAGTCAATACTCAAGTCCAGGAAGTCAGATCTTTTTAATCTCTTCCTTACGATTTCACCGGCTAGTTCAGCTCTCTCCAGACAATCCATTCCACCGTAGCTAATTTGCCCTTCCCCATAATAGCCGTTATGATAACCCACACTTGCTTTATAAGAATCGGTAGTTGGCTTGCCACTGGCTTTACTGAATTTGACTTTATCTTTGGAGATGGCTTCAAATTCAACATTTGAAAAGACTGCTACACAATCTGGGGTCAGATAGGAGGAAGGGTCATGTATCTCATACAGCAATTGTTCGGTACAGGTAGCCGTGTTGATCATACCTCCCGTCCCTTTTTCTTTAGAGATAAACCCCTCACCTGTCTCATCAACTTCTACGAAAGGAAAGCCAATATCCCATAGATCAGGCACCTTTTTTCGGCGGAGGTCTGCGAAGTATCCACCACAGACCTGTCCGGCACACTCCAGAAGATGTCCTATTAGCGTTCCTTTTCCTAGTTTATCAAAATCATCCATTTCCCATTTAAATTCATGCATCATAGGCGCTAAAAATAACGCCGAGTCTGATACTCTTCCCGTGATGACAATATCTGCATCGTTTTGTAATGCTTTTACGATGCCTTCCGCTCCCAAATAAGCATTGGCAGAAATAATGCTGTCTTCTATGGTGGAAAGTGGCTTTCCGTTTTCAATGATTTTTAAGGATTGATGATTCTTTATATAATCCAGCACATCATCTCCTAAAACAGCCGCCACTTTCATTCCCTTAATCTTTAGCCTTTCAGCAATGCTGCAAATGGCTTCTAAAGCAGTCTCCGGATTGGCGGCTCCCATGTTGGTAATGACTTTTACCTTGTGCTTATAGGCTAAAGGGAGCACCTTTTCCATGCGATATTCCAGTAAAGAGTTATACCCTTTTGTAGGATGGTTCTTTTTCTCTTTTTGCGCTAGAGCAATGGTACGCTCCGCCAGACATTCAAAGCCGATATAATCCAGCTTACCTTGCTCCATTAAGGTAAGCGCCGGTTCCAGACGGTCACCTCCATACCCTGCTCCACTTCCAATTCTAATTTTTTTCATTCATCAAAAAGTTATGGCACCAATGAGTAAAGAAACGCTTAGAATAACCAAAGTAATCAAAAAGGCATAGGGAATGGTTTTTTTCTGATGGTCACCCAGATCCACACCGGTCAATCCAATCAGAAGAAAGGTCGCTCCGGTAAGCGGACTGATGGGAAAGCCTGTGGTCATCTGGCCCATGATGGCGGCCCGCCCTACTTCTATGGTATCTCCTCCAAAATGAGCGCTGGTAGTAGCTACCAAGGGCAATATGCCGAAGTAAAAAGAATCAGGGTCAAACAACAGGCTGGCAGGCATGGAAAGGATGCCAGTGATCACTGCTAAATGACTTCCTACTGCATCAGGGATATACCTTACGGCTGATTCTGCCATGGCATCAATCATTCCCGAGCCTTTTAGAATTCCGGTAAAACTTCCTGCGGCAAAGAGAATACTGGCCATCAACATGGCTGCTTTGGCATGCGCGTTGACTCGTTCTGCTTGTACTTTAAGATTGGGGTAATTGAGGCTAATGGCTATCACAAAGGCCACCATAAAGATGACGTGGGGAGGAGCAAGTCCTGAGATGAGTAGGCTTACTGCTGCAATAATCAGCAAAATATTTACCCAAAAAAGTCTGGGCCTTTCTAATTCAGCATTTGTTTCCTGACTTTCAACTACGGTTTTAATTTCTACATCGCAATTCCTTTCTTTCTTACCCATCATATAGGCGATGAACAAAACGGTCACTAATCCGATCATTACAGGAAACAAGATCGGGTTAAATAATGCGGTGACAGGTACATCTAAAGCGGTTGCTGCGCGGATAGTCGGACCTCCCCAGGGAACAATGTTCATGGTACCTGCTGCCAAGGCAACAATACAGGCTAATGTTGATCTACGCATTTTAAGCTGATCGTATATCGGCAAAAAAGCGGGAACTGTAACCAAAAAGGTTACAGCGCCAGAGCCATCCAGATGTACAATCATAGCTAGCAGGGCAGATGCTACGGCTACCCTGGCTGGGTCATTTCCTGCTAGATTCAATAATCGGTTGATGATGGGGCGGAACGTGCCGGCATCAGTCAGGATACCAAAAAATAAAATGGCAAAGATAAACATGACTCCGGTGGGAGCAATGGATTTGATGCCTTCGGTCATAAAATCAAGGAGTTCAAACCCCAGACCTGCCATTAGCCCGGTAGCTATTGGAACCAAAATCAAAGCCACCACTGCCGAGGCTTTTTTTGTCACTACTAAGAATAGTAAGGCAACGATCGTGGTCACTCCCAGAATAGCCAGCATGTTTACTCGAACTTTAAGTATTCATCAAAGAAAGGCAGTACTTGTTGTGAAATTCTCCCTTCTTCGGTATAAATGCCACTGACATGGGTTCCAATATATTCCTCGGCAAAATGTTTGATACCCACATTTTCAAGTCTTTGGCTAAACATATCACATTGAAGGGTGAAGCGCTCACCTGCATTTCTTCCCCAATCCATTTTTATCGCCTTTAGCTTTTGCAGGTTCTCCAGATTTTCATCTATCATATGAAGCGGCATGTTGTCGTACCACTTTTGTAGTACATCCTGGTGTACAGTTAACTCTTCGCCATTATATTCAAAAGGGAAATCACAGTAAAAAGGAGGTTTGTTTGGGTTGGGGGACCATGATCTGCCAAAGGCGACCATAACGGCACCGAAATAGGTCTTTTTGAGTTCTTCCAAGGTGCTTATTGTTGACAACTCTTTGAAGGTATCGCTATTGGGGCCGTATTCTCTCACGATGGTTAAAGCCCCAGGACTGATGGCATACACCGTATTAAACACGTCTGGATGGTGCATGGCAATTTTGAGAGCGCCATATCCCCCAATACTATGACCTGTGATGCCACGGCTTTCCTTATCAGGGATGGTTCGGTAGGTCTTATCCATATAGTCTACCAGATCAAAGACCGTAAAGTCTTCCCAGTTGCCAAAAACGCCGGAATTGCTATAAAAACTTCCTCCGTAGGTAGTTTTCTGATCAGGCACTACCAGGATAAATGGCCGTATTCGCTTTGCTGATATGGCATAATCCAGCATTTCAGACATAGAAGAAAGCATGGTGTTATCACCGGTGAAACCATGAAGAAAGTAGATGACAGGGTAGCTTCGATTACTTCCATCATAACCAGGAGGGAGGTAGACGGATACTGCCCTGGTAGGATTTTCACCCAATTGATTTTCTAAGTATTTGGAATAAATGGAGTCTGTAACGACAGTTCCTCTAACAGTTTGTGCATGGCAAAGTGCTGAATAGCCCAAAAGAAGTAATAGTATATACTTTTTCATTGAAGGTTGTTGGTAATAAAAGGTAATGTAGTAAAGTCAAACCTAAAATTGAAGCAAGAAATAAAGACATTCTTTGTTAAAGTACATCCTCATGCGCCATCAATCTTCTTGGATACATCTTTAACAGACCGGGTAATCTCTATACTCTAAAAATCAAGGAGATCACCTGAAAAATTTCTTTCTTCTGATAAGAGAATAGAAGATCTTTACTAAAAGTCCCTGTTTGGTGAATAAGGGTCATGTAAAGAACGATTTATCATTTTTTTGTCCATGCAAAAGAAAAACGCTCAGTCCCGTTCATTCTTGTTGATCCTGGTCACCTACGCTGCCTTTGTCAGCCTGGGACTTCCCGATGGGCTCTTAGGTATCGCCTGGCCTTTCATGAGTGAAAGATTTACTGTTCCTCTGGATGCATTGGGTATCTTGCTGATCGGTTTTGTCGGAGGCTACCTCTCTACCAGTACAACAGGAGGTAAAATCATGTCCATCATTCCATTAGGGGTGTTACTGTCATTAAGTTGCTTTCTCACAGGCTTGAGTTTACTGGCATATGCTATTGCGGGCTACTGGTGGATGGTCATCATCGCATCATACTTTCTCGGTGCGGGTGGGGGAGCTATAGATACATCTATCAATACCTTTGCGGCATCACGCTTCAGCGCCAGTGTAGTCAATTGGCTTCATGGATTCTATGGTGTGGGAGCCACTACCGGGCCTCTCATCATGAGCTGGATACTTTCAAACGATATGGCATGGTACAATGGATACCTGATTGTGGGGGTAATACAGATCAGCCTCTCCATTATTTTTTTACTGACATTAAAATATTGGAAAGTTTCTGAGGAGCAGGAAGAAGAACAGATTTCTGCTTCCTATGGTGAGGCATTGCGCATGCCCAAAGTATGGTTGAACATACTGATCTTTTTCATTTATACGGGTCTTGAAGTAAGTGTGGGGCAATGGATATTTACCGTACTCACCAGGTCCAGAGAAATAGCTGAGGCCGATGCAGGATTATGGACGAGTGCTTATTGGGGAAGCTTTACGCTGGGGCGTATCCTTTTTGGATTTATACTTACCAGGCTTAGCTTGCAAAAAGTACTGATCAGCACCTTGGTAGGAATTATAGCAGGGACTATTTTGCTGGCTATCCATCTTAGTAATGTCATGAGTCTGGCAGGTATCATCCTCATAGGATTGGCAAACGCGCCTGTGTTTCCCAGCCTGATTTCCAATACACCAAAACAGATTGGTAAAAATCACCTAGCCAACGTCATTGGGTTTCAAATATCATCAGCTATGGTGGGGGGAGCTTTACTTCCGGCCTTTGCAGGCTGGATGATGGATTTATTCACATTAGAAGTTATTCCAAAACTGTTTATCGCAGAAGCAATCTTTCTATTACTATTATTTTTGATCAGTATTGGAATGCGAAGTCCGATATCTCAAGATAACCATTCTCAGGGAACAACCTCAAGCAACTAACTAGTCCGTGGGGGGACCATGAAGTCTATTCTTAGGACATTAAAACAGTTATAAATATGTATATTATTATGTGAGCCTCTATCATTCGTATCCGGATAAGCCTAAAGTTGTTATTAATTTTGTAATGAATATTTTCGGAATGATAATTCTTTCTCCAAACGCTTGTCTGAAAATGTCGTTGTGTTCTAATGATTGACATAAAACATTACCGCTGGAATTTTTTACATAGAATCACTTTTGCAATGAAAGTTTCTAGGAAAATGTAAAGTCAATTTAACATATAAGCGATTATTACACTTTCAAGAAGAAGTACTCAATCACATCAGGCTTTTTTACCCTATGAGCCAAAATGTCAAAAGCCATAGTCAATTATCTTTTCTTTCATTTAAGAGTCAGGCCTGTCATTGAAAGAGTAGGAGGGGATAAGCAAAGTTCATAGGTGCTGTCAAATACCATTACATTGAAAGAGCATACCAGAAAAGTGGCCTAAAAGACTATACGCTTACAAACGTTTACAAACATTTAGCTTTTTCTAAACGACTACAACCGTTTGTTAACGTTTAACAGACGAAAGCAGTAAATCTCGCCTGTAACTTTGCCTCTATGGATATCATAGCACAAGTCAGGCAAAAGCTAATTTTGAGAGGCTATAGCCCTAGCACAATCCGAGGCTACAGTCAGATGTTGAGCATCTTTGTGCGCTATTTTCCGGGAAGAGATCTTAGTACCGTTACCGAAGAAGAGGTCAAAGTCTTTATAGTGCATCATATGGCAGTGAAGCGGAGATCCCGCTCTTATCAAAACCAACTGATTAATTCAATCAAGTTTTACTTGGAGCATGTTTTGGGCAGACCCCGTACCTACTATGATCTGGACAGACCCAAGAAAGTATACACCCTACCTTTAGTGCTGTCCCAGGAAGAGGTGAAATCATTATTAGCCACAGTAGGTAATCTCAAGCACCAGGCTATCCTTCAAACTGTGTATGGTTGTGGCTTACGCCTCTCAGAGCTCATCCATCTCAGGATAAGAGATATAGATTCCAAACGCATGGTGGTGGTCATCAAACAAGGCAAAGGAGCCAAAGACCGGTTGGTTCCCTTATCGCCTAAGCTTTTAGGGCTACTGCGCAGGTATTATAAAGAATACCAACCAAAAGAATACCTTTTTGAAGGAGAAAAGGGAGGAAAATACGGTAGAAGAAGTGTGCAGCAGATCTTTCAAAAAGCAAGAATATTAGCAGGAATCAAGAAAAAAGCAACTTTACATACTCTGCGGCATAGTTATGCCACCCATCTATTAGATGCAGGAGTTGACCTGAGGTATATTCAGGTGCTGTTAGGCCATTGTAGTAGTAAAACCACTGAGATATACACGCATGTAAGCAAAGCGCATATCAGAAAAATTACTTCTCCCTTAGATGCTATTACTTAGAATTCAACTATCTTAAGGGAGATATAAGTGAAACATGTGCAACGCGGATGTTCTAATGTTGTGCACAAGCTAAAATTAGAAAATGTCCTTGCGAACGAAATCCATTGAAGAATTAGAAAACGATTATTGGAAGG
>NZ_JBBPHP010000003.1:0-362999 GCF_038039535.1 Catalinimonas locisalis | reverse complement strand
CTTCATAACATACTAATCTACCGCTAATGTCTCTGGCTGTCAATTATTTAGAGCATCATACTTTTTAAAACACCACCAAGTTAAGTAAGGTGACACTATTAGTTTAAATCATTGCTTTGTAGCAAGATACTCGCTTCAGTTTCTAACAGAAGTGGACAAATGAAGCAAAGTCTCAGACTTTGCCCTATTCATGATTTCAGTCTTGAAGACTAAAACCAGTTTTTAGTTTAATGTAAATAAGTCTTCATACTTAATATCAGTGAGTTTTTGTGGAATTAATGCCACTCCAATCCTACCATCAATCCTTGATTGTTAGACAATGCCCTCCAGTCTAAAGCAGAAATAGCCATGACGCTAAGAGAATTATTCAATTGATACTTTACTTCTAAAAGCGTACTCAATACTGTCTTGACAGGACTAAAAAAAGCATCATTATGATAATTGCCAAAATGTTTGGTGTAAGTAAAGAAGGTTTTGTAGGTTAATTGCTCAGTAGCAAAACCTGATACTCCTATGTGTATGCTTTTTATTCTGTTGCTGGCAATACTCCATTCACTTGGCTCCTTCTGATAAAAATTTGAAAGTTGCTTACTACTGATAAATAAGGGCGTACCTATGATCCTCCCTTGGTAAGTCCATCCCGATAAGTATGTAGCATCGTTATAGTAGTTAAAAATACCATTAGCAGCGTTTTTCCCTCCCTGATAGGTGGTGTTTATGTATTCCAATACCATACGGTTAATACTATTTTTTTTTTGCCACCGGAAAGACATTCCTAACAAACGGTCACGACTCAAAATTCTTGTACCTTTGATTTTTGCAGGTGCCAGGCTTTGTGGTACATACCCTCTCTCATAGATAGATTGAGTATATGCTGTTAAAGCAAACTGAGAAGTACTATAATTCATTCCCCAGTCCCAAACTCCCATGTGATCTCCTGAATTACCGGACTGTGCACCCACAACGACTCTCAGATAGTCTTGGAGTTCACTTTGAACCTTTCCTTGATTATTATTTATTCCCCATATTGCGAAGTGTACGAATCCCGCATAAAAATTAAGTTTTTCTTCCCCTATCTTAAAGTATAGTGACTTTTCATGTAAGTATGCTCCTTTAAGTACACGATTCTGTCCCATCCACCCGTGGAGCCAGCTAAACTTATACTTCAACCAGCTTTGACTTACAAAAGGAAATGGAATATAGTTATTGGTTCTGATTCCCAAAGTAGGGATAGGCAGGGCGTTACTACTGATAGCCAATGACCCGCTGGAAAGTAATGAGTCAACTTCACCCACTTTCTTCATCTCTCTGCCTCCCACAATTTGCCAGTGCTTAAATTTGACTTTGCCGTAGAGTTCTACGGCTCTGTAACGTCCGGAAAAAAAGTTTGCTACCAGGCTTGCCCCAGTTTTTATTGTAAGTGATTTATATTTATGCTGGTAATTTACAGCCGTCATTAAAGTGGCGTCTACCTTATGATCAGATATGATGTCGTATTGGTTAGCAGTAAGCCAAAAAGACTGATAATCCTGAGTGGCCAAAGAAGTATACAAACCAAGCCTATAGGTCAGTGTATCACCTTGTGCCCAAGCTGTTTTAATGCTTATACTGTATATGAAAAGCGACAGTATAAAAGATATTCTCAAATGTTGGGACAGAAATTTTGATGATATCAATAATTTTTTTCTAAAGGTTTAAGAAAGAGTGGCCGCCAGTAATAAATGAGAAAACCTTATTTTTAAGATCAAATGGCACGACATATATGGGTGATTTTGAATATATACACTAAATCTAAATAAAGGCCTTGAAGTATCATAATAAGAGGAAAATATTCTATATAAGCTCACTCCTCTATCTCAGTGGGGCAATCTGGCTCCTATTCTTTTTTCCTTACCTTCCTGCCTCTCGGGCAAATCCTGACATGCAAAGGTTTATCAATCCCATACCTTTTGAAACTACTTTCAACTACTTTTATAACGCATTGAAGTTTAGAGATCAGGGGCATCTCAGAGAATTACTCTTCAATGTAGGAGGGAACATACTGCTTTTCGTGCCCATGGGCGTGATTATATATCAATTAAATGCTTTACCTCAAAGGTATTGGCTTGCCTTACTTTTGGGCTTTCTTATCAGTAGTAGTGTAGAAACTTTACAGATCATCAGTAACACTGGTCATTTTGATATAGATGATATACTGCTCAATAGCCTGGGTACGCTTTTGGGATATCATTTAGCTTGTAAACTTCCTTTGCTAATGAATGCTACTCAATAGGAGTAATCCGAGTAAGAACAGGTTGATGATCTGATAATATCTCTGAAAAGATCAAAGGTCAGTTGCGTTGAAAGCAAAAGGCCTGAAGATGGAGCCCTCTCACAAAGCTGAAAGCTCTAACTTCTAATTTTTAATCTTAAATTCTTAGTTTACTTCAGGATAAACACCCTCCCCAGTGTGAAAGAAAAGCAAAGTAAGTACGCAGCCAAATTTTTTGATTTTAGCTGTATTGAGTAATGGGAGGGATCGGACAGTCATGAAAGGGTGGTAAGATGTGAATGTTTTAATAGCAGGGTAATAAGGCTCATGTTGGCTAAATACTATGGTTTTCAATTATCCCATTTTGGATATTCCCGGTCCCCAATAACTATTGAAATGAGAAGATATGTCCCTATTATTCTCCATGCATGAGGATGTCCTGCCTGTAGTGAGGAATGCTGTATGCTTATGAGGATTGATAAGTTAGGTAATTATGCATTTGGTCTCAACCCTCCCACCCAGCATGGACCTTAGTAAGTTGATCAAGCTTTACCCATTGCTCCTTTGATAACGCTTAAAAACGAATTAAGAGTTGATAAGAATTTAGTAATACAATATGCATGGGAGAGAAAAATGATACTATGAGTCACTGCTTCATCTGATAAATCTTCCCGAATCTTATAATATCTGTAAATGTAGGTATATAGGTGTGTAAAGCGCAAAATAACATGCGGAAAATTTAATAAATAAAGTGTATATACACGATAAATAGTATTAATACTCGAGTGTTACGCTCAGGTAAATCATGAAAGTTGTTTGAATTGCACTGCATGTTTCTGGTATTTTTTTGTCTTTAGTCTACTTTTTTTGATTTTATAGTAATATCTGATCAATGTTTCAATAAATACTTAAGTAATTATGAAAATAATTGCTAGAATAGCATATGTATAAACACGCTTTATATTTAGGGTGGTACAGTATTTATAGTGTATAGCGTATGTATAATTAAACCCATATGTATATGGCTGCAAAGTATTCATTACGTGATAACAAACTTACCAGCGACCCGCTTGATTGTATGGCGGTAATAGTTGGAGGAAACAGTATGACAGAGTCAGACATCGTAGAGGAGATGATCAGTGGAGATTCCACGATCACCCACCCGGAGGCCATGGCGGTATTAGAAAGCTATACCAGAGCCATTGAACGTTTGTTGGAGAAAGGATTCAGTATCAACACTGGACTTTTTAACATTGTACCCAGTATCAAAGGGGTGTTTACGGATGAAGATGACAGCTTTGATCCTACTCGCCATAAGGTGAGGATTAATGTAACTACCGGTGTGCGCCTGAAAAAGCTACCGCAGAGAATCAAAGTGGTAAAAGTAGATCCGGTGGAAGTATTGCCGAAAGTGCGCAACTATCTGGATGGCAGCTCAGGGAGCAAAAACGGGCAGATTACGCCCGGCGGTATCGCTACGCTCAAAGGCAAGCGAATCAAGCTGGATATGGCTGAGCCGGAACAGGGTGTCTTTCTGATCAATGCCACCGACAGCCAGGAGGTGAGGGTAGATATAGTGGCCAGTAACAATCCCAGTGAGCTAATCTTCCAGAACCCTCAGGGGCTGGCAGCTGGTGAATACTGGCTGGAAGTAAGAAACAAGCTCAATAAGACCAATGAGATCAGGATAGGTCGGATGAAACATAAGCTGAGCGTTAGCTAGGCTTATATTACTTAAGCACTTAGAGTGCGCCATTTGCAATGTGCCATGATACGGTGTGCCAAGGCTTCGGGAGTAATTTCCGAAGCCTTTTTTTTGCTTTTGAAATGCCAGATTCAAGCAGCAAACTTAATGCTGAAGTTAGCGCTTCATAGTAAAATGTTAATTCCCTCTTTACCTTGCTGCGCAACATCTTGCTGCGCAACATCTTGCTGGGCAACACCTTGCTGGGCAACACCTTGCTGGGCAACACCTTGCTGGGCAACCCTTGCAGTGTGCCACTTGCAGTGCGCCACTTGCAGTGCGCCACTCAGTTGACTTACCTATGATCAGGCTCCATGTAAAAAATAGCCAGGAGCCGTCTTTGCTTTTTCTTAATACCACTTCCACTTTTCTCAAAAGCTCCCCCCCCCCAATCAAAATCAAAAAATGATTATAATGATTTAAGGAATTTCATTACAATCATTTAGAGTAAAACATTATAATGATTTACCGGCTCAGGCTATAATGATTTAGGCTAAATAACTACTATCATTTTTTTGAAATCATTGAGGCTGCTTTTATCCTTTCCTGCCCCAGTACGACAGTGTGCTCTCTTTCCGGAAGAGCTTTACTGGCACCTGCTGTTTGGACGAAAAGTGATGATATAAAATCAACTGCCACAAAATCAAATTAAAATAAATTGTCCTTAAAAAAGCTGATAAACAAACGACTTTTTCTGATGAAATGAATAAAAGCCCTGAAGAGTAATAGGTAATAGCTGCGGTAGGAAATTAATGTTTATTAAAGATTCGTAAAAGAAAGAATATTCACTAAAAATCCCATAATAATACATGTAAGATTTGGTCTTGTTTTAAAAACTTTTAATGGTGATGCCACATTGTCATTTTCTTATGACTCATGCTGAGTTATTCCTGCAATTATAGCTTTTTTATACCTATGTATTGTTAACGTGCAGTGCTTTTTTAATAGATATACTTTTATTTGTAGAATACCTTGAGTTTATTTGTATGTAGAGATAATATTTTTAGAAAGCTGTGCATGAGGTTTTTGACTTAGTTGAGTACAGTTGGATCCAACTTAAGCTTATAATTTTGATAAGATTCATTGCTGAACTTTTGCTTTACCATATACAAAGCATAATTTAAGACAAGCTGATAAATAAGGTAGAAAATTGATATCAGCACTTACAAAAATCATAGGAGTACTATTTTTTAAATAAGATTTTTCTACTGCCTTTTTAATAACCATTAAGATGAAAAATATACCTGATCAGGAATTTATTGATATCCGAAAAGTGCTCTATCATGTGCTGGATAAGTGGTGGTATTTTGTGATTAGTGTACCTTTCTGCATGGCTCTTGCCTTTTTTTATCTTAAAACAGCCCCAAAAACATATGAGGTGAAGGCAAAAATGCAGCTTAAAGATCAAAGCTTGAATGATAAGGGGGTAGGGCAAGAGAAATTCATGAATGGCTTGGAGCTTCTTGCGGGAAATTCTGAACTGGAAGATGAGATAGGTATTTTATCTTCCTATAGCATGGTACAGGAAGCTCTTAAACGATTGAATTTTACGGTATCTATTTACCAATATCCTGATAAGTTTGGGCCTTTGGGTAAAATGATGGAAGAAGAGGTTTATGATAGTAATTTTAGAATAAAACTGGATAATACAAAACCTCAAGTTATTAACGTACCTATTCATATCAGCTTCCCTGATGCAGATCATTATAAAGTTACGGTAGAAGCTAATGAGGCTACTTTATTTGATTTACAGACACAGCGCATCCTACAAGATAAGCTAAAAATAAATGTGGAAAAAGTACTGCCTTTAGATGAAGCGTGTGTAGGAAGTTTTATCAATTTTCATCTGGAGATGGACAGTAGCTTTGTACTGCCTGAAGGCCAAGCCTACTTCTTTACCATACACAGTCAGGAGCAGCTTATTGAGAATTATACAAACAAACTGGAAATTAGTCCTATCGCGGAAGAATCAAATATTGTAAGTTTGACTACTAAAGGAAGATCTCCCGCTAAAGAGGCAGCTTTTTTAGATGCGTTAACCGAGACTTACATAGAGCACGATCTTCAGAAAAAAAATCAATTAGGCGTAAAGGCCATAGAATTTATTGATAAGCAACTGTCTAGTGTGCACGATTCCCTTCGCACAGTTGAAGGAAGCTTAGAAGATTTTCGTACTTCAAGTAATGTTATTGATGTAGGTGTTACCTCTCAGAATCTAACCGAACAGGTACAAGAGTTGGAAGCTGAACGGGCACAGCTTTCTGTACAGCAGGAGTATTATGAATATACCTATCAGCAGTTGCGGAACGAAAGCTTTAATGAAGTAGTAGCGCCTTCCTCAGTGGGGATTCAAGATAATTTTTTGAATAACCTTTTAATAGAACTGGCAGAACTTAATCAGGAAAAAGTAGAAAAGGCCTATAGTGCTAATAAGAGCAATCCTTTACTTGAAGTATTAGAACGAAAGATTCTCAATACCCGCTCTACATTAATGGAGAATATTGCCAACCGGATCAATTCTAATAAGATGGCGATGCAGGAAAATCAGCGGCAGATTAACCGCTTCAGAACACAAATTAACCGCCTTCCTGAAAGCGAACGTAATCTAAAAAGAATAGAGAGAACATATACTTTAAATGATAATATTTATAATTACCTGCTGGAAAAAAAAGCTGAAGCAGGGCTGGCACTAGCCTCTAATTTGCCTGATAAAAGTGTGATAGACAAAGCGCGAACCAGTAGTCAATCTCCGGTTTCTCCCAACAAGAAAACAATGCTTTTGCTGGCATTCCTATCAGGAATAGGTTTGCCTCTAGGTTTAATTTGGGGACAGTATTTCTTTAAAAACAAGGTGACAGACAAGAGTGATCTGGAGGAAATAGAGCATATACCCATGTTAGGTGTAATTCCCGGTTCGCCCAAAGGCTATAAGCTTCCGGTTATACAAGTACCCGAATCTGCTATTGCCGAAGCCTTCCGCTTTTTGCGTATTACGTTGGATCAACAATGGGCAGGGCAAAAACAGGAACAAAAATCCAGGGTTATAGGTATTACTTCTACTCAGGCTGGAGATGGAAAGACTTTTTGTGCGGCTAACCTGGCAGCTTCATATGCACGTAGTAGAAGAAAGACATTACTAATTGGAGCTGACTTGCGCAATCCTCGTATTCATAAATATTTTAATGCCAAAGAATTTGGGATGTCAACTTATTTAGAAAGTGATGTAAGTAATTTAGATACATTGGTCCAGTCTACTCCTTTACCTCATTTAGACCTATTAGGAGGCAGTAAACCTAGTGTGGATATAGAATGGTTATTAGAAAGTGAAAGGTTAAAACAGTTATTTGGGGAAGCCCAGGAACAGTATGAAGTAATTATTGTAGATACTCCCCCAGTAGGTCTGGTGGCAGACTTTTATAACCTTACCACCTTTTTTCATCAGAATTTATTTGTAGTAAGACATGATGCAACTGATGTGCAGATGTTTAAAGGCGTGTTGAACAAATTATCGGGTACGAATCAGGTTAGTATGGTCTTGAATGATGCCGAAGGCTATGTGATTAAAGAATATGGTCATCAGTATTCTAATCGTAGCTATTATGCTCAGCCTACATGAATATGATAACACTAAAGGAAAAGGCTGGCAATTTATTTAACTCAAAGGGATTTCGTAAGTATTTCACAAACACTTCCTGGTTACTTTTAGAAAAACTATTTAATCTGGGGGTGGCATTTTTTGTAGGTGTGTATGTAGCCAGGTTTCTAGGACCAGAACGTTATGGCATGTTGAGCTTCGCTCAGAGCATTATTGGCTTTTTATCAGTATTTGCTTCTTTAGGTATAAAGAATATTATGACTAGAAATCTTGTGCGGGAAGCTGACAACTACCCTGTACTTATGGGTACAGCCTTTACGATCAGGGTTGTTGCATCTGCATTGGGAATCATAATGATCTATGGCCTTTCCCCCTTTATTACTGAAGATGATACCTCCCGTGTGTTATTGATTATTTTGGCATTTACCACACTCTTACAATCTTTTGATGTCATTAAGTCCTATTTTCAAAGTCAGGTACTGGCAAAAAAAATAGTGCCAGTCGCAGTCTTTCAAACTGTAGTGGGAGCAATAATCAAAATAATGCTTATACAGCTCAATGCTGCCTTAGTTTGGTTTGCAGCAGTATATGTAGTAGAATTAACCGTTTCCGCTATAGGATTGATAATTGTATTTCGGAAGCAAAAGAAAATTGTATCAAACTGGTCATTTAGACTCTCTTATGCAAAAAAATTACTTAAAGACTCCTGGCCATTGCTTTTTTCGGGTTTTGTGGTAGCTGTATATATGAAGATTGATCAGGTAATGATCAAGTATATGCTGGATGATGCAGCGGTGGGCATATATGCAGTAGCTATCAAATTTACCAGTATTTGGTACTTTGTAGGAGGAATCATCTGTAGTTCTTTAATGCCAGCAGTAATACAGGCTAAGGAAAGAAATCAGGAATTATACGAAAATAGGTTGCAGAACCTTTATGAATTAATGGTGGGAGTGGGGGTGCTTATAGCATTACCTATGTCTATCGTTGCTTATCCATTAACCAACTTTCTTTATGGTATAGAATATAGTGCTGCTTCCGGAGTAATGATTATTCATGTATGGTCATTGATCTTTGTTTTTTTGGGCACTGCCAGTGGCAACTGGCTATTGGCAGAAAATCTACAAAAGTATAAGATGAGCCGTACTATTTTAGGAGCAGTGGTCAATGTAGGATTAAACTTCTTATTAATACCGAATTTTGGTGTGGAAGGCGCTGCTGTAGCTACCTTTCTTTCCCAAATGACAGCCTCTTATCTGGGATACTTATTATCAAAAGAGACACATGTAGCCTTTATAATGCAAAGTAAAGCCTTAGTTTTTTCTTCCACTTTTAAATATTTAAGACAACGTTCTGCGAATTAATATTATGCCTTTTCATACTCCTATACTATTTATTATTTTTAATCGCCCTAAGCCTACCCAGCAGGTTTTCAATGCTATTAAGCAAGCAAAACCCACCAAACTGTATGTAGCTGCTGATGGACCCAGAGAGAATAAGCATGAAGAAGCGTTGTGTAATGAAACCCGAGCCGTTATTCAGCAGATAGATTGGGATTGTAAAGTAAAAACACTTTTCAGGGATAAAAATATAGGTTGTGGGTTAGGACCAAAAACAGCCATAGACTGGCTTTTTGAGCATGAAGAAGAAGGGATTATATTAGAAGATGATTGTTTGCCTTCCTTAAGCTTTTTTCGTTTTTGCGAAGAACTGCTGGAGAGATACCGTCATGATACACGGATTATGCATATTGGAGGGTCTAATTTTCAGTATGGTTATGTACGTGATCCGGACTATTCTTATTATTTTTCTTACTACAGCCATGAGTGGGGATGGGCAAGCTGGCGGCGTGCCTGGAAACTATATGATTTCAAAATTTCTAGCTACCCCGAAATTAAACGGAAAGGATACTTGGATAACTATTTTTCCAATTACTTAGAAAAAATATATCGGCTAAGTAAAACTGATAAAACCTTAAACCTAAAAGATGATAAAGTAAACTGGTGGGATTATCAATGGGACTATACCAAGTTTATTAACTCGGGGCTCTCTATTGTTCCCAACAAAAATCTGGTGACTAATCTTGGTTTTGGAGAGGATGCTACCCATACCAAAAGTGGAAAAGACATACGGGGAAAGAATTTGGCGAAAGAGATTAAGTTTCCTTTAAAGCACCCAACTTTTGTCATACGGGATAATGTATCTGATAAAAGGTACTTTATTAGATTTATTCTGCGGGTCATATTAATGCGAAAGTTGCTTGGAGCACTTAGAATTCCTGGTTTTAGTATAAAAGGATAAAAATAATGGCCAACATTTCTTTTTAATAGTTAAATACATCAGCAAGCTATGAATCTTCTTAATCGTGTTAGAAAAAAAGCTATAAGAACATTTAGGAATGTCCTGGAAGATAAAGAAGTTGACAAGATTTTTTGCCCCCCCTCTGTATATCATTATCATATACGAAAGACTGCAGGGAGTTCTATTAATCTGGCTTTTTTTGATAATTACGTTAATGAAGATTTAGATGAGTTTTATCAAAAACTGACTAAGAAATATAACGGTAGGTTGATTTCAAATAAAGCGATTATAGTAGGTTGGAACGATGTGCTTATTAATAAAGGTAAATTTAATTATGCATTCTCGCATTTGCCTATGCATCAGCTTCAACTGCCTTCACATGTTTTCAAATTTACTTGCTTACGAGATCCCGTTAAAAGAGTAGTTTCACATTATAATATGCTTATGTACTATCAGGAAAATGATCCTGCCCATCCAGTTTTTAAGGGTGAAGGGGCATGGCTAGGAAATAGTTTTGAAGACTTTTTGGATAACCTGCCAGTGCACCATCTAAAAAACCAGCTCTATATGTTTTCTGACATTTTGGATAGTTCTGAAGCATTTGATAATATTATGAAGCTTGATCATATTATGTTTACGGAAAACTTTACTAGTGATCTGAAGAAACTGGAGACAAAGCTAAGCCTGCAATTACCTTTACTGAAAATCAAATCGTACGGCTATAAGGCTGATATTCCAAAAAACTCACTGAGCTTACTCAGAGAAAAGCTTAAGGATGAATATTTGCTTCTTGAAAAAATTAAGTCATGCTTAAAATAATGCATGCTTCGACTTTTGTACCTAATAAATAAATATTGGAATGAAGCCATTTAAAGCAATCGTAAGGTTTGTGCTGCTAGCAAGTAGAAGCCCATTTAAATCCTTCAAAGATAAGTTTGAAGTTTTTAGAGTCTTATGTTTATTAAGTATCAAAAAAGAGTTATTTCCAAAACCTAAAAATAATGTAAATCAAAAGCTATTCGGGTACGTGGTGACTAGTTATAAATATGGAGCATTGTTTTGCTTGTTCAAAGAAATTTTTGCAAAAGGAGATTACTGTTTTTCAAGCTCCAATACTGAACCAAAAATTATTGATTGTGGTGCTAATATTGGAATGTCTATTCTGTTTTTTAAGAAAATTTATCCATCCTGCCATATTTTAGCTTTTGAACCGAACCCTAATGCTTTTCATTTGCTTGAAAAAAACATTAAGGATAATAAGGTTGAGAATGTAATTCTAAAAAAAATCGGACTGTCTAATAAAAGTGGAAGTATCAACTTTTATTTAAGTGAAAATAAAGGGTCTCTGCTAGGTTCTACAAATTCAAATAGAGGAGGAAATAATATTCTAAAGATCCAGACTTCTACCCTTTCCTCCTATATAGAAAATAAAAGTTATGATTTGATAAAAATGGATGTGGAAGGTGCAGAGCAGGAAATTATAGATGATTTAGTAGCAACTAACCAAATTCGAAACTCTAAAACATATATAATTGAGTATCACCATCGGATTAACAAAGAAGCTTCTCAGTTTTCAAAATTTCTGGCTCCATTTGAAGCAAATGGATTTGAATATAATATGAAAACTTCATATGGTAGTTTGGGAGCATTTCAGGATGTAATGATAAACTTTTCTTGTTAGAATTATTATAAGCTATACTTCCATTAGTTTCTAAATATGATCTTGTCTCCAATTATACTAGTTGTTTACAATAGACCTGAGCATACACGGAGGGTCCTTGAAGCCCTTAAAGGTTGTAAGCTTAGTATTGATAGTGAATTGTATATTTTTTCAGATGGAGCTAGGAATGAGGAGCAAGAAGATAAAGTAAATCAGGTAAGGAAATGCCTAAGAAAAGTTACGGGTTTTAAAAAGGTAATAGTCCATTACAGAGAATCTAATCTTGGGCTTGCCCAAAATATCATTGGCAGTGTTAATGAAGTTGTTAATAAGTATGGTAAAGCAATTGTGTTGGAAGATGACCTTATATGCAGCCCGTCTTTTTTGGTGTATATGAACAAAGCGTTGGATAAATATAAAGAGCATTCAAGAGTATTTTCGGTAAGTGCCTATACTCCCGCCTATCTTGAGAAGAAGGCGTTTCATCATTATGAATATGACGCATACTTCAACTACCGAAATTCATCCTGGGGCTGGGGTACCTGGGCAGACCGCTGGAAGCAGGTAGACTGGAAGGTGGAGGATTTTAATGAGTTTGCCAGAAGTGAGCGTTTGCAAAAGCTGTTTAACCGGGGTGGAGATGATCTTAGTGATATGCTGATGGCCCAGCAAAGGGGTGAAATCGACTCCTGGTCAATCCGCTTTACCTACGCGCACTTTAAGCAGGATGCCTTATCTCTCTGCCCCACTAGGTCTTTAATCGGTAATGTTGGTTTTGATGGCAGCGGTACGAATTGCGATACGGATATTCTGATGAAGAATGACATGGAGCGCAAACTTACAAAAAAGACTGAATTTGCTTTCCCGCAAGAGGTAAGGGTAGATGAGAAAATCTTGAAGTCATTTCGGTGGATTTATGAGCGGAGCCTATACAAGAGAATCATTAATAAGCTAAACCGATATCTTCTATCAAGAAAATGAAGATACTGACTGTTAATACGTCTGATTCGGTGGGAGGGGCCGCCATTGCCGCTTATCGTCTGCATAGAGGGTTGGTTGAGCAGGGAGTAGACGCCCAGATGCTATCGTTGAGAAAAGCAAGCGATGATAGTACGGTAGTTGAACTTGACCCTCCTCTTGTCAAAATCCTCAACCGTTTCAGACTATTAAGCAAGCCGGACCAGTTGATATCAAGATATTATTCGGGCAAGCACTTAATCCCTTTTTCAGCTAGTTTCTTTTCTGCCCCCGGCGTGCTAAAGAAAATACGGAAAATTAATCCTGACGTAGTGCATATCCACTGGATACATGGAGGGTTTCTGGACCCGGTGACTATATCTAAAATAGATTGTCCCATTGTCTGGTCTATGCATGACATGTGGGTATTCACTGGCGGGTGTCAGTACAACAAAGGGTGTCAGCGGTACAAAGTAGGCTGCGGAGCATGTCCCGTGCTCAAGTCTTGTAATCACCGGGATCTGAGTCGATGGGTATTCAAGCGAAAGCAGAAAGCGTATGCAAAGATGAATAAGCTCACTATTATTGGTTTGAGCAGATGGCTAACTTACAGTGCGCGGGAGAGTTTAATCTTTAAAGATAGTACCCCTCATATCGTTAACTTACCTAATGGAATTGATACCAAAGTTTACCAACCTATAAACAAAAATCTGGCTAGAGAAAAACTTAATCTTCCTCATGATAAAAAAATAGTATTATTCGGAGCCATGCATGCGACTTCCGACAAAAGGAAAGGCTTTCATCTCCTAAAGGAGAGTATTGAAATTTCAGAAAGTTTTTTTAATAAAGATGAATTAGAATTACTAGTGTTTGGTGCCAGTTCATCCTCCTACGAACCTACTTTCTCTTTTCCAACGAGTTTTGCTGGAAGAATGAGAGAGGATGCCCAACTGGCTTTACTCTATAATGCTGCTGATGTGATGCTGGTACCCTCGATGGAAGAAAACTTAAGTAACATTATTCTGGAATCCATGGCTTGCGGTACACCGGTAGTAGCATTTGATATTGGAGGTAATCCCGATATGATTGATCATAAAGTAAATGGTTATCTTGCAAAACCATATGATGTACAGGAGTTTGCTAATGGTATCAGATATGTTTTACAGGCAGGGCATCTACATACTTTTTCCCGTGAAGCCAGAGCTAAGATAGAGCAAACATTTGATATACGGATGGTGACAAAAAGGTACATCGAACTATATAAAAAAGTATTAAGTCACACAGTAAAGTAGTAGTTATGTTGTTTCACGGCATTTATATATTGCATGATAAACCTAAGATTGTTGCCTTATGGGGGGACGACGCATGGCAAGCGGTAATAGATTCACCCCGGAAGCCAGATATTATGCTTTGGCATTGTGCCTGGTTTCAGGGAACCGCACTCAGAATGAGTAAGCTAAAATATAAGTTTAATCAACTAAAGAAAATAGGAATTCGCCCTTTGTTGGTAGTCAATACAGATACCGAAGAGAAATATCGTAAGTTATTAGGAATCCCTGGCTTTAAAAGTTCAGCATATGTTTTTGTTGATGAAAACAATTATGTTTTGCAGAAAAACGCCAAACAATATGATGCGGTCTATGCCGCTCAGCTTAAAGATTTTAAGCGGATATCTCTGGCCGCCGGTATAGAGAGGCTGTATATCATGACCTATAAAAGTGGCGCTAAGCAGTGGGATTTACATCAGGAATATCCGGAAATGAAACATGCTTTTTTTAACAGCAAGTGGATTAACGAAAAAGAAAAAAGTATGCTCTACAGTCAATCGGAAGTAGGCTTATGCTTATCTAAAGAGGAAGGTCCCATGTTGGCTAGCCTGGAGTATCTACTTAGTGGATTACCCGTGGTAAGTACTTCCAGCAAAGGGGGGAGAGATCAGTATTACGAAAATGATTTCTGCCAGCTAGTAGCGGATAATCCTGATGCTGTTAAAAAAGGAGTTGAGTCTATCATAAAACGAGCAATAGACCCTAATGAAATCAGGGAAATAACCATAAGCAAGCTACAAAAAGATCGTAGTAAATACGTAAACTTTATGTGTGATATGGTTAGTAAGTACTACAACATACAACTTGAAGAAGAAAGTTTGATGAAAAAATGGTTTACTAAGCCTGCTGACAATTTTGTTAAATTGAAGGATTACTTGGGCTGAAAAGAAAAATTGAATTGTAGTTTGTAGAGTTTAGAATGGGTTGGGAAATCTGAGCTTAGAAAAACAGGTATCAGTATATTATGACAAAGATCAAATTTGCCAGAGCGACCATTGCACGATGAAAAATTAACCCAGTGATTTAACCAGGATCCAGTAAAAAATTGCTTAAAATATGCTTGATGCCCAAGAACAGAAGCGCAAAAGAATGCATAATATATGAGAAACGTTCTATGCTATATGGTATGAAGCGAAAGAAGAGATACAGGGGCGAAGGCCACCCAAGCTATTGCAGATTAGATAAAGACCATGCTTACTTATTATCTAAAAAATTCATAAATGATGATTCAGATTATGCTCAATAAACTTACTTAATCAAATTCAAACACGCTCTTAGTATCTAATCTAATGTAAATGATTTATTTCGTAGTCGTCCTTCTTGTCTTTCTCTCAAGTAAACCCTTATCTGTTTTTTTGGGTATCTCTTTCATCAAAGCACTGCCCTATGTATTGTTGATTATTGGAATTATTCAGCATGGATTTTTTAACCGTGGATATTTTTATATAGGGAGACTGGTCAATCATAGGTCGTTCCTAATATATGGTATATTTTTGTGTATCTTATTGTTAAGTTTTTTACGGGACAGCAATAATGAAATGTCTCAAATTGGTACTTATACTACTCCTCTAATGTACCTTCTATTTGTTTTGTATGTTTACCTGTTTATTGTGTACTACAGAAAAAGAACTCAAGATTTTCAGTCTTTTGTCAAACAAATCATATTTCTGATCATTTTAGCAACTTCCTTGTTCATTTCCATAGATATTATGCTGTATTTGTTAGGTGTGACTTCCGGTGGGGAAGGTGGAGAGACTTTTTCGGTAGTAGGTAGTGTATTAGGACTTGCTATTGAACGTATCAATTTTGTATTGGGGGGGCACCATAATAACTTTTCTCTACTTATTGGAGATGTGATTGTGCTTACCCTTCAAGCACTTCTTCTAGGATTATACGCTGGTAGCGGAAAAAGAATTCTATTAGTTGTAGTCATTGTAACTGGATATGCTCTCATATTGGCTGATGTGAGAGGTGTAGTATTAAGTATTATTATTTCCTTAGCTTTTGTTTTTCTTTTCAAGAAACTTAGAGTATTACAACTGCTGCCTTCAATTACCTTTTTGCCTTTTTTAATTTCAATAGGTTTTCCTCTTATTCAAATTTTACTCCATTCTAATGCTAATTCGTTAGCAGCTTTTACCAGAAGTGGAGAAGATATTTTTACGCTTAACGGTCGAACCTATATCTGGGAAGGATGCTTAGTGGCTTTAAGGAGTTTTGACTTTCATGATTTAGTTGGTTATGGTCAGGTGGGTCATATCACATCTGATGCTTATTTGGAATGGGCCTGGATATTTCCTGGTAAGGTAACACATAATATGTACTTTCAATACATATTGGATGCGGGCTACTTAGGGTTATTATCCCTTTTGGGCATCATTTTTATTACTGCTAAGCATGCCCTTGACTTATACCGTGCAGGTATAAAGTCAAGTCTAGTATTTCTAACTTTTCTGATTTATTTTTCTTTCTCAGGTATTTTTGAAAGTGCTATTGGAGTGTATAACCATCCCCATACCACATTTTTTTTGCTTATATCAGCTGTTGTAATACTACTCAAAAATGAATATGTAGTTTACTTGAACTATAAAACGAACAACATCACTAAGCAAGTGTAAAAATTATCGTGAGCTTTTTCTAACTAAATAAAAATCAAACATGGAGAGCATAGGTGAAATTTTTGTAGTGATACCGGTGCACAATCGTGTAAACTTTACCAGGAATTGTTTGGAGTCACTGGAAAAACAGACTTTCAAGCACTTCAATATCATAGTAGTAGACGATGGTTCGACTGACGGCACCAGTGAAATGTTACGAGTCCATTTTCCCGACGTGAAGGTAGTGAAGGGTGATGGAAATTTGTGGTGGACTGGAGGAATTAATTTAGGAATTGAAAAAGCGTTAGAATTAGGGGCGGACTATGTTTTTACCCTAAATGATGACACTATCGCACCGTCAAACCTAATAGAAGAGATGGTAAAACATGCTCAGCGTAAACCTTCAGCTATTTTTGGTGCACTAGAGGTAGATATGGAAACGAAGCGCCCTTTATACGCTGGGCACTCTCCAAACTGGTTATGGGACAATGCAGTACAGTTACTAGACAAAATACCTCATGATAATCTCAAAGGGATTCAACAGATCTCTTTCTTTCACGGAAGAGGTTTGTGGATACCAAAAGAAGTATTTCTCAAAATTGGTTTGTTTGACCAAAAGCGATTTCCCCATTATCTAGCTGACTTTGATTTTGTTTACAATGCCTATAAAGAGGGTTTTGAGGTATTCTGCAACCTAGATGCAGTAATATATTCCTTTCCAGAGGCCTGCGGCAGCTATATGAATAAAGAGCAAAAGAGTTTAGGAAATTATTACAATCATTTATTTAGTATGAGCGGTGGAGGAAACTTAACAGATTTTACACGATTTACATTTAAGAATTGCCCCCCATATGCAATACCAACTCGCCTGGTTATGGGTTATTTGAGACGCATATTCGGTTATTGGGTATAAACAACTAGCAGCCTGCCCTAATTTTTTTAAATTTCTTTATATATGCTTAAGGTCAACAAGTCACCAGTTTTCATAGTGAGTTCAGGTAGATCTGGTACAACCCTACTGAGATCTTTTTTAAATGGAACTGAGAATATTTATGTTCCCCATGAATCTGATTTTCTAGTTAGAGGGTTTCCGTTTTACTCGAGAAAAGAAGCTTATACTGAAGATGATCTATGGATTATCACTCACCTTTTTATTAGGAGTTCACAAGACGAAGGTTGGGGAATGGATTGTAACTATATCTATAATTATCTTAGGGAAAATAGGCCTAGTACCTTCGCTCAGATTAATAATAGTATTTACTATAGCTATTTAGATCAAATTGGTAAATCAGATATTCCGTGGGGCGTAAAAGCTCCAGTACTGATTGCTCATCTTGATCGGATATTTTCCATTTTTCCAAATGCTAAAATAATTCACATAGTTCGTGATGGTCGAGATGTCTGCCTCTCATATCAAGACATTCATAAAAAGATAACAAAACGGAAGAGGTTTGGTCCAAATACTATATTAGCAAATGCACTATACTGGATTGATGGATTGAGGAGAATAGAAAAGAGTAATAATAATCAAGTGTATGAACTTCGTTACGAAGATTTAATAATGAAGACTGATGAGACATTAAAGAACATTTTTACCTTTTTGAATTTTTCATATAGCCCGGCTGCGGCCTCTGGTATGAAAAGAGAAAAAAGCGTTTTGGAAGAACATAGACTTGGTATCCATAAAAATATTAGTAAACCATTGCTCAAAAGTAATATTCTAAAGTACAAAGTAAGCATGCCTTCCTGGAAAAGATTTTTTTACGAACTTATTGCTTGCCCTTATTTGCAAAAGTATAGTTATGAAATTGAGTATGAAATTACGAAAAATACACTCTTCAATATTATTAGAGTACCTTTATATATAATCGCAAATAAATTTAACAGTTTTAGGTATAACCGAAGAGATATTAAGTTTTACCAAGAAGCAAAGCAAAGAGCGGCATTGTCATCAGTTTCTCGTGGTGAATGATTACTCAATTATGAAGTTAAAATGCAGGAAAAAACATAATAGTTATTCTCTTTAAAGTATAAAAATTTGAAAATACTACTTGCCGCTTATGAATGCGACCCTTTTCGTGGTAGTGAATATGGGAGAAGTTGGTCATGGTTAAGGGCATATGCTACCTCTGAGAATGAAGTGTGGTGTCTTACCTCTATAAGAGGGAAAAAGGGCATTAGTAAATTTCTCAGGGAAGAACCTATGAAAAATGTTCATTTTGTATTTATAAAACTTCCAATGTTTTTAGAAAAAAAGTATGGGCATGGAGCAATATGGGTATATGCTCATTACTGGCTTTGGTTACATTATGTTTTCTTAAAGGCAAAAGAGTTAATTAAAGAAATCAAATTTGATTTTGCACATCATGTATCATGGGGTAGTATTCAGCAGGGTACCACTTTATGGCGATTGGGAATACCTCTCGTTTTTGGACCCACTGGTGGTGGACAGTTTGCTCCGGATTTATTAAAGCCTTATTTTCTAGAAGGATGGAGAACAGAACAAAAACGAAAACTTATTAGTAATCTTCTTTTAATCTTTAATAGGAATACGAAGAAGACATTACAGAAATCCAGCCTGATTTTAGTGGACAATCAAGATACTAAAATTCTGGTGGATAAGTATGATGCCCAACAAGCAGTGCTTATCAATGACCCTAACCTTAGCAATAAGGATCTTCCTGAAACCTTTCCCCATCGAAGTCCTGGTGGTGCTCTGCGTTTAATTTGGGTAGGGAGGCTACTTTTCAGAAAAGGCTTGCCCCTAGTACTGGAGGCATTAGCCCAGGTATCTTCTGACATACCAATTATACTCTCTGTATATGGAGATGGCCCCGTAGGCAAATATTTACCTGAAATGATCAAGAAGCTTAGGCTTGAAGAAAGAGTAGTCTGGAAAGGACAGGTTCCACATAGTGAAGTCAAAGAAGCTTACTTGCAAAATGATGCTTTCATTTTTTGTCCTTTGCGGGAAACATTAGGTGAACAGTTCTTTGAGGCTATGGCCTATGGACTTCCTATCATTACCCTTGATTTGCACGGAGCAAAAACGGCAGTGCCCGACGAAGGAGGAAGAAAAGTACCTGTTCTGAACGAAAACGATATGGTTAATGAATTAGCCGATTCTATCGTTTTCTTTTATAAACATCCAGCAAAAAGAGAGGCTATGGGTAAGTTTAACTTCAGCTACATCAAGGAAATAGCAACAAATAATAAAGCTAAATTAGTCAGGGAGCAGTTGCAACTGACTGGGAATTTACTATGAGCATATGTATTTTTTCTTTTGACCATTTTACCTATATTGTAGAGTAACCTGCATTGTTTGCTGCCAAAAGTATTCGTTAGGTCTTTTAGTGATGACGGTTCATAGCCTCTTTAAAAATTCGTTTGTCTTTGTTCCTGTTTTTATAGTTATTGAAAATTTGAGCAGTATAATACATTGGGGTTCTAATAACATCCCAAATCATCCAACTTGAAAACTTAAACTCTATGTTATAACCGTACTTTTTCAAGAAAGGATTAGCTATTAATTCATAGAATAACCTATCTCTTTTGGACATTTGTTTTTTGTATTTATAGATATTTGTCCTCAAGAGAGGTTTTCCAATGTTTTGATGAATGGAGGTGTTATGTTTTTTTAAAAAAAACTTATCATTATCATTATCAACAGAAAGCAAAGAGAGATCAAAAGGGATATGCAAAAAATCCAAGAGCTGAGTTATTGTTTGCTCTGGGGCAGTCACCACGTCCTCGTAACGGAGCTCGAAGATCCGATTATGCTTTTTCTTATATGTTTTTATTCTGCGTAATCCATCTATCCAATAAAGAGCATTAGCAAGAATGCTATTAGGACCGAATTTCTCAGCACCTGACCTGATTTTATGAACATTCCTGAAAGAAATGCAAACATCGCGTCCATCACGGACCAAGTGTACAATTCGTGCGTTAGGAAATGTCTTCAGTATTCTATCAATATTCTCTATCAATACAGGAGTTTTTATAGCCCAAGTTTTCTCTTCAATCTCATTATGATACAGATAAAAGGAATATATAATATGATTTACCTGGGCAAATGAAGTTGGGTGATTTTGCTTTAGCACTTCCAACAAATCTTCCCGGTCTAATTCCCACCCATCCCCTAACGCAGATCTAATAAACAAATCTGTAGTCTGTGTGAGCGTTTGATCGTCAAAATTTTTCACATGTCCAAAATAAGGATAACCCCGGGCAATAAAGTCAGACTCAAACGGTATGTATATTTGCTTTGTTCGATTGAGAATAGACCTAAGTAAGGTAGTTCCTGACCTTCCAGAACTTACTATGAATAGTGGAGAATTAGGGATTTTTTTATCTGCTAGAAGTCGAGTCATAATAAGTTAGCTGTGAGTTTTATCTTTAGTGATTTCAAAAGGTAATGCAAAAACTAAGTAAAAATACTACTTCCACCTGTGGTTTCAGAACGAGAGACGATTTTAAGAAACCTTTTTGCTGTTGCCTCCGGCCCATAATTCTCAAGACTCCATTGCCTGCCATTTTCTGCTATCTCACATAATTTATTATTAGTTAAAGCTTTCAACTTCTCAGAAAAGTTTTCAAGTTGATTTGCATCTTCAATCCCCAGGTAATGGACACCATTTTGAGGCATAATAGGCATTATACAACCGTACTCCTTAAGGTCCAGGTGTATAGGTACTGTAGAGGAACAAAAACCTTCCCATAAACGCCAACTGTCAAACTGGTTGAGATAGACCAAGTATTTACTTTTAATTTGCAACATATTTAGTACTTTTCTTTTTAAGCGATGGCCCAATCTGTGAGGAGGACCATAGAAGCTTGATATTAGAGGTTTAGGCTGAAAATCGCCTCCAAAAACATAAGTGTACCTGCTGCTGTTGATGAGTTGAAAATACTTTTCGTCGTGTCGCCTACCAGTTTGTGCCCAGTAGGAATGAGGATCAACGTTGCCTGCAGAGTTTGTGATTATCTCTCTTATATCATAATATTTGCTTAACCTTGGATTAAGGTGGTCAATCATATATTTTCTAAGAGAATGATCTACGCGAAAGTTTTGCAGTATGTCAATGGTTTTTTCCAGATGTGTATAGGCGCTACTTGAATTGATCATACGCTTAGTAAGGCCGAAAGCCCAGGGCAGCACATTGTCAGGGTAGTAGAAATGTCTATTATAATGGGTACGGAGAATATAATTAAACCTCTTAAATGCCGGGTCTTGAGCAGGAGTAAATATACCATCGCTGGCATCGAGTAAAACATTAATTTTATCGTCCTGGAAAAAAAAACTGCTATTGCTACGAAAGTATAGAGTTGAATAAACATGAATATCTGCCTCAAAATTTTCTGGCGCTGATTTTATCAAATATTCATTACTGTCTAGGCAGAACCAATAGTCAATGTTTCCATAAAATTGTATTTGAAGGTCTTTTAAACCTTCAGCAAGTGCGACTGCCAAGTGTTGGTAATTTGCTTTTTCTGGTGTTTCGTAGGGGGTTAAAAAAAATTTAGTTTTCATTTGTTGTTTTGAGAAAGTGCTTTCACAAAAATTTAATGGTTTGACTTTCTTCCTAAGCAGTCATAAAACGATTTTTTTGGATTAAAATCCATATTAAAATAATCAAATATATTTTTTACTTCTTCAGTAGTATTCAGTTTGTCTACAGAAGTGTAATAAAACTTTACATTAGGGAATTCTTATCTAAATTTTTCCAATTGAGAAAAGGTTTCATTTTATATACCATCCAAACCATTCATCTTCAGCCTCTTCAAAATATTTTGGCTTTTTTATTAAAGAAATGTTTTTTAAGTATTTGCTGTTAAAAACCAACATACAAAATAGAAATATTCTGTATTTTAATTTGTTTACTTTACTCAATTTATTGGTTGGTTTTTTCATTAAAGCGGTAAAAAACCAGTCTCGTCCACAACGAGTAAGTGGGGAACAATTAATTCTATTGTAACTATCTATAATTTTTTTTTATCCCTTTCTATAAAAATCACTCCTATTTCTTCCTGGGGAATCAATGAGCATATATACCATCCAAACCCTTTTATAAAGGTATGATTTGTTTCTACATACACTGGAAAATTTCCCTTTGCATTATTTATAGCAGAAATTTTATCTTCGATCAAATTTTTCATTAAGATTTCATTCCCTATTAAAAATTCAATCATCGGTATCCCATTCATTTTAGGTTCAGGTTCATGAAATGACACTATTCCATCTACTTCTGATAATAGCTGAGCTAAATATTTAGAACCTGACCTGCCAGTACTTATAGAAAATACCTATTTTACCATTTGGATGCTTATTTACTTAAAATAAATGCATTAGAAGTATATTGCTAAAATGACTACAAATTTCATCAAATTGGCAACAATTCTTTTTTTCTAAGTTTTCTAAAATACAATCTACTTACAAGATACAAAAAGACAGCATTGGTATAAATATATCTTCTGGCCAGCCGCTTAGGTTCACGATACAAACGATAAGCCCATTCCAGACAATTTTTCTGTGCCCATTCAGGGGCTCTTTCCTCCAAGCCTGCATAGATGGTAAATGCTTGTCCAACGCCCAGCATGCAGGATTTAATTTTGTCTTTATGCCTATGCATCCAATTTTCCTGCTTAGGGCATCCCAGGCACACAAATACAAAATCAGGATTAACGTTATTAATTTTCTCTACTATTTGTTTATCTTCTTCTCTGGTTAACGGTCTATAAGGGGGAGCATAAGCACCGGCAATGTTAAGTTGAGGAAGTTCCTCTCTGGCTCTTTCTACCATCATATGTAGCATGAAATCTGAACCTCCATAAAAGTAAACGGATTTATTTTCCATGGCTGCCCTTTTCATAATTTCTGGCATAGTATCCGGCCCGGCCACTCTGTCCTGATGGGTGTTTTCAAAGATACCAATGTACTTGGTAAGAGGAAGACCATCCGGTAAAGCCAGATCAGCCTGATTGATCACTTCCTGAAAATAATGATCCTTGAAGGCCTCAACAATCATATGGACATTGGCAAAGCAGACAAATGAAGAGGACTTATGTTCAGCCAGATAAAATATGTGGTCTACCGCCTCCTGAAAAGAAAGGGTCGCAATATTACTATTGATTACTTTTTTATTAGAAATGGCTTGGTCTGTAGTAGTTTGAGTCATGGTAAGGTAGATAGTTTAAAGGTTTAAGCAATTGCTGGTCTGTAATTTTAAGTACTGCCTAAAGTCTGTAGCTTTACATGCGCTTTTCTTCTCTTCCACTGTATTTCCCTTCGGGGGCTACAGCTCAGGAGATTCAATGAAGGGTGGTGATCATAAGCCCATTGCCATCTAAAGTCTCTGCTGGGGTTATGCGCCAGTACATAATGAAAATATATATAGTGTTTATTTGCCATTTGGTATAAGGATGAAGCCAGGGGGTTAGCCCCATCCCCGCTAAAGTATATGGTATGTACCTTATCTCTCAGGCTCAAAGCAGCAATACTGTTTAAATCGCTCTTATTATAAGGCTCCTCTACTATACCGCAGTAGTAGTAGTAATCGCCGTATTGTTGTTTGAGATACTTACGCAACGCAGAAGCTTGTGCGTTATGGCCAACGATAAGGTATCGTTTGCGGGCTACGCTTTGTCTTCGGAGCAGCAAATAGGCAGTATACAAAGCATATTTAAGCAAAAGGGAACAGCCCCAGAATGTAAACATACAAGCAAGTTGGGAGCTAGTATAGCTAATAGAAGAGGTCAAAACAATACTAAGCATCAGACAGACTACAGTATGGCCAGCTACTGTTAGTAAGTGATAGTAGCTAATGCTACGAAGGTGCATATACTTCTTACCATCGTAACCGTGGAACAGGTAGGCAACGATTACCCAAAGGAGAAAACTGATGTAAAGGGTATTATTTATTTTTTGGGCATATACCAATAAAGCCATATTTGCTGCTGCTATATCCATGCTGGCAAGCAATAGTAGCAGGCTTCTGGAGTATGTAGACGTGCTAGGTAGAGTCAAGCTACTCATGTTCCAAGTGTGTTAATATGCTGAGGCTCTGACAGATTGAGCAGATTGTATTTCAAGTACAAAAGATAAAAATATTACTCTAGGTTTTGTAAGTAATTTGATAGTGTATGCATATTACTATGCATTTGGTGACACTAGAAAAAGTGTTTGCTCACTACATTTACGATGTAATTCATCTCCAAAATGGGGAAATATTTTACAAATAATAAATTAATCAATAAAAAAAACTGTAAACAAGCAAAAATTAGGCATATTCCATTGACAGATGAGTAGTTTTAACCTAAGTAATTATCAGCTAAGGGGTGACATAATTTACTAGTTTACATTTTTTTTTTTTTTGGAATTATTTTTAAAGAAACTATTAATATATGATAGGAGTCATGTCAAAGCTATGTTGAGGGCTTTGCGCTCTGAAGGTATCAATAAATAACAGTCTTATCGGGACACTCATCTGTAATTTGAAAGCTTAATCCAAATGGTTTTTATTTTGTACTTAAATAAGATATGCAAAGAATATTATCAAAAAGACAGTATGTCATATTCGTAATTCTATACTGAAAGAGGTATTGAGTTTTAGGGGAAAGTTCAAAAATACACTCTATGCAAACACGATAAGTATTTCATTGTAAAACAAGGGTAAACTCATTATACGTACTAACAATTGTACTCAAATAATATAAGGGTTCATCATGTTATGTTGATTATAAGTTTTTCTATGCCCGTATTTCGTGAATCTATACTATGCTATCGCTATTCAATGGATAAGCATTTCTCTTATAGATACGATGAAAAAGCAATTTTAGTCTTTCCAATAGGAAAGTATACATAACAGTTTAGGTAGCATGATTCAATTTGAGTATATTTCACTATTTTTGCTAAGTATATTCACATTATACATACTATCCCTTTATAATTTTTCGTAGCAAGAAAATATTTTGTTGAAAAGTAAGTTCGCTTATGGATGGGATTACATTAGCTACTCTGGCAATGTGCATCTGTTACCTGCTGCTGTCGTTTGTGCTCTATATCAGTTGATGCCTGATACTGGAGCGGGCACGCCCCCGCATTTTTAAGCACTTCTGCATGCGCTATATTACTTTTTTCTACTTTGTGTTCTGGAGCAGGTATTTGAGAAGATAACAGATATTCGTCATGCTTTTTTGAAGTATCGAGCAGCATTACTCCGGCTATTTGCACAAAATCTGGTCCAATACTCAGTTGAGAAGTGGGCTTTGAAAATTTGTTTCTACGAGAGATAAGAGTACCTAATGTAAAAGGTCTTTCCTGCCCCGAATGCTCCAGGATGACAATGAGGGGTCGGCCTGCTAAAGACTTACGAAACTGGATAGGCAAAGCAAAAGGTGTAAGGGTGATATTGCTGCTCTGGAGAATGCCTTCCGTCTACTGTGAGAGAATGCAGTATGCGCTTAGCTCAAATCAGTCGCCAGGCATTTGATATTCAGCGGACTTTATTTATATTCAAATCTGGGGATTTGCGGAGCAATGCACTGTGCTGTTGTAGAAGGCAATCGGCTTATTGTCAGAAACTTAAGAAGAAAGTTGTATGTACATGGGCGCTTCCAAAGTTGATGACAGTCAATATGATAAGCGTAAGTGCTGACCTTTTTTACTGGCTGATGTTGACCAATATGTGTTGCATCATAAGTTACCAGATTTTTTTACTGAAGATATTAATCCTACTATCGCCTAAAACTAAAGGTGTTTACATTTAAATACGTACTATGTTTTACCATCCTAAGCCTACTGGCTGCACCTGTACTGGCCCAGGAGAATACTACTATAAGCTGTGCCGATGGGGTGGATAATGATGGCGACGGGCTCATTGACTGTGAGGATGATGACTGTCAGACGCTTCCCCATGATGGTTGTAGTACTTGTGGGGAAGGTATTACCTTTGCCGATGAAGTGCTGGAGTATAGTCCGGGGGGTAATCCTTTTAGTTCAAACCATTCTGCCGCGCTGGGGGTCAGTAACTGGACAGGCGCTTTTCCGAGTATGAATGAGTATGTTTCCCTGGGGGAGAGTGGAAATATCAAACTGGCTTTTACCAATAACCTGCTTACCAACTCCGGAGATGCCAGTGATGATCTGTGGATTTTTGAAGCCGGCTCTGCGGAATTAAGCCGGCTGGCGCTGAGGCCTGCCAATGCCTTTACCGAAGCGCAATTACAAATGTTGGGCATCACGGACAGTAATATGGATGGCTTTTATGATGTGGGAAATGTCCTGGGAACTGATGGGTTCGACATAGATATTGTTTTGCCGGGCTATGCCGCAGGGACCTTATTGTTTGATGCCATTTCCATTACTGATGGAAGAGGAGGGCTTCCTGACTCAAGTCCGGGGCCTGATATTGATGCTGTCTGCGCCATCTCCTCAGTAGACCTGGATTGCGCTGGTGTAGTGAACGGCACTTCGGTGCTGGACGATTGCGGAGAATGTCTGGCCCCTGATGATCCGGCTTTCAACCAAAGTTGTACCGACTGTGCGGGTGTAGTGAACGGTACTTCCGTACTGGATGACTGTGGAGAATGTCTGGCTCCTGATGACCCAGCGTTTAACCAGAGTTGTACCGACTGTGCGGGTGTAGTGAACGGTACTTCCGTACTGGACGATTGCGGAGAATGTCTGGCCCCAGATGACCCGGCTTTCAACCAGAGCTGTACGGATTGCGCTGGTGTAGTCAATGGTACTTCGGTGCTGGATGATTGTGGAGAATGCCTGGCCACTGATGATCCGGCTTTCAACCAAAGTTGTACCGATTGTGCCGGGGTAGTGAATGGTAGTTCAGTGCTGGATGACTGTGGAGAGTGTCTGGCCCCTGATGATCCTGCCTTTAACCAGAGCTGTACGGATTGTGCCGGGGTAGTGAACGGTACTTCAGTACTGGATGATTGTGGAGAATGTCTGGCCCCTGATGATCCGGCTTTCAACCAAAGTTGTACCGACTGTGCCGGGGTAGTCAATGGTACTTCTGTACTGGACGACTGTGGAGAATGTCTGGCCCCTGATGACCCAGCGTTTAATCAGAGTTGTACCGATTGCGCTGGTGTAGTGAATGGTACTTCCGTACTGGATGACTGTGGAGAGTGTCTGGCCCCTGATGATCCGGCTTTTAACCAGAGCTGTACCGATTGTGCCGGGGTAGTGAATGGTAGTTCAGTGCTGGACGACTGTGGAGAATGTCTGGCCCCTGACGATCCTGCTTTTAACCAGAGCTGTACCGACTGTGCCGGGGTAGTAAAAGGTACTTCGGTGCTGGATGATTGTGGAGAGTGTCTAGCCCCCGATGACCTTGAGTTTAATCAGAGCTGTACCGACTGTGCCGGGGTAGTCAATGGCACTTTAGTGCTGGATGACTGTGGAGAATGTCTGGCTCCTGATGATCCTGCCTTTAACCAGAGCTGTACCGATTGTGCCGGGGTAGTGAATGGTACTTCGGTGCTGGATGATTGCGGAGAGTGCTTAGCCCCTGATGATCCGGCCTTCAATCAGTCATGTGCTGGAAACGTAATCTATATGCCTAACGCTTTTAGCCCTAATGGAGATGGGTTGAATGATAGATTTGAGCTATTTGGTAGAACTGCCTTAGTAAGACAGGTCAGACAATATATGATTTACAACCGCTGGGGGGAACTGGTATACTATGCTTCCAATTTTGACATGAACGCACAGGACCACTGGTGGGATGGCAGCCTCAATGGCAAAGTTCTTCCTCCTGCTACCTTTGTCTATAAGATAGAAGTCGAGTTTATGGATGGAGAAGTAAGAAGTTATCAGGGTAGCATAAGCCTGATACGGTAAGAGGTATAATAGCTGCGATACTCATGCCTAATAAACGAGCCAATAGTGGAGTTATCCTATACTTTTTTCCTTACCCTTTTGACCGCATTCGGTATCTAAGTCAGCATAAAAACCATATACTTTAGGTGGATAAAATGCTAGTCAGGAAAATGAGTAAGCCCTTTCGGCATTTCTACAACCCAATAAAAGTCAACACTCCTGTCTTGTTGCTTAATCATTTTATGTTTGTGGCTTACCCACTAAGAGGGAATAAAATTAAGGTGTTAAGTCTTAGGCAGTCTTCACAAGATTCACGGAATAATAATATTTAACGATTATTCTGATCATTATTTAGGAATAATGTCTTAGTATTGTCAAATTCGTGATTGTATAAGATGATATTACGATAATTAATAGCGGATTGAGTAAAACAGATAAGAAACCCCCTGTCTATGCTGTCTTACTGGAGAAAGGCTTACGAAAGCTAAAGCTGGGAGGAGGAGCCAAAAAGTATGTATATAACTTTTCCTGGCTTTATTTGCAGAATGTAGTGAGGATGGGGATGGGCTTTTGGGTATCGGTCTGGGTAATCCGTTACCTGGGTCCTGACCGCTTCGGTATCCTGAGCTATGTACAGAGCCTGGTGGCACTGGTTGCAGCCGTTGCTTCCCTGGGCATAGACCAGATTGTGATTCGTGAGCTGGTAAAGCAACCCGACAGGCGCGCCAGCCTCCTGGGTACCTCCTTGGTGATTAAGCTAAGTGGGGCCAGCCTGGCCATAGTGCTGCTGATGTCCGGTGTAAGTCTTTCCGAAGAAGATGCAGTGACCCGATTGCTGACCCTGATCATTGCTGCCGGCATGATCTTCAAAAGTGTCAACGTCATAGACTTTCTTTTTCAGGCTGATGTCAGGTCCAAGTACATGGTGCTGGCCAATCTGGTAGGTTTTGGAGTGATGACCCTCCTGAAAATAGTGATGATCCTGACAAACGCGCCTCTGCTGGCCTTTGGAGGAGTAATACTGCTGGATTCGGTTTTCAATGCCATACGACTCTTCTTTTACTATAAGAAAGAATACTTCAGCATCGGGCAGTGGTCTTTTGATAAAGTACTGGCCAAAAAAATTCTCAAAGAGAGCTACCCGCTCATCCTTTCAGGCATCTCTATTTCTATCGGAATGAGAATTGACCAGGTCATGTTGAAAAGCTATCTGGATGCAGAGAGTGTGGGAGTCTATGCGGCAGGCGTTCGCCTGGCGGAAGTTTTTAACTTTATTCCTATGATTGTGGGGCAGTCTATTTACCCCAAACTAATCCACCTGAATCTGGAGGCAGATAAAGAAAAGGCCACCGTGGTCCGCATCATAAGAGGGGTATTTTTTGCCCTTACAGGCCTGGCAGTAGGGATTAACCTCATCTCCTACTATGCGGTGAGCTTGCTGTATGGCGAAGCCTATATCCAAAGCTATCAGGTGCTGAACATACTGATCTGGACCATACCGCTGATCTACCTGGGCATCATTACCAACAAGCTATTACTCATCAATAATAATAATTTCACAATTTTTGTAAGACAGGCTTTGGTTGCATTATGCAATATTGGCCTGAACCTGATTATGATTCCCTACTATGGGATAGTAGGTTCTGCCGTAGCAACTTTGGCAGCAATATTTATCGTTTTATGCCTGGAATTCTTTATTCCTAAGCTTCGGTGGATTTTTGTGCTAAAAATGAAGGCCCTGTTTACTTTCAGAGCAGAAAATTAGAATCTCTGCTCATAGTCAAGATATATAATTGTCTTGGAGACTTTAGTTATGAAAAAAATATTTATCGTAGGAGCACCCAGGTCGGGAACTACGCTTACCCAGTCAATCCTGGCGGCTCATCCTCAGGTCTTCTCTACTCGTGAAACGCACTTTATTCATCGTATGAGGAGGCAAACCCCCAGCCTGAGGTTTCTGGATCATTTTTTCCTTCACAATAGAAGCAGGCAGGTTGCGCTGGATAAACTTGCCGATCAGTTTCCGGATTTGTACCAGCAATACCAAAAGGATAGGGGAGCCTGCAGTAGGCTGGCTGACACGGTAAAGCTTCTGGATAAGCTTTTTACAGCGGCTGCCCACTCTAATCAAAAGACTCACTGGGTAGAAAAATCACCCGAGCATGTAGGTTATATTAGGTTGATTCACAGGAATATAGAGGAATCAGTATTTATTCATACCATCCGGGATCCCCGTGATAATATTGCTTCGCTTTATGATGCGGGCAACAAATACGCAGACCGTTGGGTGAGGCAAAAAACCGTGCAGCAGTGCATCGACAGGTATAAGTATTTTCTCTCCAAAAGCCTGTTTTATCTCAATAAAAAAGGACACTTTTTCCTGCTTTACGAAAACCTGATCACCCAGCCACTTGAGCAGGTAGAAGCTTTGTATGCTTTTACTGAGCTCAATGGCTATGCGCTTAATGTTCAAAAGATTGACTCCGGAAATGCGAAAATAACCAGCGATCATGAGCCCTGGAAAAAAGAGCTGGGCAAGGGGCTACAGGATACCCGCCTTTTGAAGTACAATCAACTCTTTGATGATGCGCAGAAGCAGCTCATTCAATCGCAAACTGAGCAGGAATATCAGGAGCTTCTCCAGAGAATAGAAAAACAGTGCGTATAGTTGCTTACTTTCCTCTGAATACCTGCAAAAAAGCATTTCCTCCCTCTGAGACTACCCTAGTGGAACTACCCTAGTGGAACTACCCTAGTGGGCTACCCTGAAAAAGATGAGTAGGTATGATAAACATTTCTGAAAGCTTTATTGAGATTTAGCAATAGGCTAAGAGTATCAAGTGCTGCTAAAATCATAACATTCTCAGTCAAATACACTAGAAGTAAAGAAGTTAGGTAAAGGGGGCACTAGGATAAAATCAAGAAAAACTTTGTGCCAACCAAGCACCCTTTAGGTACAAATCAAGAGTACATATTAGTAAAGTATAAGCCTGAAAAATAATCTGTCCATTTGATGTTACAAAGAGGGCGTATAATCAGGTGTAAGGATGTACTTTTTGGTAATAAAAACACATCTTTAGGTGTACCAAAAAAGACGTATTAGGAAAATACAATACCTCTTTTTTTGTACGCTTTTGATATTTCCTATTCGTTTTGCATTTTATAAATATTGACACATAAAATTTTTAAAATACTTGATAAATAATCTAATAAAAGCTAAAATTGTTGGCTAATACGCAATGTAAGTAATTGTTAATTTTTTAAAGTTTGGTCTGTATTATAAATCCTCAAAAAAGACCCAACATATCTTTATAAGCCATTTAAGTACTTGAATAACACTATGAAGGCAACATTTACATTTTTATTTACTTTTTGCTGGGCACTACTCAGTATGCATTTACTCTTTGCACAAACCAATGAGTTTAATGTTAAGGTTAATTTTCAGGACCAGACCACAAACGCTCCTGTAGATTATGTGGCTGATTTTGGTCAGCCCTACCAGTCCAAATCCAACGGTTTTACCTATGGCTGGCTTAGTGTGGCCACCCAATCCCCCATTGATCTTACGACTCCTGGAAATGGAGTGGGGCGTAACCGGAATGTGGCAGGAGTTTCTTTGATTCATAATACCCTGGTGCACATGCAGGGCAATGATATTGAAGGGTGGACAGGTAACCGGGCTACCGAATCCTTCTGGGAAATAGAGGTGCCCAACGGGTTTTATAAGGTCAGTGTGAGTGTGGGGGATCCGGTAGTGGAAGGTAATGCTAATAATCTGTCAGTGCATCATGTCAACGTGGAAGGGGTAGTGGCTATCAATGACTTTGAGGTAAATAATAGCTTGCCGGCGGGAGATCCGGGACGCTTTCAGGCCGCTACTGTTACAGTAGAGGTAAATGACGGGCGTCTTACCATAGATCCGGTAAGTAGTCTTTCTAAAAATACTAAAATCAATTCAGTAGAGGTATTGCCTGCCAGTACCAGTGGAGACGAAGTACTGGAATTTTCGGATCCAAGCCTGGCGGTAGTGTTATATGAGAATGCCGGGTCGGTAAACGAAAGTAACTTTATTTCTGCGACCAATTTTATCCCTTCTCCGGTAGACATCAGCCTGACAGCAGATGCCGGAGGGAACACTCCCGGCTGGATTAAAGTAGGAGGACAACTACTGGATGGTACCGTCGTCCATAATACTGCTGAGGCAGAGATCATATTTGAGTTTGACCCGACAGGACTTAGTGCGGGGCAATATCAGGCTACAGTTACTGCTAGTGGACCAAATCAAACTACTGCCAGCTTTACTGCTGAGCTTACCATTAATGCTCCTATACCTGTGACTTTTCCGGTTCAAATCAATTACCAGGATGCGCAGACCGTCTCTCCCGCTGGCTGGGAAACTGATTTTGGAGAAGCCTATGGTGTGAAGCCAAACGGTTATACTTATGGCTGGTTGAGTATTGAGGGGAGCAAGACTCCTTTAAGCCTGGTGGGAAACGGCCGTAACCGTAATGTATCGGGCTTTAGCGTGCTACAGAATACGCTAATGCATATGCAGTATGATGATGTAGGAGGAAGTGGCGTAAATGCAGAGGGTATGTGGGAAATAGAAATCCCTAATGGTGACTATAAAGTTACTGTAGTGGCAGGAGACCTGTCCCCTGAGAGCCTGAGTGGTACTCGGCATCATATTAATGTGGAAGGAAAAAATGTGCTCTCTTACCCGGCAAACACAGGGCAACTCAATCTGCAGACCCGCATGGATATTATTAAAGTAGATGATGGTAAGCTTAGCCTGGATGCCATAGGCGGATTTAATACGAAGCTCATCTCGCTTATTGTTGAAGAGTCTGAAAATAGTACACAACCCCAGGTATTGGGTACCAGTATCCCTGACGGAGCTATGGATGTAGAGCTTTTACCTACCATCAATAGTCTCAATCTATATCTTCCTAATTCCGGTATTAATCCTGCTACGCTTAATAATACCAATGTAAAACTGTACGAAGTATTGGAAGATCCGGAAATTCAGGGCGGTGAAATTCTTACTAATATAGTATCTACTATCGGTACTTCCGGTGGTTTTGACGTAATCAGTCTTACCCCCAACGAGGTCTTAAAGCCCAATACCAGGTATAAATTTGAAGTAACTGCAAACCTTACTGATCAGTCCGAGATTCCATTTGTTCCCTATACTTCATACTTCACCACTGGTAATGGAACTTCCACTTATAATGGTCCTATAGAGTTTGTGGGACGCACTACGGTAGCTACCGGAGGAAATGGCTATACTTCTCTGGTCATTGGCCCGGACGATAAACTCTACGGTATTACTTCTGATGGCTATATCAAAAGGTGGGACATAGACCGCTCCACAGGCTTGTTGAACAACGAGGAGTTGATCACTACTTTGAGAGATGCTGAAGGAGGAAACAGGCTGGCAGTAGGGATGACTTTTGACCCTAATGCTACTGCACAAAACTTACAGCTTTGGGTTTCTCATACAAAATATGGTTTTTCGGATCAGCCTAACTTCCAGGGTAAAATCAGTAAGCTGGAAGGTAGTAACCTGCAAACGATCACAGATTATGTGATTCACTTGCCCCGCTCAAAAAAAGACCACGTTACCAACAGTATAGAGTTTGGACCAGATGGTGCGCTGTATATTTTACAGGGATCTTTATCAGCCATGGGAGCGCTTGACAATGCATGGAACCGTCATGAAACCCTCCTCTCAGCCAGTCTGCTCAGATTGGATGTAGCCCAGATCAGTAGCCAGAGTATTAGTCTTCCTATAGATGCACAAACTGAAGAAGGAGGTACTTACAATCCCTATGCTACCAATGCTCCCTTAACCATTTACGCGGATGGTATACGCAATGCATACGATATGTACTGGCATAGTAATGGACAGCTTTATGTGCCTACCAATGGTTCGGCAGGGCTGGCCAATGCACCAGGATCAGATCCGGCAAGTACTGACTATCTTGCACCTCAGTATCTGACTTACAGTGGACCACTTGTCCCTTATGTTTCAGGAATCACTACCCAAAATGATTATTTGTTCAGGGTGGAAGAAGGTGGGTACTATGGTCACCCTAATCCCAGAAGGGCAGAGTATGTACTGAACGGGGGTAACCCTGGTATAAATTCACCCTGGCCGGAGGCAGTGGTTTCCCAATATCCGGAAGGCACTCAGCCCGATGCAAGCTATCGGGGATACTCAGCAAACCTGGGCACAAATAAATCTCCTAATGGTATCATAGAGTATCAGAGTGATGCCTTCAACGGGCAATTGGCAGGGAAACTGATCAATGTGTGGTACACTCCTGGAAAGCTGGTAGTGATGGAGCCGGGAGCCGGCCCTGATCATGATATTGAGAATATCATAGAAGATATTCCCAGTTTGAATGCCTTTAACAAACCATTAGATATTATTGAAGATGTGGTTACCGGAAATTTGTATATTTCCGAATATCAGGATATACAAGGAGGGGTAGGGAAAATTACTCTTATCAGGCCTTCTATACCTCCTTCTAATGTAACTCCTATTACCAATATCCAGGTTAATTTTCAGGATGAAGCCAGTACTACCCCTGCAGAGTGGCTGAAAGACTTCGGTGAAGCCTATGGCTTACGAAACTTAACATCACAGGGTGGGGGGCAACTCAGCTATGGGTGGTTTAGAACAGACATGAGTACACCATTAAACCTGAGTGATCCGGGAAATGGCCGTGCCCGCACAAGTGCGAGCGACCCTCTCCTGAATACCTTTATGCATATGCAGGGTGATGATCTCTCTAACTGGAACGACGGCACATCAGAAGAAGGTGTATGGGGGGTAACCGTTAACAATGGTTTTTATGAAATTACTGTTTCGGTAGGCGACGCGGACGAAACCGGAAGCACTCATCATATCAATGCTGAAGGTGTCAATGTGATTGACAGGTTTCAGCCTTCCGGCGCAAATGGATCAGCTTCCCGCTTTAGTACGGCTACCGCAGCGGTACATGTTACAGACGGGGTCTTGAATCTGGATGCAATGGAAGGAGGTTTCAACACTAAAATTAATAGCGTAAGCATAGTACCGCTGGACTCCGCATTAGCTCCTCCGGCATTGCAGGTAAATCTGGCAGGTGACAATTTCCAGCAAACCTATTTAAATAGTGTAGCAGTATCTTTTAGCAGTGCTGCCAATGCTAGCGGAGCATCCCAGGTAAACTTATCTTATACTTTGTTTGATCAGTCTGGAAATCCATTGCAGTCAGGAAGCAGTAGTGATCCATTTACTGTAGATGAGGTTGGCACATATACGCTGGTAGTCATAGGTACAGATAATTCTCCTAACCAGAACCAGGCTAAAGTAGTACGACAGTTTAACGTAGAGGAGGCGAGTGGGGCATTGATCAGCTTGGAAAACCTTACCAAAATTCCCGATACCAATATTGGATTTCCCGCGGACAGCATTTACTCCTTCCACCATATTCGTGATCCTATCAATTCAGATGGAGTTGAAATACGCTTACATAACACCAATACCATGCGTATTCATAATCCTGGCGTAAATCCTCTGCAAATTAATGATATGAGCATCACAGATGAGACTGAATTTGTCATCAATACAATTGGAGGTACTGCAGCAGCAAATGTGACTTTTCCAATAAGTATAGCGGTAGGAGGGTTTTTAGATGTAGAAATGCAGTTTGTGGAAAATGGAGGAGGAAAAGGGGACAGAGCCCAACAGCTGATTATTAACTCCAATGCCGATAATGGCTCTACGTATACCGTACAGTTGTTAGGCAATTATATGGGCTTACCTGAAAGTGGCAATGAGTCAAATTCCATACAGCTTTTTCGCGCATTAGGATTTAAAACCTCAATGAATGGGGATCCGCGTCCCAGTTCAGCGCCTCCACTCCCAGAGGATGTAAATAGCGGTGTGCATGGTGACCTGATTTTAGCTTCAGTATTTGAGCAGGCGGATCCGAACCAACCGGTTAGGTCCTTTCAACTGGCTGCCTTCAGAGGACCTGGAAACGCCAACACCCGCCTGATTGAAGTTAATTCTGATACGCCTATCGTAGATGAAGCAGGTAACCAGTTCTCATATACCTATGGTACTTTATGGCATCAAAGCTTATTACCTAAGACCAATAATAATACATCCAATAAGAAAATAGCTGGTGATTTCTCCAACAGGATTACCCAGCCTTTTAGGATACAGGTAGCCCTTTACAGAAGCAGTGGTGGTAATCCAAGTGGAAATTTAGTAGATCAAGTATCAGGAATCAGGATATATAAGGTCTTAAACTATGCAGGGAAAGTGGTTCCTAACCATTATATCGTTATCCAGGATTATGTCAATGATGGCTGCGAAGGAGGTAGTGCCAATTGTGACTGGAATGACAACCTGCAGTATTTTATGAATATTAAGCCGGTATATGATCCGTTTGTAGCTTCAGCACTGAGTGATATCACAGCTACCGGGGGTGATAATTTTATTTACAATGCCTCTACGGCTTTTGATCAGGGTTATCCGGGCAACCAATTTACTTATTCCGCCCAACTGACGAATGGTAACCCTCTGCCTACATGGCTAACCATTGATAAAAATACCGGAGAAGTACGCGGAACGGTACCTTTGGGAGCTACTGGTAATATAGACATACAGGTAACGGCCACTGATTTGAATGGCATTGTAGTGACCGATGCAGACCTTACATCCTTTAAAATCAATATTGATGAGGCGATCGTAGGCTCAAATGATATCTGGCTGGAGGCGGAATGTGGTGTGATAGGCGCAAACTGGAACTTGTTGAATTTGGCAGAAGCCTCAGCAGGAAGCTATGTTACAATTAGTACAGGCTTGAACAGCTATGGTTCAGCCCCTGGCTCCAGTGCAGACCATGTGAGCCATACCTTTACCGTGAATGAAGCAGGTAGTTATCAGTTATATGCTCGGGTACGTGCTCCCTCAGGTAGTGATGACTCATTCTGGGTGCGGATAGATGGAGGTAGCTGGGTACAGTGGAATGTTACTCCTCGTACCGGAAACTTTATCTGGAGCGAGGTAGGAGTGTTGAGCTTGAATTTTGCAGCAGGGAGTACCCATACGCTGGATATAGCTTACCGTGAAGATGGAGCAGATTTAGACAAGTTGTACCTGACTGCTAATGGAGCTATACCCACAGGTCTGGGAGATCCGGCAGGTAACTGTAGTAACGGTGGCAATCAGGCACCGCTGGCAGATGCAGGAGAAGACATAGAAGTGGTAGACATTGATGCCAATGGCGTAGAGAGTGTGGTACTGGATGGTAGTGCTTCCAGTGACGGAGATGGTACAATTGTGAGTTATAGCTGGAGTAATGGTAGTACAGTAGTAGGCACGGGAGTTAGTATCACAATAGATGCTCCCGTAGGCACTACAGCCTATACCCTTACAGTGACAGATGATGGAGGAGCAGAAGCTAGCGATGTTGTAGAAGTGACTGTAAACGACGCGAGCGTAGGTTCAAATGATATCTGGCTGGAAGCGGAATGTGGGGTGATAGGCGCAAACTGGAATGTGGTGAATCTGGCAGAGGCCTCAGCGGGAAGCTATGTTACGATTAGTACAGGCTTGAACAGCTATGGTTCAGCCCCTGGCTCCAGTGCAGATCATGTGAGCCATACCTTTACCGTGAATGAAGCAGGTAGTTATCAGTTATATGCTCGGGTACGTGCTACCTCAGGTAATGATGACTCATTCTGGGTGCGGATAGATGGAGGTAGCTGGATACAGTGGAATGTTACTCCTCGTACCGGAAACTTTGACTGGCGAGCGGTAGGGGTGTTGAGCTTAAATTTTGCAGCAGGGAGTACCCATACGCTGGATATAGCTTACCGTGAAGATGGAGCAGATTTAGACAAATTGTACCTTACTGCTAATGGTGTAGGGCCCACAGGTCTGGGAGATCCGGCAGGTAACTGTAGTAACGGTGGCAATCAGGCACCGCTGGCAGATGCAGGGGAAGACATAGAAGTGGTAGACAGTGATGCCAATGGCGTAGAAAGTGTGGTACTGGATGGTAGTGCTTCCAGTGACGGAGATGGTACGATTGTGAGTTATAGCTGGAGTAATGGTAGTACAGTAGTAGGCACGGGAGTTAGTATCACAATAGATGCTCCCGTAGGCACTACAGCCTATACCCTTACAGTGACAGATGATGGAGGAGCAGAAGCTAGCGATGTTGTAGAAGTGACTGTAAACGACGCGAGCGTAGGTTCAAATGATATCTGGCTGGAAGCGGAATGTGGGGTGATAGGCGCAAACTGGAATGTGGTGAATCTGGCAGAGGCCTCAGCGGGAAGCTATGTTACGATTAGTACAGGCTTGAACAGCTATGGTTCAGCCCCTGGCTCCAGTGCAGATCATGTGAGCCATACCTTTACCGTGAATGAAGCAGGTAGTTATCAGTTATATGCTCGGGTACGTGCTACCTCAGGTAATGATGACTCATTCTGGGTGCGGATAGATGGAGGTAGCTGGATACAGTGGAATGTTACTCCTCGTACCGGAAACTTTGACTGGCGAGCGGTAGGGGTGTTGAGCTTAAATTTTGCAGCAGGGAGTACCCATACGCTGGATATAGCTTACCGTGAAGATGGAGCAGATTTAGACAAATTGTACCTTACTGCTAATGGTGTAGGGCCCACAGGTCTGGGAGATCCGGCAGTTGATTGTGGAAGCTCACTTCGTGCTGCCCAAGGTGATAAAAATCTAAATGGAGCATCACTAACATCTTCTGACAGTTATTGTGATACTTGTATTGAAATCCTTGCCTATCCTAACCCTACACAAAATGGAGAGATTACGATCAGGTTAGTAAATGTGCATATATATGAGTCCCTTGAAGTAAGAGTAATAAATACCAAAGGACAAATATTGCAGCATAAATTTGTGAATGATACCGCTCTTACTACCCAGATGGCTCTTGACTTGGGAGAAGTTAGTAGTGGTATATATGTAATACAGGTCATTACTAAGGATCAAGTATATCAAAAAGAAATTATCAAATTATAAAAATGATAAATTGAACTTATCAAGACCACCTTCTACTTCAGGAGGTGGTTTTTTTATGATGTTGAGGGTTGCTATATCTTAAAGTTCTTGGCAGTAACGATGCTAGGCAAGGTATTTTTAGCCAGTATTTAAATAGAAGCCAAGAGAGTTACTTAATATATATTCTATGAGAATTTGCTCTGTGCTGGGTAAAATGACTCAGGTGTAAATGAATGGAAGTAAGTAAGCTGGTTTAAACCATATAAGTGTGGATTAATAAATATGGAAGCATATTGCAGTTAATGATTTATAGAAAATCTTCAAATAGATCAATCAAGATGCATCAATGGCACTTTGATGCGAAATTCCTTGTAAAAGGTACAATTGCCTGTTTTTCAATTTGATAAGCTACTTATCAATATAATAAGTACCCTAAGCTATATATGAATATCATTATTTCAACTACCGTAGAATAATTAGGAATTGACTAAGGAACAAAGGAGTAAATTATCGTAGAGGAAATAATTTATGCTTAGTTATTGCTTCTTTCCTACATATGGCGGATGCTAACAGGATGTTGGAGTACTTTTTGACGGTCCATCAAAAATGACCAAAGCTTTTAAGTAATCCTTCATATTAAATTTAGCTATGATTTTTCCTTTACAATCGAAAAACTACGAACTCATTATCATTGCCCTGTGTATGTGGTTGCCCATTTTGACAGTTTCGGCACAACCAGGCGGGAAATATGGTACAGTCAGTAAGAATTATAGTATTCCTGGTGGTGCCTATTTTGCCGCCCCTAATGGGAATGGGAGTGCTCCCTGTAGCGAAGGAAACCCTTGTTCGCTATCAACTGCCTTACAAAAAGCACCTCGTGGTACTACCATTGTGCTAAAAGGAGGTACCTATCGTACCAGTAAATATAGTACCACTATTAGGAGACGTTTAACCATCCAGCCTTACCCCGGAGCAGATGTAGTGCTCAAAGGTAGTGAAATAGAGAAAAACTGGACTGCTTCAGGGAATACCTGGCGAACAAACTGGGACGATCTATTTGGTAAGCCTAATAATGATGATGGTAGAGCCGTCACTTCCGAAAACCCTATGGCAGACCATCGTGATATGGTATATATAAACGGTCAGGCACAAAAACAAGTGGGTTCTAAAAGCCAGGTGAGCGCGGGTAAGTTTTATGTTGATTACTCTAACAAAGTTGTCTATATCGGTACTAATCCTTCAGGTAAGCAGGTAGAAATTAGTGCAGTATGGTGGGGTTTAAATACTTATGATCTCGCAGAGAGTGGAGTTACAATCAGGGGATTGAAAATTATGCATTATACGGATGCTGGTCTTTTCATAGGCTCACCGGGTACAGTTATAGAAAATTGTGAGGTAGTATGGAATGGTGCAGCAGGTATCAGAGTGCAACATGCTGATGATGTGGTATTAAAGAATAATTTGTTTGCCTATAATGCTTGTCAGGGAGGAGGTATTTCATATGCTGACCGTATTAAGGTAATTGACAACAGCTTCAAAGAAAACAATTATGAAAACTATAACAGAAATAGCTGGTCAGCTTCAGGAATAAAGGTGTTATGGTCTAGAAGTGCAGAAATACGTAACAACTCTTTTGTTGATAATGATGCTAACGGACTTTGGCTGGACGAAAGAAGTAACAATTCTGTTGTCGTTCATAATTTTGTCAAAAACAGCACTCGCAGTGGTATACATTGTGAAATATCAAATAATGTAATCATTGCAGGTAATGTGGTCCTTGAAAGCGGTAAGCATCAGAGTTTTTTGGGTAAGGGAATTTCCGTAGCAAATTCATCAGGAGTAAAAGTGTATAACAACACACTTTATAACAATGAATTAGCATTAGATGTCATAGAGAATGAGCGAGGAGATGAAAAAGATCCTAATGACCCTTATATTACCAGAAATACAGTAATAAAGAATAATATCTTATCAGAGGCATTTCTCAGCGAGTACCCATCTTCTTTGTATCATATGAAGAAGGAAAATTGTGGTGATGATGCTATAAGTGCACAGGATCATAATGCTTATTATCGTTCCACAGCAGGTGACCCAAATTTAGCGGTGAGATGGAAGATCAAAAATAATAATTGTAATGAAGAGCAGCGTTTTGAAACTATACAGGAATTCAAGAATAAGCTAGGGCTTGAAAAAAATGGTTTTGGGATACAAGGAGGTAATGAACCATTCTTTGTAGATGCTAACTCAGATAACTTTAACCTGAAATCTTCTTCAATGGCGATTAAGGCAGGATCTCCCTTACCGTCAGATGTAGCCCAGGCTATGGGCTGGGAGAGTGGCAAAGTAGTAGACATTGGAGCATTTCAAACAAATATCAGTGAGTCTCCTACTCCGGATACAGGGGGGCTTCCTTGGAAAGAGACATTTACCACCAGTGATGGGGCAACCAGTGATAATGGTTTAAGTGATGGAAGTGCCTGGAGCCTGAATAGAGGCAATATGTCAGACAACGCTGCATTTAATGTGCAAAATGGCCGTTTGCATGCTAGAGGTGCAGTAGGGGAAGGAAGCTGGCGTTCAGAACAAATTAATATTGAAGGGAAAGAAGTGAACCTATCGCTTATGTTGTATTCACAAGGTAATTTGGAAGATCCTTCAGATTATGTGAAAGTTTACACCCGTATTGATGGTTCGGAAAAACTAGTAAAAGAAGTAAATGGTAACTTAGGAAGTTCTGGGGTGCAGGTAAAAGCTTCTAATCTCAAAGGTAAAGTATTACAGCTCATCGTAAAATTTAAGAACAGTGATTATACTGAGTTTTACTTTCTGGATAATGTCAATGTCAACACCTCAACTACCACAACTGTACCTTCAGGTGGGATCATTGAAGGTATGTCAATAGTAGTAGAAAGTACAGGAGCAAAAGTTCCTGGTTACACTGACATTACAGAAGGAGAAAATGTTCATTTGGAAGATCTTCCATCCACAGGGCTTAATATCTATGCTAATTTATCCAAAACTGTGGGTAGTGTGGTATTTGATTACAATGGAACTTCTGCCTATCAAGTGGAAAACAATGCCCCTTATGCTTTAGAGGGAAATGGTGGCAGTTACAGCAACCTCAGTCTGCAAACAGGTTCTAATACAATAACCATAAAAGCTTATAGCGACTCAAATGGTAAAGGGACATTGTTAGACACTAAAAAGATCAACTTTAATGTAAAAGGTGAGGAAACTGCTAGTTCTAGTCCTAGCCCAAGTCCATCTCCATCTCCATCTCCATCCGGAGAAATAATAAATGGAATATCTGTAGTAAGGGAAAGCACAGGACAAAAGGTCAGCGGTTACACTTCAATTACTGAGGGTGAAACTATTCATTTGAGAGATCTTCCTTCTACTGAGCTTAATATGTATGCCAATATCTCAGGGGAAGTAGGTAGTATTGTTTTTGATTATAATGGTGTATCAAGGTATCAGGTAGAAAGTGTTGCTCCTTATTCATTAAATGGTGATGGTGATGGATACAGAACATTGTACTTCAAAGTAGGTTCGCATACGATTACTATGAAAGCATACAGCGAAGCAGGAGGCAAAGGTACTTTACTTGATCAAAAAACTATTAACTTCAATGTAAGAGACAATGCATCTCCTAGTAGTTATAGCGCTATGCTTGATACCAATCCTTTAGAAGTTAGCATATCTCCTAATCCTTTCATTAATGATATTACTATCAATATTAAAGGCGCAATGAATAATCAGGTGAATCTACAAATTACCGATTATGTAGGCAATGAAGTATTTAGAAAAGATCAAGTAAGCAGTGAAGGAAGCATTTATCTTGATTTGTCTTTCCTGCCTTCTAATATATATATATTGAGAGTAGCAGACGGGGCAGGTAATATCCGAAGTATACGCCTGCAGAAAGATTAGCCATAAAAATGATCGATATTTTATATAGAAGCCAGCTTAAAGAGCTGGCTTTTTTATTGGAAAAATGCAATTTTTTTAAGTAGTGATTGATCTCTGATATTGTAAAAATCCAATTTGTGTTTATTTAATGTTATTTGAAACCTTAAATAATTGATTCAGCCTATTGTAAGATATTGCGTATTCGTAATGTTTTATTTTTCAGATTAATTTTTACAGGAAGACTGTAAAAGAATAAAATTTTGCTATTATAAAAATAGTTAGTTGTTAAAAATAACATTATCAGTAAGCTGATCTGGGATATGTCCTAGATATTACATTTCAGATAATACTGGTAAAGTACAATAAAATAGTCCCAAAGTGGTCGCTCATTTGATACTTAGAAAAGTACAAATAAATGAGTGATTATGAATAGGAACTTTACTTTCAAAGATTGGATACTTACTCAAAGATTTTGGGTAAGATCTACATGTTATTTGTTAATGTGCTATTGTACTACTCAACTAATGGCTCAGCCTAGTGGTAGTTATGGAACGGACGACGCATATTATAGTATACCCAGCGGAGCATACTTTGTGTCGCCAAACGGTACAGGAAGTGCACCTTGTGGAGAGAATAACCCCTGTGCACTATCTACAGCCTTGCAAAAAGCACCCCGGGGTACAACTATTGTATTCAAAGAGGGAACTTATCGTACTAGTAAATATAGTACAACTATTCCTCGCAGGATGACCCTTCAACCTTATCCAGGGGCAAATGTGATTTTGAAAGGTAGTGAGGTGAAAAGAGATTGGGTAGCTTCAGGGAATGTATGGAAAGGAAACTGGTTAGATCTGTATGGTAAACCTAATAATGATGATGGCAGAGCAGTGGGGATAGAGAATCCAATGGCCGATCATCGTGATATGGTGTACGTTAATGGACAATCTCAAAAGCAGGTAAGCTCATTGAGCGAGGTAGGCCCAGGAGAATTTTATGTAGACTACACAAGTAAGGTAGTTTATATAGGCACTGACCCCTCAAGTAAGCAAGTGGAAATTAGTGCCGAGTGGTGGGGATTAAATACTTATGGTGTATCCGAGGATGGTATCAACATTCGTGGTCTAAAACTGATGCATTATACAGATGCGGGTATTTTTATAGGCTCGCCAGGTGCAATTATTGAAAATTGTGAGGTAGTATGGAACGGCGCAGCTGGTATCCGAGTACAGCATGCTGATGATGTCGTTTTAAAAAATAGCTTATTTGCTTATAATGCTTGCCAAGGAGGAGGTATAGCGTATTCTGACCGGGTCAAGTTGGTTGGGAACAGTTTTAATAACAACAATTTAGAAAAATACAATAGAAACAGCTGGTCCCCTGCTGGAGTGAAAATTCTGTGGTCGAAAGAAGTAGAGGTACGCAATAATTCATTTGTAGATAATGATGCCAATGGCCTTTGGCTTGATGAAAAATGCAATGGATCTATATTGGTTAATAATTTTGCTAAGAATAATGCTCGTAATGGAATACACTGCGAGATCACTGATGATGTGATTATCGCTGGGAATGTTGTGCTAGAAAGTGGTAAGAATGAAAGGTTTTTGGGAGCAGGTATCTCAGTGGCAAACTCTTCAGATGTAAAAGTGTATAATAACACTTTATATAATAATGAGATAGCATTAGATGTATTTGAGAGTACTCGGGGCGATGAGAAAGATCCTAACGACCCCTATATTACCAGAAATACAGTCATAAAGAACAATATACTATCCGAAGCTTTTATTAGCCAATACCCGTCTGCATTATATCATATGAAGAAAAAAGAGTGTGATGATTATGCTATAGATGAACAGGATTATAATGCGTATTATCGTTCTACTGCTGGAAAACCAAGTTTGGCCGTTAGGTGGAAAATCAATAATAATGTGTGTAATGTGGAGGAAAGGCTGGAGACAATTCAGGAATTCAGAACCAAATTAGGATATGAGCAGCATGGATTTGGAATACAAGGAGGTGATGACCCTTTCTTTATAGATGCCGCTTCAGGTAATTTTAATCTGAAATCTACTTCAATGGCAATCAAGTCGGGTGCTCCACTGCCTGAAGATATAGCCCAGGCAATGGGTTGGGAAAGTGGAGTAGTTGTGGACATGGGAGCTTTTCAAACAGATATCAGCCATTCTCCCACTCCCGAGACAGGAATTTTACCTTGGGTAGAGACTTTTACAACCAGTGATGGAGCTACTGATGATAATGGGTTCAGTGACGGAAGCTCCTGGAATCTGGATAGAGGAAGCATGTCCAGTAACGCAGCTTTTAAAGTAATGGACAGCCGTTTGCAAGCAAGAGGAACTGTTGGAGAAGGAAGCTGGCGATCAGAACAAGTTAATATTGAGGGCCAAATAGTTGATCTATCTTTAATGTTATATTCCCAGGGTGATTTAGAAGATAAGTATAATCCCGATTACATAAAAGTATATTATAAAGTAGATGGAGTAGATTATCTTTTAAAAGAAGTAAAGGGTGGAATAGGAAGTGCAGGAATCAAGGTAAGTATCTCAGAAATTATTGGTAAGCAATTAGAATTAATAGTAAAATTCAAAAACAGTGACTATACAGAATTTTACTTTCTAGATAATATAGAAGTAATCAGCACCGGTAATACTGAACCTAAAGCCGAGATTACAGACATTAACTTGATAGACAAAGAAAATGCAAATACCCTTGAAGAGTATGATTTAGAAACCAACACTGTAGAACTGGATAAATCTGAACTGGTGTTAGATGATCTGGATATACATGTAGAGGTTGAAGGAGATGTAGGCAGTGTAGTTTTTGATTTTAATGATATTGAAAACTATAGTATTGATAATACAGCACCTTATTCACTGCATGAAGAAGAATCTGCATCTTTACCAATTGGAGAAAATACGATTAAGGTGAGGGTTTACAGTGAGGCAGAAGGTAAAGGTATACTGTTAAGTGAAAAGGTATTCTCCTTTCTTGTCAAAGAAACCCTTAGCAACGAGGCAGTGGAGCGGTGGTACGAAGATTTTTCACTTCCTATGAAAACCAGAAATGATTTTGGCAGTACAGCATGGAACTTAGATGCATCCACAGTAACGCCAAGCAAAGCCGTATTTCAGGTAGAAAACGATATGCTAAGATTATCTGAAACCTCCTCTATAAATGATGCAGGTTATGTGACATGGGTATCAGAAACCATCAATATTTCAGGTCAGCCTGCTGCTAAAATTAATTTTGAGGCCAAATATGTTGGAATCATGGAAGATGACATAGCTACTGGAGACTTCATCAATGTTTTTTATAAAGTTGACGAACAACCTTTGCAGGCAATTCTTAAAAAGTACGGAGGGTTTGAGCATGAGAATCAATGGTATCAGTTTGAACAAAATAATATTAAAGGAAAGAAACTTCAGATCATTATTCAGGCACGTACTACTACAGACTCCGAAAGTTATTTTGTAGATAATATGAAGGTTAGTGAGGATCAGGTTGAACGCCCTGTACAATCTTTGCCGTGGCAGGAAGACTTTGCTGGAGCAAATGATTTATTAGAACAACAGGATGCGACTGCATGGTTTTTTAGCCAGGTACCACATGAAAAGGATGAAATGTTCGGAGTAAGAGAAGAAAGCTTGTATTTCTCTCAGCATGCAAGTGTCACCAAATGGTCAAGTTATCCAATTAATATTACAGGAGCACAAAGTGTAAAGATAGGCTTTGACATAAAAGAAGTTGGAAAGATGGAAGCTGAAGGCCCACAACATGATTTTATCAAAGTTTATTACCGGTTAGATAAAGGTGAAATGCAGCCTCTCTTAATTCAGGATGGAAACCTTAATGTTCAAAATGAGTGGGTACATATTGAAAAATCAGGCCTTGCAGGGGATACTTTAGAGATTTTTATAGAAGGAAAAACCTCTGCCAATTCAGAGTTCTATTTTGTTGATAATATTACTATAGAAGATGAACACGAGGAAAGTAGTGTGCAAGCGTTGCCTTGGTACGAAAGTTTTGAAGGTGCTAATGGTGTATTGAGTCAAACAGATAATACTGCCTGGTTCTTCAGTAGTAGTGGAGATGATCAAAATGGAATTTTTGGTATAAAAGAAGAAAGTATATACATATCAATGAATTCTAATACTGTAGAATGGTCAACTGAGCCCATCAATATTACTACAGCAGAAAGTGTAAAGGTAAGTTTAGATATTAAAGAAATTGGAGATATGGAGACCTCAGGTACCGCTAGAGACTTTCTTAATATCTATTACCGGGTTAATGGAGGAAGCATGCAGCCTATATTAGAACACAATGGCAATTTGGAAAAAGACGGTCAGTGGATTCATATAGAAGCTGGAGGTATTCAAGGTGAAACATTGGAGATTGTAATAGAAAGTAGAACCTCTGCCTTTTTGGAAACCTTTTATATTGACAACATCTCTGTGCAAGCAGAAGGAATAAAAGGAGAAGAAGCGCCTGAAGAAGAGATAATCAGTACATTGACTATTTATGCAGCAGGTAAGTCTGGCTATGAAACCATGGAGTTAAGGATAGATGGTCAAGCAGTAATGAGTTGGGATTACATTGGAGGAAATGTATATGACCCTATCTTTGAGGAATATGTATATGAGCATAGAGGGGCTAAGCTAATGCCTTCTCAGGTGCAGCTTGTATATGTAAGTGATGGTGAATATCAGCCTTATGCAGGAATAAGAGTAGATAAAATCAATATTGATGGAGAGGTATTTGAGACAGAGGCTTCTACAACTTATGGCGTAGGAATATATGTAGATGGAGATTGTCAGGAAGGGTATTTACAGGATGAGAGCTTACAGTGCGGAGGTTATTTTAGATTTATGGCAACTGAAATTGAGAATTACTTTCTGGAAGTTAATGCTTATCCTAACCCCACGCAGGGTGATCAGACAGTTGAGTTTACTACCAACTTAGATCAGGTTACGGTAAGGATTATTGACATGCAAGGCAATGAATTAGTAAAATATCCTCAGGTCAATACTTCTAATACTTTGCAGCTTGATTTAAGTTTACTAAAGGCAGGAATATACATCCTTCATGTATCTTCAGAGAGTAAATATGCAGAGATGCGTATTTATAAAGAATAAAGTGAAATAATAAAAATAGATTTTGTTAATAAAGGTAGGCAATCCCATGACTGTCTACCTTTTTTTTATATGCCGATATTAAATGAAAAAGTGCACCTTTATTGTAGACACAAAAGCTTTATCTAAAACAGACACTTTAAATAAAGAATATAATGTTGGTTACTTTACAATTGATCTAATTTTGTTAAGAGCAATCTTCCCAACTTTAGACAGGGTGCTTACACTATATACTTGGCTTCTAATGGCTTTAAATGAATAATTTTCAAGCTCCTTAAAAATTTTCTCATGAAACTTTTCATAGCCCTGATTGGCATAGGCAGCTGAAATTTCATGATGTTCCTGTAGGGTACTAAATAGCCAAGCTAATATATAATCCCTGGAAGTATACTCAAGCCCGGAAAGCTCATTTAAAAAAGCCATTTCGGCCCATCCTGGTACTCTTTTTAAACCATGTTTAGCAAATTTTTTGGATATCTGGTTTTTAAAGGTATGATCAAATGTTGTCTTTGTAATTCTAAAAGGTCCCTTAACATCCAGAGAAAGAAGGAAGAAGTCTTTATCCTTCATGTAATTTAATACATCGACTACTTTGTCTTCTTGCTTATAAGCATCTATTAAACCGGGCTCAAACTCTAGCATAATTGCCCTATTTTGCATTTGGGTGCTTAAAGAGCTGAATAACCTCAGGTCAATTCCTTGTGCATCGGTTTTAAACCAATCTATATAATCAAGTCCTATTTCTTCAACTACTTTTTTGAGTTCGACAATTTTTAATTTTATCTTTTTAGTGACTTCAAAATAGTCAGCATAATGATAAGGCTGAAGTTTAGCTAAGTTAGGTTCTAAAAGGCTTGAGCAGTAAGGGCTTTTAGTAAGATAAAAATCCATTTCATTGTACTCAGCCTTATCTACAACAATTTTATTGAAAACATATAGCTTTTTAAAAAGCTTATCTTCTTTTTCAATGAACTCGAAATCACGATCATCGGCATCAAAAGCTAAGCCGATCGAGAAGGATGCGATTTTTTTCCATACTGGATTAATATCATTAGATGCTCCAATATCTACAAGTACAGGCGGCTTAGCTATTATGTCTTCTCTAGAGGATATTTTATCGATAATCTTATTTAGGTTCATTTTAAAAGGTCAAGGGTGAAACATTTCAGTTATTAAATATATCATTTTCTTATTTTCGTTAAGGCTTACAGTTTTTTTACCCTGAGTTTAATCCACTCTGTTATTTTAGAAAAAGTTTTTACATAATGAATTGAAAAAAGCAGGAAGAAGAGTTGAACACGTTGATAAAAAGAAATTTTTAAGTTTGGATTTGCTGATCTTAACTTTCTGTAAGCTTGAGATAAAGGAATATAAACAGCGATAAGCTCATAAATATACTTAAACAATTGCTTAGAAGAGGGTAGAGAAGGGTAGTATTTACTATTATAATTTCTGTTGACACGATAGCTCTTGGAAATTATCGCTTTAATACTGTTTCTGGATGGATGCCTTACGATAGCCTCAGGGGCATATAGTAGTTCCAGTCCAAACTTAAAAACCTTTTGTCCCCATTCAAAATCTCCCCCTGATGCCATATTTGGGTTAAAAAGGCCTACTTTATTGAATGTGTTTTTTGTGGTTAACATATTTGCTGTAGCAGCAAAGTGGTTTTCATGTACGTAATGATGCTGAGGAAATGCAAAAGCAAGGTCAAAAATATCGCCTAATGTTTTTTTATTTTTGGTAGCAAAAACCTGAATTTTACCTCCGACTAGGCCTATATTAGGATTATCCATTAATCTCTTAATACCATTTTCTAACCAGTAGGGATCAGGAATGCAATCTGAGTCAGTAAAAGCCAAATATTTTCCTTTAGCTTCTCTTATTCCTTTGTTTCTGGCAGCATATGACCCCTGCTTTTTTTCATGAAGATACTGTACGTGGTATTGAACACAAACATTTTTTACATCTTCTGTTGAATTATTATCGATTACAATTACTTCATACTTTAAGTCAAAGCGCTTATTTCTTTGACTTTGTAGAGCCTCCAGACATAGCGCTAAACGTTTGGTGTCGTTGTAAACAGGTACAATAACCGAAACAAAAATAGGTTCTTCTGTAACGCTGCTCTTCATTTTTTTAGGCTTGAAAACGATATAAAAAAATTTTTACTTCTGAGTTACTCAAAAGATTTTGCCACTTTTGATGATTGACTAAATGAATATTAAGAAATAATATAAAGGTAAGGTTTTTGTGATAAAAAGTACTCATTTATAGCTAAACGTACTCATTAAGTTTTAAGGGTTTGTTCTAAAATTAAAAGCTATTAATTATAAAATTATTAACATAATTCTGATTTTCTTAATATTATTTTCGTTAATTTTGAATTTGTCTATTTATTTGTAATTCAAGTATAAGGAATAAGGAGTAAGTTTAAGAGCAAGGTAAGCATGTAAGGTATTATTTATTTGACAAGTTTTTTATTTGCTTTTAAGACAATTCAAAATAGAAAAAATACTAAATTAAATTTTGTCTATTTAAATTGGAAGATGTATTCATGAGCAAATTTATACTCAAAAAGGAGAAAGTATAAGGTAGGGTTAATTAAATAAAAGAGGTTAGGAAAGTTAACTACAGTTTGTTTCAAAATTATATCTCATCATAGTATAAAAATTTATTCATATAGTAAATAATATTTAGATCTTCACAATTTAAGTTCAAAAAAATATCCTGCCTTCTATATGGTTTTGATAAAATTTATTGAGGGTAAAAATAGAGGATTGTGTTACGTCAACATTCAATTCAAAATCAAAAAATAATGAAAACAAGCTTTTTAGAAGATAACCTTAACTTCAAGCTCATTATTCAAAAATGTGTGCAAAAGTGGTATTATTTTGTTGCAGGCTTGGTACTGGCACTAAGTATTGCATTGGTTTATCTCAAAACTACTACCAAATTATATGAGGTAAAAGCTACCGTGAAATTAAATGATCGGAAGTCTAAACCACAAGTGGACTCTGAGACTGTAGCTTTGGCAAGCTTAGGGGGCAGTTCAGAAATTGACGATGAAATTGGAATGCTTTCATCTTTTTTCATGGTTGACAAAGCCATTAGCCAACTAGACTTTTCCACTACCTATTATCACGATAAACATTTCTTAGGTATTCAGCATTCTGAGGAGCTATACAATAAACTAAAAGTAAATTTTGACCTAGCGAGCCTACAGCCTATTGGAATCCCAGTTCACCTGAGTTTAATAGAGGAAGACAGACTTCTTGTGAAAGTAGAGGCAGAGGAGGTTTACCTTTATGATATATTGGGTGAGAGTGTAAGTGAAGAGCCTCTTGAGCAGTTTGAAATAGAAAAGGAAATATCTGTAAGTGATACTTTAAGAAGTCCGCATTTAAGTTTTTGGTTAGATAAAAGTAGTCTTGATCATATGGAAATAGGAGAAGATTATGTTTTTATTCTTCACTCCAAGAATAGTGTGGTAAAAAAATACCATGAAAAGCTTAGCATAATCAAGCTTACTGAAGACTCAAATATTATTGAGGTAAGTACTAATGGAGCCGTTATTGAAAAAGAAGAAGATTTCATCAATACCTTAATTAATGCATACATTGATTTTGATTTGGCAACAAAGAACCAGTATGGAGTAAAGACTATTCAGTTTATTGATAATCAGCTATCTGTTGTATCCGATTCACTCAAAAATGCTGAGAGTACGCTGCAAGACTTTCGTACGAGTAATAATGTGGTTGACATTGGAATGCAGTCTGAAAGGCTAGCCAAAAGACTTAGCGAACTTGAGGTACAAGAAGAAAAACTGAGAATTCAATACGAATATTATAAGAACATGGCTCAATATCTTGGGCAGGATACAGATTTTGACAATGTAGTAGCTCCTGCCTCGGTGGGAATTGATGACCCTCTTCTTAGCAGTCTAATTATTGAGCTTTCAAAGTTAAATAGCGAAAAGGTGTCTATAGGTTATAGCTCCAATGAAAATAATCCCGTACTGAAGGTAATTAACAGAAAGATTGAGAATGCACGAGAGGCTTTAAGAGAAAATGTTGATAATCAAATCAAGTCTACGCAATTAGGACTAAGTGAAGTTAGAAGAAATATACAATCTGTAGAAAGACAACTAAATCGCCTTCCCCAAAATGAACGTAATCTTGTAGACATTCAGAGAAAATTTATATTGAATGATAATATCTACAACTATTTGCTTCAAAAAAAGGCAGAAGCAGGTATTGCAATTGCCTCTAGTGTTAGTGATAAAATGATGATTGACGAAGCTAGAGTGATAGATGACAGTCCCATTTATCCTAATCCCGTTAAGGTGTTATTTATAGCTATTTTTGCAGGGATGTTTTTTCCTTTAGGGTTGATTCTTGTAAAGGATATGTTTAATGAAAACATAAATAGTCTTGAGGATATTCAAAGAGTAGCAGAAGTTCCTGTTTTAGAGACTGTCCGTTTAGACAGAAAAAATATAAAGAAAACCACCCTCTCTAAGGATCCTGTGGTGAGTGAGAGCTTTAAGTTTGCTCGACTTCATTTGAACCGACTGTATGGTGAAGGGGCAGGGCAAATAATTGGTGTAACTTCATCAATTGAGGGAGAAGGCAAAACATTTTGTACTGCTCACCTAGGTGTTTCCTTTGCTCTTTCCGGACGTAGAACCATTCTTATTTCAGGTGACTTGCACCGCCCCAAATTGAATGGGTATTTTAATGCTCATCAGGCACCAGGCGTTTCTGACTATATAACTGATAAATCTTCTTTTCATGAAATTGTCCAGCAGACTAATGTAGGGCATTTGGACCTAATAAGTGCAGGTAGTAGTCATTTCAAAGACTCTTCTAGCTTGCTTGAAAGTAAAAAGTTTCAAGACTTAATAACAAAGCTAAAGTCAAGCTATCAATATATCATTGTAGATACACCACCCATAGGTTATGTGGCTGACTATTTATTTATGGAGCCACTTTTTGATATCAATTTATTAATTACGAGGCAAGGTCTAACCACTACTCCAATTTTTAGAACTACTGTGGAAATGCTTTCTAAAAGAAAAGTGAATAACCTACATGTAATCTATAATGGTGTTAGTAGCGTAGCAGATAATGATTACGGTTACAGAAAAAACATCATTTCCTATCATAAGGTATGATAGCATTTTTAAGCAAAATTAGACGTGTTGGTAAGCAACTGATGAAAAGTGAGATGCTTAAGAAAGTGTCTGCTAATATGTCATGGTTATTTATTGAGCGTATGATTATGTTGGCAGTTACCCTAGCAGTAGGAGTATACGTAGCCCGATATCTAGGCCCTAAATATTATGGTATTCTCAATTTTGCTATAAGCTTTATCGCTCTCTTTATAGCCATAGCTAACTTAGGCTTACAAAATGTATTAGTAAAAGAATTAGTTGAGCATGAAGATGAGCATAATACTTTTATGGGAAGTGCATTTCTCATGAAATTGGGAGGAAGTATAATATTGCTTGGTATTGTCTTCTTTTCAAGCCAAATGATGGACCTGGACGCTACTACTAGAACTATTGTCTTTATTATCGGTGCAGGACTTTTATTTAAGTCACTAGATACCATTGGTTTTTTCTTTCAATCTAAGGTCCAGTCAAAGTTTGAAGCGGTTGCCAGAACTACATCATTATTGAGCATATCAGCGGTTAAAGTTATACTGATATTACTAAAGGCACCCTTAATTTATTTTGCTTTGGTATATATGCTAGAGCATGTAATTACTTCTACTGTGCTCATGATATTTTATAAGCGGCAAGGAAGAAGTATCGTCAATTGGCGTTTCAGTAAGAAAGCTGTTGTCTATTTATTCAATGAATGTTGGCCAATTATCATTTCGGGATTGGTAGTATCAGTCCATCTCAAAGTGGATCAGGTAATGATCAATCAGATGCTAGGTGATGAGGAGGTAGGGTATTATGCAGCTGCAGCAAAAATATCAGATGTATGGTATTTTATCCCTACAATTATTATGAGCTCAGTATTTCCTGTAATTGTAAAAACTAAAAGTAAATCAAAGAAGCTATTTGATGAGCAATTACATATGTTATATGACTCTATGGTCATATTATCTTTATCGGTAGCAATTCCTTTAACATTTTTGTCAGATTGGTTGATTAATCTTCTTTATGGAGTTGAGTACTCCTTAACAGGAAAAGTACTTTCTATCCATATATGGTCTGCAGTTTTTGGATTCATGAACGTGGTCAGAGGTAAATGGGCTGTAATAGAAAAGCAACAAAGGTTTGGAGTATTTATACAAGGGAGTGGAGCATTAGTGAATATTGCGCTCAACTTCTTCATGATTCCTGCATATGGAATTATTGGGGCAGCTATGGCAACATTAATTACAGTTGCTTCTAATGTTATCATTGCTCCTTTATTTATTAATGCTAATTACAGGGGACAAGTTAAAATGATAGTAAGCTCACTGAATCTTTTTAGTCTTATACCTAGAGTAATCAAGCAAATCAAATCTGTTCTTGGGGGAAAAGAATATCAAGTAGTAAAGTGAAAATAAGCTTATTCATTAAATGAAGTCTCAAATATGGAAAGTGAATGTTCATAGGTGTATTAAATACTAAAAGATGAAGATTAAGTTTGCTGTTATTGGAGGTCAAAAATCAGGTTCTACGTATATTCAAAGTGTATTATCTGCACATCCACAAGTTTTTATGCCAGAAGATGAAGTTCCTTATTTTGAAGACCCTGATTTTCAAGAGGGTGGAATGCAAAAGTTAGAAGCACTCTTTGAAAACGTTAGCAATGAGCTAGTATGGGGGATTAAGCGTCCAAATTTATTGGGAAGTTCACAATATGCGTCTCGTCTAAAGCAAAACTTAGGGCAAATTAAACTTATCGTGATACTTAGAGACCCTGTTATCCGTGCTGTATCCGCTTACTATCATTATATGAAGGATGGGTTTTTGCCTCCTCTAACCCTTTCAGAAGGGATGAATAATATTTTGGAAGGTAAGATGGAAGGTTATGGTAGACACTCTGAAATCATAGAATTTGGATTATATTATAAACACCTAAAGCATTATCATAAATATTTTTCTCAGGATCAGATACTCATACTTTTGTATGATGAATTAAAAAAGAACAAAAAAGAAGTAATAAAAAAGCTATATCGCTTCATTGGAGTAGATGAAGGCTATAACCCTGAGCAGGTTATTGATAAAACTCCTCAAAAAGTAATTTATTCTATTCCTCGACAAAGTTTTATCAGTTTAAGTAACCAATTTAAGTACTCCTATAATGCTGACAAAACACGCTGTTTTAAAAAAAAACAACACCTTGGAGATTTTCTTGCCTGTAAACTTATCCGAGGAGTAGACAAACTTATAATGGCACGGATATTTAGCAACAAAAAACCTCCGATAAGTAAGGAGCTACATTCATCTTTGTATGCTCAATTTCGTGAAGACATTGAACACCTTGAGATATTTTTGCAAAGAGACTTAAGCAGTTGGAAGTTTCAGTTACCTAAAACGGCGGAGTTTTCATGAAAGCACCGATTGTACTTTTTGTTTATAATAGGCCTAGTCATACCCGTAAAGTGATTAAAGCCTTGCAGCGATGTAAAGGAGCTCAGGATAGTGAATTGTATATTTTCTCAGACGCCGCTCAGAACCAGGAAGAGGAAATAAAGGTAAATGACTTAAGAAGTTATCTAGACACAATTACTGGTTTCAAGGAAGTACATATTATTAAAAGAGCTTGTAACTGTGGGTTAGCCTATAATATAATTAATGGAGTTTCTGAAGTCATCAATAAATACCAAAAAGCTATAGTATTGGAAGATGACATCATTTGTGCGCCACAATTCTTATGGTATATGAATGAAGCATTGGAAAAATATAAAAATGATAAAGATATTTTTTCCATTAGTGGTTATCATCCTTATGTTGATTGTTCAAATCAATATAATATTGCCGTTTATAAAAACTACAGAAGTTCTTCATGGGGATGGGCTACCTGGGCAGATCGCTGGAATAAAGTTGACTGGGAAGTTAAAGGACATAAGAAATTTTTTGGAAGTATACCTCAACGTAGAGCTTTTGATAAAGGAGGAGAAGATCTCAGCTTGATGCTGTGGAAGCAAATACATGGCTTGCTTGACTCTTGGGCTATTCGCTTTTGCTATGCTCAATATAAGCATAACGCTTATACTATATATCCAGTTAAATCTTTAGTATCCAACATAGGGTTTGATGGGAGTGGAAGACATAGTGGAGCAGGTTCAAGGTTTTCTGTAAAACTTAATAAAGAAGGTACAAAGTTCAATTTACCAGATCACCCAGAAGTAAATCAACATCTAATAAAGGAATTTAGAAAATATTATAGATTACCTTTTAAAAAAAAGGTTAAGAAGGTACTGCTAATGGATATTTTGAATGGATGGAATAGATAACAAGAGTAGTTATAGTTTTAATATAGCCTACAAACTATTGTTAATAGTTTTACTGGCAAGGTTTTTCTTCCCTCTTGTACAATTAAGTACTCTGGGTAGTGTAAGCTCAGAAGTGGGAGCAGAAGGATATATAAGAGTATTAGCTCTAAGTATATTGATTGTCTTTTTGTTACAGATGCTCAGCAAGTACTCCTTTATATTTGCCTATGAACGAGCTCTTACTATGACAATGATATTCTTTGTGATATTAGTGGTGGGACAGTTTTTCCTCTTGGACAATAAGATGTTCAATATTCAGGGCTCTATTAAGAACTTCTTCTATTTCTCTTTTATTGCTGTTTCCCTATTTAGTGCTATTGTCTATTCCGAGAAAACTATCCAAATTATCTTAAATGTATGTTTATTATTATTTATTCTGGTATTGATATTTTATCCCTATCTAATTGCAACTTCAGGGATCGACCCATTCACAGCATTAATGTATAATGAGCATCGTCTACATTTTTTATTACACGCCTCAAACGAAGATGCTCATTTTATGACTACCCTTTTTATTTTGGTGATGATAAGGTTACGTAAACACAAGGGATGGCTATTCTTCGTAGCGGGTTCATATTATCTAGCCCTAATCTACAACGGGACACGCTCGGCTTTCTTGATTGCTCTTATATTGCCAATTCTATTTTTCATATTATATAAAAAGAGATTTATTTCTTCATTTGTAATTATAGGTATCATATTCATTACTAGTTTTTCCTACATTTCAGACTATGTGCAGGTAAAATTTGAAAAAGATCTTAAAGTATTTGAACAAACTGATACAGTGCTAGCCGGACAAGAAGTAGGAGGGTCATTTTCGTATAGGATCGCCCACTTGTGGGTGCCTATGATTTCCTATACAAACAGAGAATCCCCTATCATTGGTAATGGAAGTAATGGATGGGATATCATTGCTGTAAAGTTATTAAATAATAAGAAAGTGGAATCCCCTCATAATACTTTTGTTTGGGCTTATGTAAATTGGGGTATAATAGGTGTGTTTTGTATGCTCATGCTATTTTGTATCCCTTTATTCAGCATTATAAAAGTATACATCTCAAAACCAAACAGTAAATATCAACTGCTCATTGTAGGCTTAATCTGTACATGGTTTGAGTTTTTTGTATGGTCTATGATTGCCAATGCATATACAGTACATGGCTGGGTAGTACTTTCATTACTAATCGTTTTATCAGTAGCAGTAAAATATGCTGTTTACAAGTCTTCTGATCATGAAAAAGAAACCCAGAATATTAATTATAAGCACGCGTGATAAGCAAGGAGGAGCGGCTAGAGCAGCTTATCGTTTACATCAAAGCTTGCTAGGTATAGGAATAGATTCTTATATGCTGGTTTTGTCAAAAATCAGTAATGATAAAAGAGTAATCGCTCCGGAGACAAAAAAGGATATGATACTGGCTAAATTGATGCCTAGTATAAATAACTTATTTATTGAAATTATTAGTGGAAAAAAAGATAGGAGAGTATTTTCTGCTTCTTATTCTATGTACTCTGTATATAGTAAAATAGAAAAGATAGCTCCGGATATAGTAAATCTACACTGGGTAGGAGATGGCTTCCTTTCCATGAAAGAGTTAAAAAAAATTAACGTCCCCATTGTGTGGACTTTACATGACATGTGGGCCTTTACAGGAGGCTGTCATTATGTAATGGAATGTAAGAATTATATGGCAAAATGTGGGTACTGTGAAGCGCTTGAGTCAAATAAGGAAAAAGACTTAAGCAGAAGGCTATTCATGGATAAGCAAAAAACTTATGCTAATAGTAATATTACAGTAGTGCCACTAAGCCAATGGTTAGCGAAATGTGCTAAGCAAAGCTCTCTTTTTTTTGATAAAGAAATAAGGGTAATTCCTAATCCTATTGATCAAACAGTATATAAACCGTTAGAAAAACTAGCTGCACGGAGATTACTTAACCTGCCAATTGAAAAAAAATTGGTCTTTTTTGGAGCTATGAAGCAAAGTAGTCCAATAAAAGGCTTTAAGAAGTTAGAACAGGCGATATGCAAATTACCAGCTGACAAATTTGAACTAGTTATATTAGGAGCTTCAGAACCTCAAACAGCATTTGAAGAAAGACACAAAGTACACTATTTAGGTCAATTATCAGATGATATTTCTCTCGTTGCTGCATATTCAGCTGCAGATGTTATGGTAGTACCGTCATTATATGAGAATCTTTCAAATGTAATTATGGAATCATTAGCCTGTGGCACTCCAGTTACAGCTTTTGATATTGGAGGAAACAGTGATATGATTATCCATAGAGAAAATGGTTACTTGGCTTATCCTTATGACACCGATGACCTTGCTTTTGGAATTAATTGGGTGACAGAGGACAAGTGTCGGCATGATAAATTAAGACAAACAGCACGCGAAAGTGTAATAAAGAAATACAGTCCTAAAATAGTTGCAGAATCCTATTTATCATTGTTTGAGGAAAAGCTCAACCTACATAGAAAAATTAGTTTAGCTGAAGATGGAATTCATTAAAATATCAATAGTCACTCCTTCTTTCAATCAAGCTGCATTTATCGAGGAAGCTATAAAGAGTGTAACAGCTCAAAATTATCCCAATTTTGAGCATATTATTGTAGATAATTGCTCAACAGATGGTACGTTAGAAATAATAAAAAAATATCCTCATTTAAAATTCATTTCAGAGCCAGATAAGGGACAAAGTGATGCCTTAAACAAAGGCTTTAAAAAAGCAACAGGTGATGTAATTGGATGGCTCAATGCTGATGATTATTACTATCCAGATACCTTTATTAAGGTAAATAAACAATTTATTAGTGATAAAGTAGATGCTATTTATGCTAATGTAAGATTCATAAATGCACAAGGAAAATTAATTAGAAATTTAAGATCTCATGTTCCGGTGAAGTGGATGGGATACTTTTTAACCTTTATACAGTCCACTTCTTTCTTCTTTAGAAGAAAAATTGTTGAGGATAATAATCTCCTTGATGAAAGTTTGTATCAATGTATGGATAGAGACTTCTTTGTAAGGTTATTATATAAAGGTTATAAGTTCAAGTTTGTGAATAAATATTTTGCTGCTTTTCGCTGGCATGAAACAAGTAAATCTTCATCTCAAAAATATCGAGAAACAAGTATCAAAGAACACTTTTATATTATTAATAAAAATACTTCATACAATATTAAAAGCTCACTTATCAATAAGTTACTTTATAAAGTAATTGTTCTTTGTTTTGTAAAACCTGTAAGGAGGATATTAAAAGTTATAAGCATTTTCAAATAGATAAATTTTTGTTTTCCAAACCATTTTGAGAAAACTATCGCTTTAATTTTTAGTTAAAAATTGTATTATAATCATAAAACTATAATGATAAGTAAGAATCGCAGGGTTTTTGTGGTAGCGAGGTTACTAAATAAAATTAAATTAATACTTTTAGAGTTAATTTAATTTAAGACGTGTTCTTAAAAATATCATATTGTTAGCTGTTCATTTTTAGAAGTGAGTGAACAGTGATATTTTACTATTTTGAGTTTATTATAAGATTTAGATAATATCATAAAATGAAAGAAGCAAAAGAAAAGAGAACATATGATTGTAATTCCTTACAAGTTTTTTAAGCTATCCCTCATAAAATGAAAATTCTTTTATCTGCATACTCATGCGCTCCTGACGCTGGAAGTGAACCAAGTTGTGGTTGGAACTGGGCAGTTCAACTTGCTAACTTAGGAAATCAGGTGTGGTGTTTTACCGCAGAAAGCAATAAGCAGGTTATACTCAATAAGCTTAAGAAATATCCGGTAGAAAACCTTCATTTTGTTTTTATTTGCTTGCCTTCATGGTTAGAAAAGATAAAAATTAAATTATCACACTTTTTTCCCCTGGCATATATATATTATCTAATATGGCAACATTATGCTTTTAAAGTAGCTAAAACAAAACATGATTCAATTGATTTTGATATTGTTCATCATGTAACATTTGGTTCTATTCAGCTTGGCTCATATATGTGGAAACTTCCAATTCCCTTTATTTTTGGTCCAGTAGGAGGAGGGGAAAAAGTCCCTGATTCTTTAATTAAATATTCCTCTTCGGGGGTACTTAGAGATGGCTTGAGGAAGCTTACAAGTTTTATAATCATGAAGGTATTTAAAAGTACTTATGCTACATCACAAGCCTCACTTGTGCTAGCTACCAGCTGTGATACTGCAGATGTAGCTAAAAGCTTGGAAGCAAAAAATGTAAAGCTCTTTTTAGACTGTGGCGTTTCATCAGATTTCATGCCGAAGGTAATCCCAAAACGAGAGGCTAAACATTCTATTAACGTATTATGGGTGGGTAGACTACTTCCTCAAAAAGGTTTAAAGTTGGTATTAGAAGTTTTTAAGCGTCTAGGAAAAGCGCATAATATTAAGCTTACAATTGTAGGAGAAGGTCCGATGGGAAGAAAGTATAAAAGTTTTGTCAAGAAAAATAACCTACAAGATGTTGTTAACTTTGCAGGAACACTTCAGTATGAAGAGTTAAAAGATTATTATTTAAGCCATGATATATTAATGTTTTGCCCATTGCGAAATGCATTTGGTATACAAATATTGGAAGCTATGGCTTGTGGTTTACCAGTAATCACTTTAGATCAACATGGTGCTGGTACCTTGATTCCTGAAGGAGTATGTATTAAAGTAAATCCTGAAGATGAAAATTTAATTGACAGGCTGAAGGAAGCTTTAGTAAAGTTGGCAGGTAATAGAGAATATAGAAAGAGACTTTCAGAAAGTGGACTTAAATACGCTAATAAGAATAGTTGGCCTAAAAAGGGAGAGAGAATAATGCGCGAATATCAAGTATTGCTAGAAAGTCAAATGAAAAAAACTAAAGAAAGACTTCGCTTATACTAGTTTAATACTTTGTTTCATCTTTATTTGAAGTATTGGATGATCATATATTCGGCTAACAATATTTTCTAACATAAAATGTTTTGCATGTAATTGAGCCTTTGCGCTAAGTTGGTTTAATGCTTCTCTGTCACCATCCATATTTTTAATTGCCTCTGAAATCTCCATAATTATTTTTTGCTTATTCTTATTTTTTGTTGAAATGACTATGCCACATTGTTCTATGATATGTTCTCCTGGGCCTCCCAACTGGAGGCACATTACGGGTAATTTATGAGCAATGGCTTCAATGACTACATTTCCACCAGCCTCTCTTAAGCTCGGAAAAACCATAAGGTCATAATGTTGATACATCTTAAACAACTGGTCTTGTGGCATTCTATCAACCCAACTGATTTTGTGATTAATATTGAGTTCTATAGCCTTATTTTTAAGCCATTTTTTATCCTTTCCACTGCCAACAACAGTGAGCCGGTGATTTGAATTTTTATGTATTGAAAAGGCTTCCAAAACAAGGTGAAGCCCTTTCCAATACACTAAACGTCCTACATAAAGTAACTTCAAGCCCTCTTTACACTTTTGTAGTTTCTGTAAACTTTTGGGAAGTTTACGAAGACCTATTTCAGTGTTAACTATACATTGATTATGATATTTGGAAGGAATGTGCTTTAGAGTTTCGTGGTTTTTACAGGCAATTAAGATACTATTTTTATAGGTAAGCCTCAGAAGTGGATTATAGATAGATAACTTATTTGCGAAATCACGAAACAACTCAATTAAGATATGACGTTTTTTAAAACTTTTTTTTAGATAAAAAGGATAGTGTTCTCCCCCACCTAATGGGCCAAAAATAAAAGGTCTATCTAAAAAGGCGAGAAATGAGGGAATACGAAAAACACCATAGGTAATATGGTGTATCAAATCAATTTTGTAGGTAACTATCCACTTTTTCGCTTTAAAAAAGACACCTATTTGCCACAAAAAATAGTAGATATAGATCAAAAAGGAGTTGGGTGATCTGAAGCCTATAAATTTTGATATGTCATAATAGAGAAATGTGATATTCTTATTATTAAGATTATTTCCCTGATACTGCATGATATGCTCTCGGTTCTCAGAGCGTGTGATGACATATACATGATGCCTTTTTGCAAGCTCAATCGCAAAATTCCAGCCTACACCAGGCTCGCTACCAAAATTAGGTCGGCAAGCAAATGCTGAGAGAAGAACATTCATGGAAGTGTCTCATTTATAAGAATTTGATAAATATTGGTATGAAATTGTTCAAGGCGAAACTTTTCAAGATACCTTTTTCGACCTGCATTTCCCATAGTTTTTCTAAGAGCTGCATCTCTTATTAATACTAATAATTTATCAGCGATTGCAGCAGCATCTTTGATAGGGACCAGATATCCAGTAGTACCTTCATCAACAATATCCGGAATCCCCCGCCATTGGGTAGCTATTACAGGAAGGTTAAACATCATTGCTTCCACCACGACATTTCCAAATGATTCCGATTCATAAAAACTGGGAAAACAAAAAATATCAGCATGAAGATATTGCTGCCATTTTTCTCTTCCTTGCAATACCCCTTCCCATTGAACTATATTATTCAACTCTTGTTGTTCGCAAAATAATTTTATTTGTTGTTCAAACTCAATAGATGTAAACCCACCCACTATATGGAGTTTAATTTTTTCCTTCTTTAGTAAGTCGATTGCTTTTATTAATACTTTTATTCCTTTACTTTCACTGAGCATACCTACGAATAATATATCTATTGTATCTTTTTTTAAAGAAATCCTTTTGTTAGAAAGCATATCTTTTGCTTTGTCCTCTAAGCCATTAGGTAATATGTAGGTATGTTTGGCACCAAAGTATTTCCCATCTGCTGGATTTAATGAAGATAATTGAATCGCTGCCTTTGGAGAGTGGTAAACCCAACAGGCAATGTGACGGAGCCAGGAGGATTGAGCTTTGAGAAAATCAGATACTCCGGCAGCTCTGAAATGGAATATCAGAGCTGGAAAAAATATTCTAAGTATACCGAGTATCCCTATATCTCTTAGGACTGGTGTTTTGTTAGGACCAGCAGGCATATAATATAAGGTCTTCACATTATAACGAAAACGTATGTAAATCCCCGTGATAATTACTTCAAGCATGTGAAACACTTTTTTTATGCCTGCTTTACCAATATGATGAATATCTTTAGAAAAAGATAATCTAATAAAATGGATTTTGATCCCTGGTAAGTTTGCTTTTATTAATCTTTCTGTCATTAAAGCCTGTCCGTGGTAAGGAGGAGGAGTTTGGCCAATTACTAAAAGTTTTTTCATATACCCTCGTCTGTTGCTTGCAAATAACGATAAAAGATAAAAGCCTGCAAGTTTAGAAAAGAGTAGTAAGGAATAGGCAAGACGTGTTTCATGAAGCTTAGGAAATAGTTTCTAAAATATAATGTTATTAAGAAGCAGTCTAGGTACACAAAAATTATTATTTATTGAAATCTCTTGTATAAAGCTTTTGCAGAGAAGATATGTATGTAATATTTAAGAGTAATAATTGAAAAATGACCTAAGATAATTAATATAAAATACTTGTTTAAAAATGAATTTCTTATGATAAACTATTTTTCCTTAAATGAATAAGGGGTTTTAATTGGTTTTTTTAAAAAATTTTTAATATATATGTGTTTGAAAAAAAATGTTAAGATAGTAATATTGTAAAAATAAATTAAACTTTTTGAAAACATAAGTTAACGGTACTGTTTTGTACTATTAATATATACTCTTAAAGCATATTTATATTGAAGTGCATTAAGTTTTTAGGTAGTTTTATTTTGTTAATGAGATAATTTTCATTTTGTGAAAATCAATTTGATTATTCATTAGTTTAACTAGTGAATAAGTTAATGATTTTTTAGAATACAGATTTAAAAAAAAAGCAGAATTATGAGCTATAATTCATCTCTGTAATCACTATTCCTTAGGCAAATTTATTATGTAGAAGTTTCATTTATACATATTTATTGAATGTCAACAGAAGCTTTTTTATTGATTTATAACTTTGGTTTAGAGTGAATAAAGGTGTCGGGTCAGTGATAAAGCTGATAGTTACTTTTATTATAAATCAGGAACATTCTTTCATATACGAGATCAATAACATTTTTTCTTAGCTCAAATACTAACCGAATCAAGCATAAAAATGCAAAATTATTATCGTAGCCTAAAAAAATTTCAATATTCTACTGCGCTACCTATATTTTTGATGATAACTGATGCTTTTATTATTTTTTATGTAATAAAAGTCTCCTTTCATTATAATTGGTTGACTATGGTGGATAGTGAGCCAACCATACTTGGGTTTGTTACTGCATTTTTAATACTGAGCTGGATAATATCTGGTTTGATAGCTTCTACTTATCAAGTAGAAAACCTAGGTACACATGAAAAGATATTGTTTCACTCTGGTAACACAAGTGTATTATATGTAGCCTTTCTTATTGGTTTAAAGTTAAGCTCTGTTTTACCAGGTTTTTCTTGGTTAAACCTTTTTCTCATCTTTTGTTGCACGGTAATCGCTGTCATTTTGGTTCGTAGTATTATGTTGAAACTTTATAGATATTACCGTAAACTACCATTCAATCAAAAACCTTGCATAGTTATTGGAACTAATCAAAGTGCCTTAAATCTCTTTAATTATTTTCAAAATACTCCTTCGTTAACCCAACGATTCATGGGTTTCTTTGACCAAGAACGGCCCTTATTACGTGAGTTGCAATCTTGGTATTTAGGTGGTCTGGCTGAAGTACAATCATATTGTTTGGAAAATGGAATTAAAGAAATTTATTATACCAAGCCAAATGATAAGTTGTATCTAAACGATTTACAAGATTTTGCGGAAAGACACTTTATTTACCTTGGAATAGTACCTGATTTGGATAGTGATGAGAAAAGAAAAATTGATGCTCAATTATTTGATGATGGTAAAATTCCAGTAATTTCTTTTAGAAATACTCCTCTTCGTTTGATAGTAAATGCGCAAATTAAACGTTTATTTGATATTCTTTTTTCAGGACTAGTGCTATTAGTGCTTTCAGTGAGCTTATTTCCTATTATAGCATTACTAATCAAAATAGACTCTTCAGGGCCTGTTTTATTTCGTCAGTTAAGGCCGGGTAGAAATAATCGTTTGTTCTGGTGCTACAAGTTTCGTACTATGAAAGTAAATGATCAGCTTGAGGTTCAAGCTTCTAAAAACGATACACGAATTACACGAATTGGAGCATTTCTTCGTAAAACCAGTTTAGATGAACTCCCTCAGTTTTTTAATGTCTTGATTGGAGATATGTCAGTAGTAGGTCCCAGACCTAACATGCAGAATCAGTTGCTTTACTATTCCAAACATATTCCTGAATACCCTATTCGTCATACTATCACTCCAGGTATTACTGGTTACGCTCAGGTAAGTGGGTTCCGTGGTGAAACAAAGGAGCTTTATCTAATGAAAAAAAGAGTGGAGTATGATTTAGAATATATGCAAAACTGGAGCTTAAGTTTTGACATAAAAATCATCTGGCTTACGATACTGAATATGATAAAAGGCGAAGAAAATGCATATTGAAAAGAGTGGCAAATTATACTCTCCCATAAAAAAAAATCTATTTTCAGTTTACTACTCATTAGTCGATTATGAGTTTGCTTCAGATGTCCTTATTGAGCAGGCAATTCAAAACAATAGTTACGGACTCTCAGCTTTGGCTGTTCATGGCCTTGTTGAGTCAGTTTGGAGTAAAGAGCTTAATGAAAAAGTGAATAAGATTGATATGGTTGTGCCAGATGGCCAACCAGTAAGATGGGCTTTGAATTATTTTTATAAGGCCAATCTGCCAGACCGTGTATATGGTCCCACCTTAACTTTGCACGTACTTGCAAAAGCATCGGACAAGAAATTAAGAGTTTTTTTATATGGTAGTAAGAAAAATACATTGGATAAGTTTGAAGCCTTTATAAGGAGCAAGTATCCAGGTGTTCAAATCTGCGGTGTACATGAAGATAGGTTTCGTGATGCTACTAAAGAGGAAGATTTAGAAGACATTCAAAAAATTAATAATTCTGGTGCACATATTGTATTAGTGGGTCGTGGTTGCCCTCGCCAAGAAAAATGGGTTGCTGATCATTTAGGAAAAGTAAATTCAGTAATGATGGCAGTAGGAGCCGCGTTTGATTTTCATGCAGGAAATGTAAGCCAGGCACCCTCTTGGATGCAGGATATGGGTTTAGAGTGGCTTTACCGCTTGGTGAAAGAGCCTAGAAGATTATGGCGTAGATATCTTTATACTAATACATATTTCATCTATTTGTTTGTTAAGCACACTTTAAAACCATTATTAATTAGAACAAAATAATTCAAATATGAAGACAATGTTAGTGACTGGGTCCAGCGGTCTTATTGGTAGCGAAGTTGTAAAAAAATTCTGTGAAGCAAATTGGAATGTAATTGGCGTAGATAATAATATGAGGTCAGATTTTTTTGGTGAAGGTGGAGATACACGCTGGAATCAAAGACGTCTAGAAGATACATATACCAATTTTAAACATACTGAACTGGATATTAGAAATCGTAAAGATGTATTAAGTTTTATGGAGGGTATCACTCCCGATGCTATTGTTCATACTGCAGCCCAACCTAGTCATGATTTAGCAGCAAGCAGGCCTTTTGATGATTTTGATACTAATGCAGTAGGAACGCTTAACCTGCTAGAGTCAACTCGTAGGTTTTTTCCTGAAACGGTTTTTGTTCACCTTTCTACAAATAAAGTATATGGTGATGCTCCAAACTATCTAAACCTCAAAGAAGAAGAGACTCGTTGGGAATACGCAGATGAAACTTATCGTAATGGTATAAAAGAAAGTTTTACAATTGATCAGTCAAAACATTCTTTATTTGGTGCTTCAAAAGTAGCTGCGGATGTAATGGTTCAAGAATATGGCCGTTATTTTAATATCCCCACCTGCTGTCTTCGTGGAGGTTGCCTTACAGGACCTAATCACTCTGGCGTAGAACTACATGGATTTTTAAGCTATTTAATTAAGTGTAATTTGGAAGGTAAACTCTACAAAATATTTGGTTATAAAGGAAAACAGGTTAGAGATAATATTCACTCATATGATGTTACTCGCTTCATTGAGGAATTTATCAAATCTCCCCGGGTTGCAGAGGTTTATAATATCGGAGGAGGTAGAGATAACTCAATATCAATTCTGGAAGCTTTTAAATTAATCGAAAGCATTTCAGGAAAATCTATGCAGTACGAATATGTGGATAAAAATCGTGAGGGAGATCATATGTGTTATATTTCCGATTTATCTAAAATTAGAGAGCATTATCCTAATTGGGATATCACTAAGAATCTACAGACGACTTTTGAAGAAATATATCAATCCTGGGAAAGCAGGTTTTCTTTAGCTAAATGAAATCAAGTCTGGTAAGTAAGTTATCAAAGGTCATACCTTTAAACATGAGTCATCCCATATTTTATAGTAGAGGATGACAAAAAGAAAAACCTCCTGTTTAGAGAAAAGGAACAGATCTAAACAAGGAGGTTTTTATGTATAATAGTTTAAAGATACTTCTTTTCCTTGGACAGGCTGCAACGGCTGTATTTTTTCTCGTCGGCTAGAGCAGTTTCTTTAACCTGTTCTCCAAAAACTGATCAACATATTGATAAACAGCTAGTCAGAAGCTTTGCTGGTCTGTACCAAAGTGTCTTGCGCCTACGCTCCCGTAGCAGCGGCTTTTTACTGAGTGAGTTGGGCTGTTATCTGTTAGGTTTTGCTCATGCAGCAGCCGGAATGAAGCGTTTATCTGACCTTTGAAGAAATTGAGTCAGACAAAAAAGCCCAAGAGATGGTCTTTGCATATGCTAAAAATATGGGACATCGAGCCGGGAACTGGGCGCAGTGTTTTCGTTTCAACAAATCCGAATTAGCCATACATAGAAAGTTGCAGGCTCTGGTTTTGGTGGACGCCACCTTTAGGTTAGTAGCATATTAAAATTCTAAGAAAGTAGTTTTTGCTACTATGTTGTGAATATGTGGTTAACTCGATAGAGTTATCCATATATTCACAACCAATTCATTAGCGCAAGTGAACTAGGGTCGCCGCCAGGTAAGACCTATGCAGCGATTCGCAGCATAACAGGGTGAAACTACTCTACACTATTATTTTAATCTATATATTTCCCCTTTTACTCTTGAATAAAAAGTTTGCTCAGCAAAAACAAAAACTACTCAGACTATGCTGTCATAGAACAGGAAAGCGGAGCAGGAAGACACCTATACCACTTTATCGTATCAGAGTAGCTATTGCTAACCTTTATAACTTGTACCTCAATCCCGAAACTCAAAATTTGAGATGACTCGAAGAATAAAAATAAAATATTGTGACTATACTATTCTGTTAGTCATTTAAGTATCTAAGCAACAATATGGTACTCGAAATAGCTCCAAAAAGCACACTGAGAATTGTAAAAGTACTTAAGTTACTACGAGTATTCTTGGCCTTAAGCGGTTGGACGTAAATAACATCATTAGGCTGGAGAAAATAGTATTTGGAAGATAAGATATCCGGATCTTTTAGATTAATCAATACTACTTCAGAGCCATTATCAGTCTGACGAATAAGGGTTATATTTTCTCGGTTACCAAATTCAGTGAGGTCACTGGCCAAACCTAAGCCTTCTAACAAGTTTGCCTGGTCATTATAAACATAATAATAGCCTGGACTGTTTACTTCTCCCAGTACAGTGATTTTAAAGCTTGTCAATTTTACGATAACCGTAGCTGTACTTAAATATTCACTAATTTCGTTAGCAATTAGAGTCTGAGCTTCATTAAGGGTTAAATCAACTACTTTGACAGGCCCAACTTCAGGTAATGTAATATTCCCTTCTTCATTTATAGAATACCCGTTAAGATAAAAACCGGCAGGGTTAAGATTCATAAAACCTGTGTTAGGTTGAATATTGAAATAAGCTTCGGACTCTGAGTCCAATGTAAGTATTCTCACCGATAGTACATCACGCGGCTGTAGCCGATATGTTTGTCTTGGATTAAGTATTTCAGTAGATACTTCAGTATTAAATTCAGGGTCAGGAAAATAGACTACTTGCTTATTAGGAATGCAGGAAACAACCACAAATACTAATAGTAGAAAAGGATATAATGATTTCATTTTTTAATGAAATAAATTTATAGAGTTTTATGTAAACCTTACAAAGTTATGATTTTGATAGCACTTATGGTAAGGATTTATAATAAAAAGGTAATTCTAAAAAATACACTTTTTCAATATCAGAGTTTTGAATTACTGCAAAAATTAAACAAGCCGAATGCTTATCAAAATGAGTGGATTGAGCTACAAACTTTTCTTAGCTCGGAAAATTATGAAAGAATCTCTCATGTACAAAGAGAAATGTTATTTTATTCTGAAATGCTCTCTAATACGCTAACTAAAAATAATTGACTGGGGAGGGGATTTAAAAAAATTAAATTGTTCAACTAGGTCGTGTTGACATCTAATATCAAAGTTACAAACTTTGTTCAAAAAGGGTATGCGAAGGTATGAGTTACGTGAAGATCAATGGTTAAAGATTGCTCCCCTATTACCGGGGAAAGAAACTGATCCTGGCAGAACGGCTGATAACCGTTTGTTTGTTCATGCAGTGCTATGGATTGCTCGAAGCGGGGCTCCTTGGCGGGATTTGCCCGGGCGTTTCGGAGAGTGGAACAGCGTCTATGTGCGTTTTAATCGTTGGGCTAAGAAGGGAGTATAAAAGCAAGTGTTTGAGGGACTACAAGAGTCTGATTTAGAATGGATTATGACTGATAGCACCATAGTGCGTGCCCATCAGCATTCAGCAGGTCAAAAAAAGTTGCCGACAAGGGGATGAAGCAATAGGAAAGAGTAGAGGGGGTAAAAGCACAAAAGTGCACGCTAGCGTAGATGCTTTAGGCAATCCTCGCCGCCTCATTTTAACTCCCGGACAGGATCACGATGTACGTACCGGTCCTGCTTTGGTTAAAGTCGCCGTGACGCGGGGGAAATTACGGAGGCAGTGATTGCCGATAAAGCTTATGACAGTGACGAGTTTCTGATTTTAATTGCTCAAATGGGGGCTGTAGCCGTTATTCCTCCAAAAACTAACCGAGTAGAGCAGCGTGATTATGACAAAAATTTATATGCTGACAGAAATAAGGTGGAGCGATTCTATAATAAAGCAAAGCAGTACCGAAGATTGGCAACTCGTTATGAAAAAACAGCTCGCAACTACTTGGCCTTCTGGCATATAGCTAGCTGCGTCATCCTAACTCTATAATCGTATGTCAACACGGCCTAGATGAGGTTATAGACTTCTTAGCAAAAACTTCTAGAAAAGAAAACAGATATGTTTTTAAAGTTGTAAACCAGGGTATGCAAAGACCTTTGAGTACCTCCTTTTAGTTAAGCTGTTTTTAAAGTATTAGATCAGGCCTTTGCAAAGTTAAGTTAATTTTCTTTCCTCAGCCAATACAATAATCCCGCACTCAACAAACCAGCAGCTAGTACAGCTAAGGTAGTATTTTTTTGCGTAGTAGTAGCCTGTAATTCAAGGCTGTGATCTGTGGCCTGGCTGTCAAAGCTACCATGCGAACCGCGATCTTCAGGAATGGGCTCCCATAAGTTGTGCGGACGACCTGGCTCCTCTGCTTCATCTGTTTGTTGACCAGAGTAACCCACCTTCGCGAGGTAATGATCTAATAATCCCGGAAAAAACTTGTTGCCTAATATCGTTTGTGCAGTGGCTGAACCTACATAAATGCTTCTTCGCTGATGATGTGCTGCATAATAAATGGCACGAGCAGCTACTTCCGGCTGGTAAATCTTTCCCATAGGCTTACCTTTCATAGGGAGTCTTGACTTGACCCAGCCAAACTGGGTGGTGTTCATAGCGGGAAGCTGCACCATAGACACATTGATATTGCTATCGTCGTGAATGAGCTCTGAGCGAAAAGAATCAAAAAAGCCCTGTATGGCATGCTTGGAAGCGCAATATGCAGACTGTAAAGGGATTCCTCTGTAGGCCAGAGCCGAACCTACTAATATTATTGAGCCGCTGTTCCGTTTACGCATGCGCTCATACGCAGCCAGCGTTCCATACACCTGGCCAAGGTAAGTAACATCAGTAACTCGCTTATATTCCTCCGCTTTCATCTCTTTGACGGGAGAAAAAACCGAGTTCATGGCATTGTTGACCCATATGCTAATAGGGCCCAGTTCTTTTTCAATGCGCTCAGCAGCAGCTTCCACTTCTTCTGCTTTCGCCAGGTCAAGCTGTATGGCCAAGGCTTTACCTCCTAAAGCTTCCACATCCTTACTGGCTCCTTCTAGTCCTTCTTTACCCCGCGCTAGCAGGGCAACTTTATAACCTTTGCGAGCAAACTCCCGTGCGGTAGCTCTTCCTACACCTCCCGATGCTCCGGTAATTACTACAACATTGCTCAAGTGAATAATAGACATTTTTGGTTTGGATTATAGATTAAAAAATGCTTATAGTTTGCATGCTTGCCATAATTCGTAATGTAAACAGGCAAGTACACAATCTTTAACATCACTTAATATACTTTGTTTTTATATTCTAAGGCAGAAAAAGTAATTGACAAATGCAATGATACATCCAGAAGTGAGCGGTAATAAAGAAAAGGTATTGTTGGACAGAACTTCATCAATTCACTGATAACGAAAGCATTTGCCAAACCAGTAATAGTGGTATTAACTATGTAAGCTACCCCGGGATAATAATGCTTTTATATCAATACGATTGAGATAAGGAGTGAGATGAGAACTCTTCTTAAAGGTATGGACATTGATGATGTTTCTCCAGGGGAGTAACCAACAACTCCATATTTCTATATAAAAATCCTGAATAGCAAAGAGGCGGATCGTGCATCCAAATGCCTGACGGCTTTCTATAAAAATCCCGTGCTTGGCAACAATCTTAATTTTAGTTTTGAAGCCTGTCTTTTTAAAACTTTGATACGCTGACATATAACCAAAAAGTTAAAGTAAGAGAAAATTAATATACGTGACAAAGCAGATAGGCCCCCCAATACTCCCACTCTTCTTTCGTGTATATGCTTTTATCCGTGCATGTATATAAGTAGAATCAAGCTATAAAAGTTATGGAGCTTAGCCCTTGCCTAAAAAAAATAGTAAGATATACTCAGTAAAAAGAGAGTTGGCTTAAATCTCATAAAAGTTTAGCTACAGAAATTCTTAGCTGCCCTGTTGAAGAACAAAATCTTCCACGAATAGCAAAATAAAGTCAATTAAAAGTAGGCTTAACAAGACTGAATTTAACCCAAAATGTGTGTTTTAATATACTAAGATCGCCTTTTCAAAGCATAAATAAGTACACGCATAATTAAATATTATAATATAAAATTGTAATATTTAAAGTAATTTATTACATTTGTATTGTTGGTTTGATTTAAATGTAAAAGTATGAGTTGGATTGGTTTACTAATTATTGTGCTGGCATTTTCTCTGGAATTAATACCTACCAAATAATTGATCAGCAGTTGGCATTTACCGGGGAGCAAATTTTTGTTCCCCTGTTTTGTTTTTAGTACATAGCTTAGATTATCCATTTTTTTGTCACTCACCAGTGACGATTGTATCAATTCTTAAACCTTACTGTTGTGTTATACTCCTCACAATCCTGGGTAGGTCAACTGAGAAATTTACTTTTTTAAAAAATAGCGATAGACCCTAAAGGTTTTCTACTGACTGCATTTATGTACTTGAGAGAAAGTAGTCAGTCAACAAGGGTAGCAAAATTGCTGCTGCATGAAGGTAAAATGTAATTGTTGATTAGTAAATTTATCTATAAGTTGTAAAACTGTGCCCTTATATGATGAAGGCGCTACTTGTATTACACAGGCTTAATAAGTTCAGTTATTTTTAATTTAAACTACAACAACCTATGAGAACCTTAATATGTACTTTGTTTCTGTTTACTTTTTTTTGTGTAGGTAGTTTACATGCCCAGCAACAGGAAGTAACCAATGAGCAACTGATCGGACTCTATGAAGGATTAAGAGTAGCCGATGTGTCCGACGGCATGGACATGGTCGGATTGATGGACGTAGGACTGATGGACCCTAAAATTTCACCTCTCTGGAAAGATATTGAGAACTTTGAGCACCAAATGGTGGGCATTGCCTTTACAGTACGCTATGTGCCTACCAACCGTATGCCCTCTTTGGGAGATGTGTCTCGTGAAGAATACAAAAATTTTCGAGATCAGTGGTATACCAATCTTTCCGCAGAGCCTTTCATTGAAGATATCAGGCCCGGAGATGTTGTAGTCATTGACAATGCAGACGATGGTGACACCGGTACTACCGGCTCCAATAACAGTATGATATGGAAAAGCAAAGGTGCAGTGGGTATTGTATCAGCCGGGGGAGTAAGGGATACCGATGAGATCATCAAGCAGGGTATTCCGGTGTACATGGATTATTTCAAGCGAGGCAGAGGAATACGTCCCGGTCGTAATGAACTGGAATCCTACAATGAACCTGTGGTGGTAGGAGGCGTATACATTCGCCCGGGTGATGTTATCATAGCCGATGGCGATGGCGTGATCGTGGTCCCCCGTGAACGTGCGCTGGAAGTAGCCGATGCTGCTCGTGAAGAAAAAAACATTGACATGGCGGCCCGTAAGAAGCTATATCAGGAACTGGGACTACCTATTGATTTTACAGTAGAAGAAGAAAACTAATAATGCAATACTAATATCAAACCTACTACAAATTCAAAACATGCACTCACACAAATCTCTTTTACTCATCATTATTTTCTGCTTGTTGGTTTCGCCTGTAGTGTGGGCACAACAGACTGTAGATACCTTACAGCTCTGGCCGGAAGGAGCTCCCGGAGCGATGGGGCAGGAGGAAAAAGACCATCCCATGCTGATTCGCTACCCCGCACCTGAACATATGGCTTCCGGAGCTGCCGTAGTGGTATGTCCGGGAGGCGGGTACAATATGCTGGCCATGGACCACGAGGGGCATCAGATTGGCCGTTGGCTCAATAGCTTTGGTGTATCAGCTTATATCCTCACTTACCGTCTGGGACGTAATGGCTATAAACATCCCATTCCAATGAACGATGGCAAGCGGGCGATACGAACGGTAAGGGCAAATGCTGAAGCTTGGGGGGTAGATGAAGAACGTATTGGTGTGCTGGGTTTTTCCGCAGGAGGGCATATGGCTTCAACATTAGGAACACACTTTGACGCAGGACAGGAAGGTGCTGCTGACCCGATAGATCAGATGAGCAGTCGCCCGGATTTTATGGTGTTGCTCTATCCGGTAATCTCTTTTACTGAAGATTACCAGCACAGCGGTTCACGCATCTCACTACTGGGAGAAGATGCTGATCCTGCTACGGTGCGCTCACTTTCCAACGAACTTCAGGTCACCGATGATACGCCGCCTGCTTTTTTGGTACATACAACGGAAGATCAGGCAGTACCCCCGGAAAATAGTATCTATTTTTATCTGGAGCTGAAGAAAAGAGGCATCCCGGTAGAGATGCATATTTTTGAGAAAGGCAGACATGGATTGGGCATGGGTGCACCTGGGACTGCCTTCTCCAGCTGGCCGGAGCTTTGTGAAGAATGGATGCTGGAGCGTGGCTACTTGAATGAATAACAGGATTTCATTGCTGTTTCATGTAGAACGACTGTACTACTCACGGTCGTTCTACAAACAATGAAGTTTCTTCTCAACCTCGGTAGTCCATCCGTTTTATTACCTGGGCAGCGGCTTCTTTGCTGGCCCATTTTTCACATAGATATAAACCTAAGTCCAATGCAGAAGATACCGCTCCGGCAGTGATGATGTTCTGATCTTCAACAATACGTTCGGCCACTACTTCTTTGCAGTAAGGCTTAAGCGTATCGTACTCCTGGAAATTGGTGGTCGCCTTACGGTTGATCAAAAAACCGGCTGCACCCAACACCAGGCTTCCCGTACAAACTGATATTTTCTGTTTCACCGGCTCGGCCGTACGAATCCAATCCAGAAAAGGCTTGTCAAAACGTAGAGGCCTGGTGCCAAAACCACCGGGCACGATGATCGCATCATAAGTAGCAAGAGATTCCCTGATTTTAGTAGGTACTACCTGCAATCCAAAATTATCGGTAACCTTTTCGGTAAATGCGCATATGTCCCAATGTAGCTTGGGAACAAATTTTAAGGACTGCAAACGGGTCAACGGATCATACACCCCGAAAAAATCCAGCCAGGTGATACCGTTGAAGAGTATATAGGCGATTTTCATGTAATACAAAGATGATTTAATATAGCCAGCAATTTCTGAAAGCTTTTTTTAATTTCTAATTTTATCCTGAAAAAACCAATCTGATATGTGGGAGGCTACTACAGATAAGCTGCAGAATGGGCAGGTTTTCCAATACTTTATACAGACCGGAGGAGAGAAACTTACTTATGCTCAGGTCGTTAGGCTTTGGCTGGAAAATAGTGCTTTTCGTGGGTTTTTTTCTGAGCTGTTGGCAAACAGCCCTTTTGAAGCCTTCTTCTGGGAGACTCCTCCGCTTACCCACGCTACTTCTCAGTACCCTTTTGAGTTTGTGTTGGTCAACAGTCCACAACTGGCTGGAATACAGGCAGATTCTTCTGCCTTCCGGCTATATTTCGTACATGCGACAGAGAGTATATGTAACTTCAGTAATCTGGGAGGTGACGCTGTACTGCTGGCTCCTGTGCCTGAAGGTGTACTGCAGTATTACGGGCACCTGGCGACATTTGTCCGTAAGGCTCCGGCTACTCAGCAGCAGGCTTTATGGAAAAACCTGGGAAAAATTCTGGAAGAAAAAATCAATGAGCAGCCTATATGGGTAAGTACCTCTGGCTTAGGAGTGTACTGGCTGCATGTTCGGCTGGACTCCCGCCCAAAATACTATCAGTTTGCACCTTATAAGAATTTCTCTCCTTAATCTTTTCAGATTTTCTTTCTTTTAGAGGCATAAGCTACACTTTTGTCCAGCAGAAGAGCTTCCTGTATAATTTCATGGATAGCCTGCTCCGGAATCTCGCTTATGTGATAAAAGACAATGCCTTTGACCTGCTTACGGCCACGGCTTTCCAGAAGTCCCTGCTCATTGGAGAGTTCATTAGCCCTAAGAAACACAAGCTCAATACCTTCATTTTTAACAGGGTTCAGGTAACAAATCCAACTCTTCCGGTAGTAGAAAGGAATCTTATACCTGAGTTTGGCTATTACTCCCGGATTGCTAATCATAAGCTGATGAAAATGCTGCAAAATAAGCTTTTGCTGCCCTTGCTTTTCCTGAATAAACATGCTTACATCATCCATCTGACAATCATATTGTGAGGTTAAAATTAGCGGACTAATCTGCTTTTGGTAGTAATGTAATATTCGGCTTCTTTATCCTTTTATTACTAGTACTGAAGCTTCTATTTTTGGCCGATTAGATGCATACCAAATATAGCAAAGGATGAAAAAAATATTCAGTGTAATTGCACTTCTGGTGATGGGTTTTCAGACACAGGCGCAGATATTGGCCAGGCATACTGAACCTTCTGAAAAGCAGGCTTCGGTACAAAAGCAAAATTCCCCTCAGGCTGCTTATCAATGGGGTATAGGCTTGAGAGTAGGCGATCCAACAGGGCTAACGGTAAAAAGGTTTTTGGGAAGCAGAGCGTTTGAGCTGAGTATAGGCCGCAGTGGAATGATGGGCTTTAATGCAAGGAGAGAATTTGACAATGATAATTATTTTGACGATTACGTCTATCTGGATAGTCGCTTTCGTTCTGCGGTAGGTGTACAACTTCATTATTTATCATTTAAGCAAATACCTATTGAGGGAAGTGATGAGCTGTCATGGTACGTAGGCTTAGGTGGGCAATTGCGCTCAACCTCGGTAGATTACCGCTATCGTTACTGGCGCAACAATGACCGGAGAGATCGTTGGGAGTCGGTGACTGATCTGGATTTTGGTGCAGACTTCTTAGGAGGTTTGGATTACACTTTTCATGATGTGCCTTTATCATTATTTGTAGATGTAACCCTCTTCGTGGAGCTGTTGGACGATCCTCTTTTTCTGCGTTTGCAGGGAGGCGGAGGTATCCGTTATAACTTTTGAGCATTGAGCATTGAGCATTGAGCATAAGTCGTTTTATTGCGAAGCCTGCTGATTTCAGCGAGCTTTTTTTGTTCAATGCTATAAGATGCTACCCGTATACCAGATGGTATGATAAAGCATATTGACCATTCCCTGCTCAGCATATTTTTCAAATATCTTATGCAAAGCAGTTTTGCCCCGTTCAAAGTCAGGATGACTCGGAGGCAAGGCATAGGAACATGACTGATAGTAGCCCCAGAGGTGCTGCCAGTCCATGAACTGCGGATTGGGGGCTTCTTTACGTAGGTACTGATCTCTGAAAAACTGTGCCACACCTTTCCAGTCAAAACGCTGATGATCTACCAACTGATAATCGGTAGAGTAGCAATGCAGAAAACCTTCATAAGCTTTCAAAAAGGCAGAGGAATGCTGCCGTATGTTCCATGCCAGCACCACTTTTCCCTCCGGTTTAAGGACGCGGATAAACTCTTTCCTTGCCTCTTCCGGCCCAAACCAGTGGAAGGCCTGAGCAGCTATGATTATGTCAATACTTTTTTCGTCTAGCGTGGTAGACTCAGCAGAGCCTTTGATACTGCGGAAATTCTTAAACTGCTTGAGTTGAGTTTCCGCCACCGAGCGCATAGCATCATTAGGCTCTATGCCTGTAAGCTGCCATCCGGCTCGTAGCATTTGTTTGGTAAGAATACCTGTGCCGGAACCTATCTCAAGACCTTATTATCAACATCAGCTTGTTTAAACTGCTCCAGATCTTTCAGGAACTCCTCAGCATAAGAAGGGCGGTAAAGATGGTAGTTTTCTACTCTGTCGGTAAATCTGTCGCTTGCTTTCATAAGTAATGTGCTTCAGGTGAAATTTAATATTTCGTGCAGCTCCCGGCAAATTTCCTAGCGAAGCAGCAGTCCGATTCCAATTCCTATAAAAGTACCGATGACATTACCCAGCGTGCCTATCAAGACGGCAGGAGTGATGGCTTTTTTCAGGCCAAAGGTAGTAGCCATAGGGGCAGAAGTAGCACTGCCTCCTATGTTGGCGGCTGAGGCGATAGACAGTTCTTCCAGGCTTATGTTCAGTAAACGTGCACCCAGCAGCATTACGCTCAGGTGTATCAGCAGACTTAATATGACAAAGCCCAATACAAAAGGGGAAGCGGCAATGATCTCATTTACGTCAGAAGCAGCGCCGACTACCGCCAGAAATACAAATACCAGAAAAAATCCTAACTGAAAAGCCACTGGCTCCAGCCGAGCCATTGTTTTTGGAAAAAAATTACTGACCATTACAATCAGGATGGTAATTAAAAGAATTTCCAGTTTAACATCAGTATTCAGCCAGGTTTCCAGAAAAGGCGCCAGCCAGATACTGAAAGCGGCAATAGCTGAGGTAATCAGCAGGCAAACACAGATACGCTCCATTAGCAGCATATCATATCCGCTATTGACCGTTTTCTCAGCTATTGTTGGTCTCTCCCAAGCCTTTTCCTTTTCCTGATGACTTTTAGGAATAAGTCTGTGCATAAGTTTCCAGCCGGGCAGAAAGAAGAGAAACATGATGTAAAAATTGGTAAACACATTGTCAATGGCAACGGCGGCTGGAAAGAGCGGACTTTTAAGAAAGTCTAGTGCATCGGCTACGGCAAAAAAATTGACACCTCCTCCAATATAAGTTGCACTGAACACTGCCGCCAGTTTGTATGTCTCTTGCCCCATCGGAAATACCCACGCTGAAATGATCACTCCTGTACAGATACCTACTGTTCCCAACAGAAAAGCTTTGAGCAGGCGGCCCGACTCGCCTATCATCTTACGTAGATTGACATTAAACAGCAGCAGCGGAATGGCTAAAGGAATGATATAGGTAAATGCTAAATCATAGACCGGCACACTTATATCCGGGTTAGAGGCAGAAGGGATGATACCCAGACTTACCAGTAGAATGGTAAAGGAAATGGTGACGATAATACCGGAGATTTTACCAAACCACCTGCGGCGTTCACCTACCATGCCCAGTGCAGCCGCAAAAAGCATAATGGTAAATATGGCAAAATTATGATCAGTTGGTATCAGGAGAACTTTGTTTGGAATGGAATGATACCCTCTCCCTACTCAGGAGGGTATAAAATATATTATACTAAAGGCGGAATGGATTTATTCCGGTCTTCTTTGAGCAGGTCTCTTATCTCTATGAGTAAAGATTCCTGCAAAGTAGGAGCGGGGGGTGGAACAGGAGCCGCTTCTTTCTTTTTCTGCATCTTTTGGTAAACTTTGATTACCATAAACACACTAAACGCAATAATCAAAAAGTCAATGACAGTCTGGAGAAACATGCCGTAGTTGAGGGTGACAGGCTCTACACCTTCAGTGCCTGCTTTGAGCACAATGGCCAGGTCAGTGAAATCCACGCCGCCCAGCAGAAGGCCGATTGGAGGCATAAGGATGTCATTGACAAATGAGGAAACGATCTTACCAAAAGCAGCACCAATAATGACCGCTACGGCCAGATCAATGATGTTGCCCTTCATGGCAAACTCTTTAAATTCTTTAACGATTCCCATGGTTTAGCTAATTAGAGGTTTAATTTATGGATGCTGAGCATCAGCTACTAAGATTAATCAAAATACTGAAATTAGACAATAAAAAAATTCTTGTTTCCAGAGGATTTATTTACTCATGAGAAAGTGAAAAGCTGTTACTGAAGTTGCTGAGATAAAATAAGATTTTTAAAAAGCAGTGAATAAAAAAAAGCAGTACCGAAACCGGTAAAGCTTTTTTTATTCTTTCAACATAAATCGTTTTAATAATACGAATTAACAATATGAATCAAAAAATAATATAACATTTTCAGTACTTTATTCTGAAATAATAAGGCTTTGTGTAGCAAGATGCCAAAAAATGTATATATCATTCTCCTTTGTTATTTATTTAGATTTAAAAAAGCAGCAAAAAAAAGCCCCGGAAAACTCCGGGGCTATATGTAAATCTGTTTCAGCTTACGCTACTCATATATGCTCATGTTGACGAACGGTCCGGGTACAGGCTTGGGTACATTAGGGTTACCATTGATCTCATCCTGCGAGTAAATAAACCGCCAGGGCAGTTCAGTACCAATATTTGGACTAATAGGAATTCCTGCTATCGATCCCCTGGTACGGCGTTCATCGTTCCAGGCCATAGTCTGGCCATAGAAAGTAACATATCTTTCTTCTACGATTTCCCTTAGTAAGGCATCGCTTGCAGAGAGAGCATCCGGGTTTTCAATGCCTCCACTGGCAAAATCTGCCGCTACAAATGGCGCATAAGAAGCACTGAAATCTGACAGATAAGTAGCGTCAATATACCCTCCGCTATTCAGGAAAGCACGATACTCATTTAAGTAGGCTAGTCCGTCCGCAAAGCTGCCATTGCGCACTGCGGTTTCTGCTAAAGTCAGCAGGTTTTCCTGATAGGTAACCAAAGGAAATGATGCATCCTGAGCAAAAAAGCCATTTACTGTATCACCCAGTGCAGTTGAGAAAGTATTAGGCTCAGTTTTACCTGGAGTATTACGAGCATTTTCAGCCAACACATAGTAATAATTGAAGCGGGCACTTTCGTCAGTTTTGGCATGTCCACGATAGGTGTCACTTTCAGGATTAAGCAGGTCTACCAGATAGGCAGTTCCCTGATCATCTTCGGCAGCGATATCACCTCCACGAGAGGGGCCGAGAAAATCCCAGTACATATTGATATCTACGTCATTAGTAGTACCATGAGGCATGTACATGGAATTAGCAAAACTACTGATACCGTTTGCAGCGGCCTGGGCAGCCAGGTCATATTGCTTAGTATCCATATAAAAGCGCGCTTTCAGCGTATAGGCAGCTTCTATCCATAGCTGAGGATCGGAGTCGTAAAAAATGTCCGTGCCACTTCCGGGAATACCAATGCCGCTTTCCAGGTCGGCAATAGCTTCATCCAGTAATGCCTGAAGCTCCACATAAATATCCGACTGAGGGTCAAAAACCGGGGTTTCAAACTCCTCTATCAGGGCTGCCTGGGTGAAGGGAACATCTCCCCAAAGCGCAGTTGTAGTGCCTATGCAGTGCGCCTGGGTTACTTTGGTCATACCGGCAAATACCCGTAAGCCTTGTGGCTCTACCTTGTCCAGTACCAGTCGAGAGTTGCGCAGAGTACCATAGTACACATTGTTCCACATGTTGGCAAAGTTGGACCCCCCCACATTATAGGCCTGGAAGTCGCCCCATTGCCGGTCTACACCTTTGATCTGGCTGCTCCACATGGCCGCAAGGCGGGCGGTAAGCCCTTCGTGTGTAGTAGCATTGGCGATCTGAACACCCGTAAATATAAGTTCCGCAGGTGCATCTGAGGGGTTGTTAGGATCATCATTTAGCCCTTCAACCACACTCTCGCAGGCGAAACAAAAGCAAATCAATAAAAGATATATCGTTATTTTTCTCATGATTAGTAGTCAATTTTGATGGAGAAGACATAAGATTGGGTGCCGGGATTATTGAAATAGTCCTGTCCCCGAGCGTTGGTAGCACCATCCAGTGAGGTTTCAGGGTCAATCCCTACCACATCGGTCCAGAGGAGCAGGTTACGTCCGGTAAAAGAAAACTCAACGCCTCTAAGCTTGGTGGCTTCTCTGAAACCCGGCGTATTCAAACGGTAAGATAAAGATAGCTGACGAAGTCGGGTCCAGCTTCCGTCTACGATAAACTGCTCCTGCAGATTGCTGAAGCCCTGACCCAAAGTAGTATACCAGCTTTCATCCAGTATTACCGGGCCGCCACCAAAATCGCGTATATTCCCCCTTACTAAAGTACCTTCAGGAATGGTGTTGCCCGCATAATTGACCAGACCACCGTCAGGAACGATAATCTCGTTTCCGGTATCTTCATGCACACCAAAATTGTAAAGCACAGATTTGGTGTTAGGAGCAAAATCAGAGCCTTGAAAAATTTCAAACAATACGTCCAAAGAAAAACCTTTCCAGGAGATGGCAGTACCGAAACCGCCACGCCAGTCGGGATTAGGATCACCAATGATATCAAAATCCGGGGCCACCTTAGGGAATCCATCTTCAGTGAGGTCAAGCGTACCGTCGGCATTGCGGGCATACTGACCACCAAACAGAGAAGAAAGGGGATAACCTACTGCCGCTACTGAACTGGTCAGAGTGTTGAAACCACCCAAAGTAATTACATCTCCTTCACTGGAACCAAGGCTAGTTACGCGGTTTAGGTTGCGGTTAGCATTTCCGTAGAGGCCGATATTCCAATTATTGTTACTAAAGAGCGTTAAGCTCATATCAGCTTCCCAGCCTTTGTTTTCCATGCTACCGGCATTGGTATATCTTTCAGTAAATCCTATTGAAGGTGCTACCGACACTTCCAGTAGCAGATCATTGATTTCATTTTCATAATACGTAAATCCGGCGGTAAGGCGATCGTTGAAGAATCGCAGGTCTGTTCCAATCTCCCACTCTGTTTTGATTTCGGGCTTCAGGTCAGGGTCTCCCTGCTGATTACTCTGTACAAAAGCTCCATTGCCATAGCCTACACCAGATAACAGCGATCCCCAGCTTCCAAACTCATCATCCACTGCGATAAAGTCTGTACCGGTACGATGTGGGTCGGGCTGTACACCTACTTTTCCATACCCCCCTCTGAGTTTTCCAAAGCTCAAAAAGCCTATTTCCTGCATGAAAGGTAATTCAGTAAACTGCCAGGCTACATCAAAAGAAGGGTAGAAGAAAGTCATATTATCCGCACCAAAAGAAGAGGCTGACTCAAAAGCTCCGGTCATATTCAGGAACAGCTGATCGTAAAAACCAAAGTTTGCCGTTCCGTAAGTTCTGGTACTGCGGATAATGGTCTCAGTATCATCCGGAAAGCGGTTGGCACCTACTGCATTGGAAAAGTCAGTTGGGCCGCCAGGGATCAGAAAGTTCTGCATCTCACCGCCCAGGCGGGTGTATGTGCGGTCGTTGATATTCCAGCCTACCAGATAACTGCTGCTAATATTGGAAGTGAGCATTGCGTTGAAGCGGGCAATTACATCAAAGTTGAGCTGTGTTTCTTTAAAAAGCTCTTCCCGATAACTTCCATTATAAGCAGTACCTGCAGAATTTACCGGAAAGAGCGTCTTTCTGACGTCATCATAAGTGTCTACGCCCCCTCTGGCAATCAGCTCAAACCACTGTAGAGGTTTAAGCGTAACTTCACTGTTCATAATCAGACGGTTGACCAAAGTTGAGTTTTGCAACTCTTTGATCGTCCACAGTGGATTGTTGTAAATAGGGTTCCCATTGCCCAGATAACGGCGATAAGAACGCTGGCTATTAGGGATTGGAGCAGCTTCAGGAGAAGAATAATAGTTTCCAATATAATCTGAGCCATTAAAATCAGGTGCTGCCCGCAACATACCCAGATAGAGACCATTTACGTTTGATCCCGTTTGTATACGGTTAGACGTAGTCCGCGCATACGTGGCATTACCAGACACTTTAAAGATGTCGCCAAATTTACGGTCAGCATTGAGGCGTATTGTACTACGACGGTAATCACTGACGCCAACATAAATACCTTCCTGGTTGAGGTCACCCACGCTTAAAAAGAACCTGCTGTTTTCATTTCCTCCACTGATGCTAAGGTAATTATCCAGAAAGTAGCCGGTTTGAAACACCTGATCTTCTCTTACACTGTTAAAAGTCTCAGTTGAGTTCTTTCCTCCGGATGGGTTTTCAGGGGTACCGGCAGGAATGGCGTAATAACGGGTGCCATCGCGAGCCTCAAAGAAGCCTCCGTACCCGGGAGCAGCCGGATCGGTAATCTGTACATCGGCACCACCGCTGCGCTCAGAGATTTTATCTCCAAACGAACGGGAAGATGTTGGGCTGTAGATACCCCCCTCACCCTGACCGAATTTGTTCTGCAAGGGGTGGAGCACATTTACTTTATCCAGCGATAGGGTGGAGCGAAAAGAGATGTCAACCTTACCATCATCACGGCCCTTTTTGGTGGTGATCAGGATTACACCATTGGCTGCGCGTGAACCCCAGAGCGCTGCAGCAGACGCTCCTTTCAGGATTTGCATAGAAGCAATATCGGCAGGGTTGATATCGTTGAGGCGAGACTGCTGTCTTACGCCTCCGGTATTTTCCCCGCTGTTGGCTTTATCGGCATTAGGCGCACCATTGGTATTGCTCATCGGAATTCCGTCAATTACAATGAGAGGTTGAGTTTCACCGGTGATTGTATTCTGTCCACGGATTTGAATGTAAGTACCTGCTCCCGGATCACCACTGGAACGGGATATTTGTACCCCGGCAGCTTTGCCCGTCAGACCGTTAATCAACGTACTCTCACCGGATTTTACCAGTGACTCTCCTTCTACTTTAGAGAAAGCTACACCGCTATTGTCAGCATCTTCCTCAAATCCCAGTGCAGTAACTACAACTTCAGAAAGCTGTTTGGTATCAGATTTCATTTGTACATCTATGGTAGACTGGTTACCGATGGCTACTTCCTGGCTTATGAGTCCGATGAAGGAGAAAACCAATGCTTCTGCATCAGGGCCTACGGAAAGAGAGTAGCCGCCATCTATGTTGGTAATCGTACCATTGGTAGTTCCTTTGACTACCACATTAACGCCAGGCAGAGGTTCTCCTCCTTCTGCATCTGTTACTTTGCCAGTGAGAGTTTTAGACTGTGCCCAGGCGGTTGTAGAATAACATAAAATGAAAAATGTGGCAATCCATCCGATTAGCCATCGGAGATTGCCTGAATGCGTAGAGTTTTGTTCCATAGTGAATTAGGGGTTTGAACTGTAAAATATTTGGGGGTTAAAAACTTTCGTTTTTTTACGGGCTTGGTTGATAGTTTACTTAGACCTATACTGATATAAAAATCTCCTGTAGACGAGAAGGACACGAAGAGCAAACCTAAAGTATTGTAAGTTTAAAATCAATATATACTATTGATATATATTTTATTTTTATTATTTAATTCTGTAAAATTAAATAATATCAAATAATTATATTTAAATAAACCTTATTTTCAAAATTACTTATGTTTAGCGGTAAAGCTATCCAGTGTTGAGAGGCGAGCCAGAGAAAAAGAAGTTTCAAGGCTCTTATCCTGAAGAATACTTTGGCTGGTAAGTTCTCCCATAGCAGGACCATGTTTGAAAGCATGGCCAGAGCCTCCGCCTACAACCCACAGGTTTTTTGCCTCGGGATGCTGGTCCAGTATAAAATTTTTATCCGGTGTATTGCTGTGTTGACATACTTTGGCGTCTATCAGAGGAGCGTCTTTCATGAAAGTAAAGCGTTTTTCCATGAGATAACGGGCATGCGCAACTTCCTCATTACGCACACGGCGATCGTCCTGGCTGGGATTCATCTCCTCTTCTTCCAGTTGGGTATAAGCAAACTTGAAAGTACCGGAAGACAGGTCATATACCCCATAGGATCTTTCCTGATTGGCAGTATCACGGTTCATCCACACCGGAAAGGGCTTATCCATTTTTTGGGCAAAGTTTGCTGGCGGGCCGAAGAAGAATACCGGCTGACGGGTAACCTGAAGTTTATCAGTAAAAAGCTCAGGAAAGCTGTATTTCAGCCAGGGACCATTGGCAAATACGTAGACATCTGCCTTTTTAATGCTGCCATCCGACAGGCGTACTCCCTGTAATTTTCCATTCTGATAAGTAAACGGAGTGGCAGCGGATAAGATAGTTTTGCCTCCCTCTCTGGCAATAAAATCACTGAGGGTACGGCAGCTTTCTCTGGCCAGGACATAGCCTGCATCAGGGTCATAAAAGGCATGATTGAGGTCTTCCGTATGGAGGAAAGGATATCTTTTTTTAAGTGCTGCCGCAGGAATTTTCTCCAAAGCAAATCCATTTTGCTCATAATATGGGCGTGAGATTTCAGCATATTCATAGTGAGGCATTTCGCAGAAAATAAGCATGCCGGTCTGATACAGTAGTTTTTTGCCTAGCTGAACTTCTTCACTTTTCCAGAGCTCCATCGCCCGCACTGCCATGCGGAAGTAGATTTCATTTTCTCCGTATAGGTAGCGGATCAGCCTGCTTTCGCCTCCCGAACTGGCTCGGGGATTTCCGGCTCCCCAGGGATCGCACAGGCTTACATCATAGCCATTTTTGTGCAAAAAGTAGGCAGTCCAGCTCCCCATAGCGCCTCCGCCTGCTACGATAGCCGTTGGCTTGGCGCCAAAATTCACATTAACCGATTGTGCCTTGGCCAGCAGGGCAGGAGACAAACCAGCCCCTACTGAGACTGACAAGCTGGTTTTTAACCATTTTCTTCTTCCTTCTTGCAGACTCATAGTGTTGGGTTTTCCAGCAGTTCATCAATATCGTAGCGGGTGCCTCCTTTAAAGGTGCTTACCACATTCCAGGCGTCTTCAATATTTTGAAGGGGATCACCTTCTACGATGACAAAGTCGGCGAGCTTACCCTCTTCTACACTTCCCAAATCTTTGGCTACACCTATTGCCTCAGCAGCGCGGATGGTAGCTGACTGTAGTGCCTGGTAAGGCGTAAGTCCGCCATCCACAAAAAGCTGTATTTCCACATGCAGACTGGTGCCGTAAGGAATGAAAGGAGAGTCCGTACCGGCAGCAACTCTTCCACCTGCCTGTACAATGTCATAGACGCCTTTCTGGATAGCCTCAAAGTTTTCCAGGTAAGCAGGAAATATCTTGTTAATTCGCTGAACATTTGTTCTTAATCCCAATACATACTGCTCAGGATAGAGCGCATTGAGCTGACGGTTAGCATATATGCCGGGATTTTTTTCTGCCAGCACATAGAAGCCTCCCTGCAAACCAATGGTAGGCGTGATGTTCATCTGAGACTTGGCCAGCAGTTGGATGACATCATCGTAAGTAGCTTTGAGGTTGGACTGTTTCATAGAATAGCCCCGGCGGCTGGTGCCCCGGATGTGTTCTACCGCATCCACATTGTAGCGCATGGCCGGATAGATTTCATGAGAGGAGACCGGAATGCCCATCTCATGCGCGGCTTCGGTAATGATCTGCTGTATAGAATCCGGCATACGCACATAGGTTTTGATGAGGTCGTAGCCTAATCGTTTGGCTCGTTCCAGTTCCAGTTCCATATGGGCTCCGTGGATCACGCTATTGGCCAGACCATAATAAATACGGCTGCCATCAGTAAGCCCTCCGGTAAAAAACTCCCGGGGACCGGGACGTTTGCCGCTGGCCCATGCTTCTTTTCGTTCCAACGCATCATAAGGATCAGCTCCTGGTTCGCGCACATTGGTGATGCCGTAAGAGAGCCAGATTCTGCCCAGCTTTTCTCCCACGGTAGCATGCTGATGGGTATGCATTTCAAACAGACCGGGAATGATGGTTTTATCGGAAGCATCAATCACCGGAATATCATAATTGTCCTGATGAGCGGTGATTTCTTTAATGCGATTACCCTCTACAATGATATCTACATTTTCCCGGTAGGTAGAATCAACTCCATTGAAAAGCTTGCCGGCATGTACCACAAACTGCGCATCGGATACTTCATTCTTCCAGTGCAGATCCAGGGGAATGGGCCGAGTTTCTTTGGTTTCTATGTCTACCAGCTTGAGGCTATCGGTAGCCAGATAGAGCATCTTTTTACCATCCTTTGTCCAGCTGGGAGCCGAAGCCAGTTCCTGTGTAAGGGCTTCAGGAGTTCCATCAGGCATGCCATCTTCATCAACAGGCAGCGTCCACAGCAGTCCATCCTGAACATAAGCCATATGTTTACCATCCGGCGACCAGGCAGGGCCATTCATATTACGTATAGCAGGTGTGCGTCCTTCTTCCGGTGAAACATAATCCAGCACTTCACCTTTGGTAGTAATTAGCATGATCTGGCTCACCCCCTCGCGATATCGGGTAGAAGCAGCCTGCAATACCATGATGGCCAGTGTTTTGCTATCAGTAGACCAGGAAGCTTTGCTGGGTACAAAATAAGTGTTTTCCAGAGCATTGATTTCTCCGCTGCTCACCTCTACAATCTGTAACTCTCCGCTGCCCCATACATTACGCGTATCACGGGCAAAATAGGCGATACTTTTTCCATCCGGCGACCAGGCGGGGAAACCCAGCTCTTCTTCCAGATCCACCAGTTTTTCAGTTTTTCCGCTGCTGAGTGTATGTATCCACAAATCCATATTGCCATCCCGGTCAGACAGGAAGGCTACCTGATCACCATCGGGCGACCAGTCGGGATTGATGTCCACAAACTTATCGTTGGTTAATTGTTGTGCCTCTCCTTCCAGAGGTTTCAGCCAGATATCGCCCAAAGCAGTGAAAGCCACTGTTTGCCCATCCGGAGAAATGACCGGGCCCATAATACCCAGTGTCGGCTTGGCGGTAGTATCGCTGAAGTTGTAAGCCTTTCTGTCGTAGGCGGAACGCTGCAGCGTAACGCTCGCTTCCATGGGTACGGTGCTAAAGCCTTCCTGCCCGATGATGCGCTTCTTGATTTTCCCATCAGCAGTGTAAAGAATTTCCTGATCGGAAAGCCAGGCCGCCCGGAAAGGAAAAATGTCTTCATCGGCAGTAAGCACCTGAGAAGTATCGGAACTATTGATCGTATGATACACCAGTTGGCTGCTTTTTCCATCATATGCGGTGAAGATCAAATGTTGCTGATCGGGACTCCAGGAGGGAGAAGCCAGGCTGTTTTCTGAAGCAGCAGCAAGTTTAGAATTGGCGCCATCAGCATCCATTAGATAGATACCTGGCTGCTCCTTATTTTCAGAAACAAAAGCGATACTACTGCCATCGGGAGCATAGGAAGGGTGATATTCATTGGCAGGGTCTTCGGTGAGTGCTTGTATGTCACCGGAGTTGAGGTTTACCTTCCAGATATCGTAATTTCCATTTCTGTCAGAAGAAAAGATAATATGCTGCCCATCTGGTGACCAGTGAGGCTCCCGGTCGTCAAATTGTCCATGCGTAATCTGTTTGAGCTGACTGCCATCTTTTTGCACGGTCCAGATGTGGTAATAGCCGCTTTTATAAGAATGGAAGGTGAGTTGTGTGCCATCCGGCGACCAGGCAGGTTCGTGGCAGTCGCCCATACCATCGGTGATGGGCTGTGCTTTTCCGCCGGAAACGGGCATGATCCAGATGGTGCCTTGCAGGTCTAAGGCGAGCATACTGCTGTCGGGTGAAAGGGCAATCGCCATATTGGTACCCTCTTCCAGGAGCACTTCGGTACTGATTACCTTTTCATCCTGAGTACTTTGCGAGCCTGCCGAACAGGCATAGAGATATAATAGAATACAAAAAATGGCCAGATTGTAAGGTATAGAAGCTTTTGTGATCATGTTGTGTAGTTCTTGAGTAATTTGACTAAATAATGGCAAAAAGATTAATAAGTAAAATTTAATTTTAAATATTTATTATTTAATAGAATATTATATTGATAAATAAGTCTATGGTTGGAATTTATTGATGAATGAAATTTTCGTAAATTAAAGCTAACTACCAGCCTTAAATCATCATGAAAGAGTTTCGTCACCGCCGATGGAAGAATAAGATCAATCGCCATGAAGTCTTCCCTTACAAATATTTATTGCCAGAAAACCTAAAAGATATACAGGATGCGGTGCGGGAAGCTGAACTGGAAGGTTTCAGGATACGTGCAGTAGGAGCAGGCCATTCTTACTCGGATGTGGCTATGCCCGATGGCTTTTTGCTGGATATGCGCTATCTTAAAAAGGTCAAAGTATTGGAAAATGACAAAGTAGAAACCAAAGGCAATTCGCTGGTAGAGGTGGAAGCAGGCACTACTGTCCAAAAACTCAATCGGGTGCTGGATAAGAAAAAGCTGGCGCTCATCAATATGGGAGCCATTGACAATCAGACCATCAGTGGAGCCATAGCTACAGGAACCCATGGAGGTGGACGAAATTTAAAATCACTTTCTGGCATGGTGCGTTCCATACTGTTGGTAGCCGCAGAAGGAAAAGTATACAGAATAGAGCCTTCGCAGGGAGTTACTTTAGCTTCCAATCACCATGATGATGAAGTTACGCTGATCCAGGATGATGGAGTGTTTTACAGCGCTATCGTCAGTATGGGCTACACCGGTATTGTACATTCTTACATCATAGAAGTGCGTCCCCGCTACTGGCTGTACGAAAACCGGGATGTTATGCAGTGGTCTGTGTTCAGACAGCAACTGATGGATGGTTCTATCTTTGATGATTATCCCATTAAAATAGAAGGAGAACTTGTAAAGCGCCCAATCCGAAGCCTCTTCATTGTGGTTAATCCTTATGAGATTGATGGAGATCACAGTTGTATGATTGCCCGTACCTTTGAAGTAGATAAACCTCGTCACCGGACTTTAAGGGACAGAACAAGAAACCTGCTAAGTCTTATTCTGGGGAGTATTCCCATCACCTATTATTTGACTTTACTAATCGTTAATTATCTGCCGAGACTGGTACCGGCTTCGCTCAACCAATCCATCAAAGCGGTGAGGGATCAGACGTATGTAGACAAATCGTATAAAGTGCTTTTCCAAGGGTTAGAATTTATTGCGAGTCAGGGCCACGGGGCTGAATTTGCTTACGACAGGCACAAACCTGCGGAGTACATACAGGTAATGGAGGCTATTTTTGCCAAAGTAAATGAACTGGTAAAGCATGTAGGAGTGTATCCCAGTTCTGCGCCGACCATTCGTTTTGTCAAAGCCTCGGAGGCGTTCATCGCTCCGGAATATCAGATGGATGCCTGCTACATCGGCAATCCGGCTTTGGTGAAGCAACGCAAGTCAAGACTAATTCTCAATGCTTATCAGGACCTGAACCTGAAAATGGGCGGTAAACCTCATTGGGGTAAGATCACCAACCGTCTGGATGGACATCCTGAGCTCATTAGAAAATGGTATCCCAGGTTTGATCAATGGCAAAAAGTGATGCTCCGCTTCAATCCGAATGGGACCTTCCTGAATGGATTTGCCGATCGTCTGCGTTTGGCAATCCCCACCGAAACCCTGCTAAGTGCTAAGAAGAATGTGGCTACTAAATCCTGAACTTGGGATGATAATTTTTATATAACCGCTGCTTCTGAAAGCGTTAGGCTCTTGGCTGAGGCATCCAGACAAGCAGGTACCCCAAAAGGCAGTGTCATGTTACGACGGATGTGCCCGAAAGTGAAGCCATAGAGTACAGGAATGCCTAAGTCAGCCAATCTGTCTTGCAAAACCTGGGCAAGAGAAAAAGAACTTTCTTCATTCTCTGCTTCGCAATTGGTAAACAGTCCCAATACGATGCCCTTCGCTGCCGGAAGTTTGTCCGGTGACAACAAAAGCTGGGTCAACATACGGTCTATGCGATAAGGTGCTTCCCCCACATCTTCCAGAAACACGATTTTATCGCGCATATCCACATCGTAAGCTGTGCCGCAGAGAGCGGTGACCAGGCTTAGGTTGCCACCCACCAATGGTCCTTCGGCCACCCCATCAGAGAGCGTGACCCGGCTGGGTTGAGAAATTTTCACTTCCTCTCCCTGCAGATAAAGCGGTACCAACTCCTCCGGAGATAAATTTTCAGGCTGCTCGTAGGTCAGTCTTTGCTGAGGCTCCATCAGGACCTGACGAAAGTATTTTGTGGTAAAATCATTATAATCCGAATCGCCTACCGGCCCATGAAAGCCAACCAGGCCTGTTTGACTGTAAATGCCGTACAGCAGTCCGGTAATATCGCTAAAGCCGATCAATGGCTTAGGGTGACTTTTGATAAGGTCGTAATCCAGATAAGGTAGCAGTCGGGTAGTGCCGTATCCTCCGGTCACGCACATGATACCTGCCACTAAGTCATCAGCAAACATCTGGTTGATATCATCGGCCCGCTGCTCATCCGTACCTCCCAGATATCCTTTGCGCACCAGCATGTTAGGCGTATACTTTACGCTGAAGCCTAGCTGCGCCATGTTTTTGATCGTACTGCGCAACTGCTCTTCGGTAGCGAAATGAGAAGGAGAGATCAGCCCAATGGTATCTCCCGCTTTGAGGCGTTGGGGTTTAAGCGTAGCAACGCTAGGGGAAGCATTAGCAGATGAAAAAGGTAGAAAGCCAGCCAAAGCACTGGCACTTACTCCTTTGATAAACTGACGGCGATGAGTGAGGTGCATAGTAGTGTATTCGGTATTACGGTGAGCTTAAGTTAAGCTCCTAAAAATAGCAGATCATAAGAAAAGTAGAAAACGCAATATACAGACAGTAGGTGGCAAATTAAGCTAAACACTAGCGAGGTGAAAATCACTGCAAATTATTCGGGATAAATATGCCTGATAATCAGTAAGTTGATCAATTTCTAAAAAAATTTCAGCAGAAGGAAACAACTATTTGGCAATAATGAGGGTCATGGGAATTGAAACGACATTAATCCAAATTTTTTAAGCTTCAATAAGGGCTGATGACAAATAATAAGTTTGTTATTGGCCCTTTTTATTTTTGCTTCGCGATCAGCCTTTTTAGTATATGTCAAAATAATATTAACAATTGATAAAAAAGAGTAAGAAACTAAGCGATAACTTTGCCAAAATTGTAGTTCGCAAACAGAAAAATATCTAAGACACATATTATTGAGCAACTACTATACGCACAACCTAACTACTCAACCTTGTTATTTTGATGTTTGTAAGCGGTCTTTTCCTGACCGCTTTTTTTCATTTGTAGAAAAGCTTAAATCAGAAAACTTACTTTCAGCATCAGGTTTTTATTGACAAAGCCTGCATTCTCAATCATCCTTTTTGAGCCTGCATTATCATAACGGCATGAGCAGATGGGTTGTAAGCCTCTGTCATAGCAGATGGATTTGCCCTTGAGCATCAGGTAAGTGCCCAATCCCTTTTCACGATACCTGGCCGATACGATAGCCCCCAGGTCAGCATACCCTGCTTGTGTATCGCTCCTTCTGATTTCACAGATTCCCAGAATTTCTCCTTTTTGCAGCAGATAGTATATCCCCTCTTTGTCTACCCATTCCTGAATGTAGCTACTCAGCCAGGCCTTATCCGCCGTGGTGGTTTGCTGACAGAAGCTAACAATCTTTTCTATATCATTTTCATCTGCTTGTAGAAAATCAGTTTCTATAAATTCCGGCGAAAGCATAGGCTGAAGTGATTGGCTCTTTAGGTCTTCAAAAAGGTAATAGTAGACGGACACACGTTTGGCAAATTCCATACATGCTGTCAGAAAAGCAGGATGGTTGGTGCTAACGTAAGCCTGGGGGAAAGCTTCAGTTTTCAGCAATTGAGCAAAAATCTCAGCCCTGCGGTTAAGCCATGCTTCTGCTATAAAAAAATTGATAAGGGTAAAAGCCTGGTCGTGGCACAAATACCCGATACAGTCATTCCGATAGAAAATTCCTTTGATCACTGCCCGGTGTATCAGCCCATCCCACATCCCATCCAGTGGGGCAGTAAGCGACTGATAGCATTGCTGGCGTAATCCATCCAGCTCGGTATCTGATATAGGAGCAAAGTGGAACATGGGATAAAGCTATCAACAGGTAAGCTAGAAAAATTAGAGAATTAAGCGCGGGTTTTTCCATTAATAAAATGCTCTGCCTTCATATTTTAGTATATTTCAGCACTAAACCCTCTGCTGATGAGGAAATTTTGTATTTGTACACATCCTATAACTTATGAAAACTATGAAAAAAGCCATGCAAGGCATCGTCTGGACACTTCTCCTGGCAGTGATAGCCAGTTTTTCTACCAAACAGGAAGGAGAATGGATCAGTATTTTTGACGGTAAATCATTAGACGGCTGGAAAGCCAGCGAAAACCCCTCTACTTTTTCGGTGGAAGATGGTAAAATAAAGGTTGCCGGCCCACGCGCTCACCTGTTTTATCAGGGACCTGTAGAGAATCATAACTTTGATGATTTTGAGTTTAAAGCCCAGGTCATGACCAAGCCCGGTGCCAACTCCGGAATGTATATTCATACCGAGTATCAGGAAGATGGCTGGCCCAGCAAAGGCTATGAGATTCAGGTGAACAATTCCCATACTGACTGGCGCCGCACCGGTAGTCTCTATGCGATTGACGATGTCCGCGAAGTGCATGTCAAAGACAATGAGTGGTACACTGAGCATATCATTGTAAAGGGTAATCACATTACCGTTAAGATCAATGACAAAACTGTGGTGGATTATACCGAGCCTGAAAACCTGGAACGCGAGAGCAACATGTCAGGACGTAAGCTTTCCAGCGGTACAGTAGCCCTGCAGGGCCATGATCCCGAAAGTGTAGTCTACTTCAAAGACATTATGGTGCGTCCGTTGTAGGACTTTAAAGGTGATGTTTTTAGTCAACTTTGACAAAGCTATCTTTACTATGGTTATAGCTTTGTCAAAGTTCTTATCCCCGAGCTTTCCTAATTATTCGGCAGTTTCTTTCCATTGTACAGACTAACTTCCAGCTCTGATTTATTCAACATGATCAGATTGCTGGTGTCGCCCAGTACTTCATCTATCAGTCCAAAGGCCTGGGCTTCCTTGGCATTCAGGAAGCGGTCGCGTAGAAAGTAATCTTCTATTTCCTTCCAGCTATGGCCGCTGTGCTTACCCATGATGTGGAAAAGTTGTGTCTGTAACCTTTCCTGTTCTCGGGTGGCGATGCGTACATCTTCGGTATAGCCTTTGGCCCCTCCTCCGGTGGGGTGCATGTGGACGGTCGCCTGCGGAAGCGCATAACGCTTGCCGGCATGCCCGGAACAAAGCAGGGCGGTAGCCATACTGCCGGAGAAACCCATAGCTACAGTAGAGACCGGAGCAGAGATCATCTGCATGGCATCATAAATCGCCAGCCCGGCATATACACTGCCTCCCGGACTCTGAATGTACAGATCTATCTGCTGCGTCTGGCTTTGGCTGTTGAGGTAAAGTAACTGCGCCACAATCACATTGGCGATCTGGTCATCAATGGCGGTGCCCAAAAAGATGATGCGCTCTTTGAGCAGCAAACTATAGATATCGTAGGCTCTTTCTCCCCGGCCACTGTTGTCAATGACCATCGGGATTACACTTGCGTTGATAGACATGCGCTTTTATTTAATGATGAGTGAATAATGATTGATGAATAATGATTGATGAATAATACATTTTTGAATAGGCAATAGGATACCTGTCAGCGCAAAGGGATCTGGCTGCCGTCTTTAGCAATGGGTATATTCTATGGATTATTTAGCGAAGAGACTCAGCACTTTCTGCCGGAAACTTCTGTGTCTGGCTTGAGTGAATAGTTGCTGATGTATCGCTTCTATTTCCGCCCTGAGCTGCTTGCGTCCGTAGGCACGCACCAGTTGATAAGCCTGCTGCTGCCACTGTACGTTCTCTTTCAGACCTTCATCCAGCATCATCCGGGCTTCAAAAAGTAGTGCTTCTTCCGGCTGTTGTTCCTGTAACAGATGCTGCTCTATGGCTTTGATTTCATTCAAGGAAGTCCTCATAGCGCAGTGATTTTTCTTTGATGGTATCTCTTACTTTTTCTATGCACTTGTACTTCTGCACCGTAGCCGAACGTATGCCTGAGTAGCCAAAGCTCTGGGCGATATCTGCCAGAGGTAACTTGTCGTAATAGAAGGCTCTTAGCATATCCATACATTTTTTTCCGGCAGTCTCCAGGAAGCGTAACAGCTTGGTCCCAGAAGGATTTTCTGCTGCTTCCTCCTCCATTACATCTGTTTCAGGGTGATCAAGCGTAGTAGACAGGAGGTCTTTTCTGCATTTCTTGAGCCACAGATGTTTGGCAATACCCAATATATACCCCTCCTCATGCTGCACATGCGTATCCTGTGCTGTCAGCACTTTTTCATAATAAATGAGCAGCGCATCCTGAAACACATCTTTGGCTTCTTCAAAAGAGCCTCCTCTTTTACTGATATATTGAGCAACCAGCGGAAAAGCTTTCTGATAAAGCGCAAGAAAAAGTTGTTCTCTTACTTCGCTGGCATGCTCAGGACAATCATTACAAATCATAAGCCTGCGGTTTTTATATATATGTGCCTCTGATCAGGCAGGTATCACCTTTTTATACTGATTTTTTTAAAGATGATATAAAATAATCAATCCCTTGATGAATATTCTCCTTAGGTCAGCCTTTCTTTTGAATACGGATAAAAAATAGTAACATTATAGTACTATCTTATCAGAACTTTGCCTGAACGTAAAGTTGAGATATACTTGAATACAACAACCTAACATTACGTATTGTATGACAGTCCCAAGGATGATTACTTGTGCTGTGGTCATTTCTTTTCTTCTGGGTGCTTGTAGTCATAGCCAGGAAGAAAGGGAAGAAAACGAAGCCCTGTACAGCGGCAGTAAATTCAGCGAGCATATCAGAACCACTGAAGCCCGTACACCGGAAGAAGAACGGCAGGGCTTTAAGCTCCCTGAAGGTTTTGAAATTCAGCTTTTCGCCTCCGAACCGGATATTGGCAAGCCGCTCAACATCGCTTTTGATGCCCGGGGCCGGCTTTGGGTTACTCAGTCGCACGAATATCCTTTTCCTGCCGAGCCAGGTGAGGGTGCCGACCGCCTATCTATCCTGGAAGATACCGACGGTGATGGTAAGGCCGATACATTTACCCATTACGAAGATACGCTCAACATTCCCATAGGGCTGCTGCCCATAGCAGATGCTGCCATTGCCTATAGCATTCCCAATCTGTATCGTTTTACCGACAACAATGGCGATGATCAGGCCGATCAGAGCAAGGTGCTGCTCGGCGAGTTTGGCCATACCGACACCCACGGCATGGTCAATAACCTGACGCGGGGCTACGATGGCTGGGTGTATACCTGTCATGGCTTCACCAATACCTCTACCATCGCCGGTACCGACGGGGATTCTATCAGCATGACTTCCGGGAATACCTTCCGCTTCCTGCCTGATGGCAGTCGGGTGGAGCAGACCACTTTTGGTCAGGTGAATCCTTTCGGTCTGGCTTATGATGAACTAGGTTATATGTATTCTACGGATTGCCACACTTCTCCCATTTACCAACTGATCCGAGGTGCCGATTATCCTCACTTTGGTAAGAAGGAAATAGGCATTGGCTTTGGTCCTGATGCCAAGCCCATGGGCGAGGAGTCTACTGCCCTTGCCGGTTTGGCTTTGTACGATGCCAAACAGTTTCCTGAAGCCTATCAGAATAACTTTTTTATTGGTGATGTGGTGACCTGCCGGGTGCATCGCAATTCTTTTGAGTTTAAAGGTTCTACCCCCATAGCCAAGGCGGAGGAAGATCTGGTAAAAAGTGAAGACCCCTGGTTCCGTCCGGTAGATGTCAAACTGGGACCGGATGGCGCATTATATATCGCTGACTTTTATAATTCTATTATTGGTCACTACGAAGTACCGCTGGACCATCCCAAAAGAGATAATATCAGAGGGAGAATCTGGCGCATTACCTATAGGGGGGCTGAAAATACCGATGATACCAATCTGGCGGATGATACTGTAGAAGAATTGCTGGCTGCACTGAACCATGATAACATCAGTGTACGCATGATGGCGGCAGATCAACTGGCCGATCAGGCAGGAGAGGAGGCCATTGCTCCCGCCAAAGCTTTGCTCAATGATGCATCTACTGAGGCGAAGCCTTATACGCTGGCGCTTTGGGTCTTGTACCGGCTAAATGCTTTGGATGAAGCAACAATCCAAAAGGCTGCCGCCCATGCTGACCCCATTGTAAGGACTCATGTGATGCGGATTATCAGAGAAACGGATGATCCTGAGCAGCAATATTATGATTTGGTGACCCAGGTACTGAATGATGAGAATCCTCACGTGCAAAGGGCAGCGGTAGAAGCCATTGCTAACTATCCTACAATGCAGACGATAGAGGCATTGGTTGCGCAAAAAGAGAAGATTCCTGACTATGATACCCATTATAGGTATACCCTTCGTCTGATGCTGCGCAACCTGATGCGGGATGAGGAAATGATGCGGATGGTAGCTGCCAGAGATTGGGATGCGCAACAAAGCGCTACACTGGCGGATGTGATGGTAGGGGTAGAAAATACCGATGCCGGACGCTTTCTCTACGATTATCTGGCCTCTACGGATGCGGATGAAAAGCTGGAGGTCAATCTGCAACATGCCGTACGTTTTTTGCCTGCCCGTCAGATAGCGGAAGTGATCCGGCTGGGCAGAGAGAAGGCAGGAGAAGACCTTGATTTAAGCTTCAGCATCTTCAAAGCCATGCAGGAAGGTCTGGTACAGCGCGGTGCCACCGGACAGGCTGCCATGCAGGCTTGGGGAGGACAGCTCGCGGAAGATCTGTTTACCGCCTATCTGCCAGCCAACAGCTCTCCTGAACTGCCTGACACTAGCAAAGTCGCTGCTGAAGATGCAGAAAAACTTAAGTTAGCCGTTGATCTGGCAGGAAATTACAAGCTCAGGTCCTTGGCTCCTGAGATGAAGAAAGTGTTGCAAAGCTCGGTAGATGATCCGGCGGTGAAAATAGCTGCTGCACAGGCCTTGCTCACCATTGCTCCCCAGGAAAACGCACTGCTGGTGCAGGACATTTTGCAGGATGAGCAGCAGTCGCAGGAGGTAAGGCGTCGTCTGATTACGATGCTGGGGGAAATGCCTCCCACAATTAGTACCAATATCCTTTCTGAAGTAAATAATCTTCCTCCTGACTTGCAGAAAGAAATGGCAAGCGCTTTGTCATCCTCACCGCAGGGCAGGGACCTTCTTTTCCAGAAAGTACAGCAGGGAGAAGTATTTGCCCGTGCTCTGGTGGACCCCAAAATCAAAGAGCGCTTACTTCTGAATATCTCAGATGAGCAGCTCAGTACTTTTGAAGAATTGGTGGCCAATGTTCCGGCGGTTACGGAAGAGAAGAACCAACTGATTGAAGAACGTCTGGCGAATTTCAGCAATGCAGACTCTCTGGTGCAGTCGGGAGTGATGGTGTTCAACCGTAACTGTAAGACCTGCCACCGGGTAAGTAACGAAGGCGGGATGATAGGGCCGCAGCTAATCGGGATTGGCAACTGGGGAGCAGAGGCTCTGGCTACCAAAATTCTGGACCCTAACCGTAATATTTCAGAAGCCTTCCGCACTTATACTATCAAAACCAGAGATGGTCAGGTCAGAACAGGCTTATACCGCCGGGAGGAAGGAGAGGCTCTGGTCTTTGCCAATATGAACGGAGAAGAGTTTTCAGTAGCCAAAAGCAATATTGAGGAGCGTGAACCTTCAGAATATACCCTGATGCCCGATCACTTCGGAGAAGTCCTTCCGCAGGAGGATTTCAATGCCTTACTTTCTTATCTCTTGAACCAACAATAAAGCATTATATATCATTATGAAACACAATATTCCCCCCAAATATAACCTGCATCCCAAGGTCTTCCACTCCAAGGTCTGTGTCCTCACAGACCTTTACCATGAACCTTTTCAAAGTCATCCCGCAGCAACAGCGGAGCTGCCGGGGCCCGGGGATCTTTACCAGTTAGAAAGTCCAGCACTTTTTTCAATGCGGACAAGATTCCTACGGAATGACACTTTAGCCATTCTCTTGCTCCTTACTATGTTCGGTTTCACCCAAGCATTTGCCCAGACAGGACAAGACATCAGCAAGCCGGTACAGTTCAAGAAGCAGATGGTGGCTTCAGAAAGTTATGAGTCAGTAGGGGTATTGGATATCAACGGTGACGATACCCTGGATATCATCTCCGGTGCATTCTGGTACGAAGGTCCGGATTACAGAGACAGACACTTTGTAACAGAGGTAAGCCGCTTCGGGCATGAGTACTACAATGACTTTTCCAGTATCCTTATAGATGTTGATGGCGATGGACATCGGGATTATGTAACCGGAGGCTGGGGCAGTAAACATATTGTCTGGCTGAAGAACCCGGGAAATACGGACAACTGGCAGCAAACAGTGATTGACACTACCGGACCGGTAGAGTGTACCCGAGCCTGGGATGTAGATGGTGACGGACATTTGGAAGTGGTTCCCAACAATCCGGGTAATGCGCTTAAGTTCTATAAACTGGAAAGAGATAGCCAGGGTAAAGGCACTTCCAGGTTTACCCGCTACGATGTAGCCGAAAAGCAGGGTCATGGCCTGGGCTTTGGTGATATCAATGGAGATGGCAGGGGAGACTTTATCATCAGCAATGGCTGGCTGGAAGCTCCAGCGAATCCCCTGCAAGGAAAGTGGCAGATGCATGAAGAATTCAACATAGGCACCGCCAGTGTACCTGTGCTTATCGTGGATGTCAATGAAGATGGGAAGAATGATATCATTGCCGGGCAGGGACATGGCTATGGGCTACATTGGTACGAGCAAAGCACCGATGACTCAGGCCAGCGCAGCTGGATCAAGCATCCTATTGATCCTTACAATTCACAGTTCCATACCATGGAGTGGGCAGATGTGACCGGAGATGGAAAGCCTGAGCTAATCACCGGCAAGCGATTTCGTGCCCACAATGGCCATGATCCGGGTAGTAATGATCCTTTAGGTTTGTACTACTTCCAGTGGAATGGTGACTCTTTTACCAAGCACACTATAGATTACGGTCCTTATGGAGAAGGCAAAGGAGCAGGACTTTACTTTGCCGTAGTAGACCTGAGAGGTACCGGCAGAAATGATATTGTGGTAGCCGGCAAAGATGGACTTTGCATTTTTTACAATGAAGGCTATGAAGGAAAGTAATGCACTCATAAGCTGCCTTCCAGTCTGCTATAAAATTGGATAAAGTCTTGGTTTATCTTCTCCGCAAGCTTAGGCTGATATATTTTTAAAATCTCGGCAAGTACATTAAGTACATATAGGTTTCTGTTGATTTCCAGTCTGTCAGTAACGCTTCCTCCGTTTAGATAATAATCCAGTAGCTCTGCGGCGTTTTCATGCAATTCTTTGCTCAGTGTGATAGCCCTTTGTTGCTCTTCCAGTTGAAATAAGTACCGGACAATATGAACTGTATTGAAATCCATAGCATACGCCTGCTGAGGCATTACTTTCATATATTTGTCCAGCACTTCTTTGGCCTGATCCTCTTTGCCTTCCCGTATCAGATTCTCAATAAGCGTATTGAACCACTGCCGGTAAATGGATATGCCCCGGTTCACATGGTCTTCGGTATTGTAATAGGTATCCTCATTGTCCAGTGAACGGAAATTAAATTCATTCATCAGGTTATTATACATCGTCTCGGTATTGATCAGCATATCCGATGGGTTAGGATTTTCTACTGGCAGTAGCCTGAAAGTCATACCTTCCTGCACCACGTTGGCGCTGAAATCCAGATGAGTACCCTGTAGTGAAGTAGGATTAAAATAAATAGGGCTCTGCCATTTGTTGGTCTGGATCAGGTCCAGCAGCATCAGGTCTTTTTTCTCCAATCCTCTGTCCTTCAAACCAATATGTAGGCGGTCGGTATATAGCTGCTGCATATCTTCCGGAATAATTTCCCGCAGTTCAGCAGGAATAAGGGGGGCACTGCCTGAGGTTGAAGAAGAATAATGCTCTGAGGGAGATACTGTCTCTATATCCAGATAAAAACTATCCGATGGAACCGTGTTGTAGCGGAAGCCCGCATTGGCTATTTGTAACGCCTGAGAATTGTTTCTGATCAGCTTGAGGTACTGCTTCAGACTGATAGCCCCTTTGATGTTGGGTCTTTCCACATAAGGCAGGTAATCATTCGGCCCTCCCTGCTTGTAGTTTTCTTCGGTAAGGCTCAGCGGAAAAGGCTCGGACTCATAAGCCGGTCGCCGCATTTGCTCAATGTACCAGTCGGTATTGGAATAACTCAGCACGATGACCCGCACATCGGTACGAAATCCTTCTACCTCCTGTAGATACCACAGCGGAAAAGTGTCGTTATCACCACCGGTAAAGAGTATGGCATTGGGTGCGCAGGAAGCCAGGTAGTTGCGCGCCAGGTCCAGGGCAAAGTAGCGATCAGAGCGGTCGTGGTCATCCCACCCCTGTACAGCCATAAGCAGGGGAACAGATAAGCAGATGATACCCGCAGCGATACCTGTTTTGCTTTTATCTCTCACGAGCTTTGTAAGCAAGTGCGCCAAGGCCATTACGCCAAAACCAATCCATATGGCAAAGGCAAAATAAGAACCCACATAAATATAATCTCTTTCGCGCGGTTCTACCGGTGGAGAATTCAGGTATACCACCAGCCCCACTCCTGTGAGGATAAAGAGCAAGCCGACGATTGAGAAGCCTTTTACATCCTTACGATAATGATAAAATAAGCCTACCAGACCCAGCAGGAGGGGAAGCATGAAGTAGTTATTTCGGGCTTTGTTTTGGGCCAGTTGCTCCGGCACATCCTTTACACTCTCCCAGGGCATAAGCCATCCTGCGTCTTTGACGTCACTCTCGCGACCTGCGAAATTCCACATAAAGTAGCGCATGTACATATGCCCAAGCTGGTAACGAAAGAAGAAGCTGAGATTGTCCGCAAAATTGGGCACTTCATTGGGGCGTAAGCCTATCCACTGCCGGTACAATGCCGGATGGTTATCCTGGGTGCTGTACACTCTCGGAAAAATTGTAGACTGCTTAGGGTCGTAGGTGTTCTCCAGTTTGTAATTGGTAATGACATACTCATGATCTCCTTTTTCATAAACCGGCTTACCTTCTTTTTGGTCTACCAGTTCGGCAGTAAAGTAAGGACCATAAGCCAGCGGTCGGCTGCCATACTGTTCCCTTTTCAGGTAAGAAACAAAGCTGATGATGGTTTCGGGATCGTTCTCATCAATAGGAGGATCATACTCTGAACGGATCAATACCAGCACATAAGATGAGTAGCCAATCAGTATGAAAGTCAGGGCTAGCAGGGCGGTGTTGAGTACCTGTCTGCGATGTTTTATTGAAAAATAGAGTCCATACAGCAAACTTCCCAGCAATAGAATTCCGAAAACCGCAAAGCCAACTCCAAAGGGCGTTCCCAGACTGTTGACAAAGAATATCTCAAAAGCTCCGGCCATAGAGGGCAGACCGGGAATGATTCCGATCATGATAAGCCCGATAAGGCCCAGGCTGATCAATAGCGTGAAGACAATGCCCAGCTTAGTGCTTTTGTATTGGTTGAAGTAAAAAATCAGTCCCAGGGCAGGAATGGTAACCAGGTTGAGCAGATGCACGCCAATGGATAAGCCGACCATATAAGCGATGAGGATGAGCCAGCGGCTACCAGCAGCACCTTCCATATGTTCCCATTTAAGAATTGCCCAGAATACAAAAGCAGTGAAGAAAGATGAGAGTCCGTATACTTCTGCCTCTGTGGCTGAAAACCAGAAGGAATCCGAAAAAGTATAAGCCAGCGCACCCACCGTGCCGCCAGCGATCAGCCAGATACTTTGTGCTGAATTAATTCCTTGCTCAGATACTTTCAGTACTTTCTGGCCCAGCAGAGTAATGGACCAGTACAAAAACATAATGGTGGCGCTGCTGCTGATCACGCTGATCATATTGATCCAGAAAGCTACCTTTTCTACCTGCTCACCCGCCAGCAAGGAGAACATACGGCCCAGCAGGAGGAAAAAGGGTGCTCCGGGTGGGTGAGGCACCTGCAATTTGTAGGCAGCAGCAATAAACTCTCCGCAATCCCAAAGGCTTACCGTCTCCTCTACGGTAAGCGTATACACAATCAGCGCAATGATGAACAGCAAGCCGCCCATCAGCGTATTTATTTTCCGATACGTCATAACTTCAAATTATGGGCGTAATATTAGGGAGGGTTAGCGCTTTGGGCTTATACACAGCTTGTGCAAGTTCATACAAGTTGGTACAAGTCAACTAGGGGCTATGGAAACTTTTATTTATTTTGTGGATAAATACACCCAAAGATGAAAGAGGTAGAACAAATGTACTTGCAGCAGTGCCGGCTAATAATAGAAAAGCAGCTGGGCTGGGGAAATGCTGGCCAATGGACCAACCAGGATTTTCTCCACCTCAGCGAAATGATTTTGGAGGCAACCGGTGTAAGCCTCAGCAGCACTACACTTAAGCGCCTCTGGGGGAAAGTCCGGTACAATAGTGCTCCTAATGTCACTACCCTCAATGTGCTGGCACAATTTGCCGGTTATGCGGACTGGCGTACCTTCAAGTCAGCTAACTTTACATCTCCCTTACCAGGGCAGAAGGGGATGGGTAAAGCTGAGACCCTAGGCGTAAGGCAGCATGCTGTTCGTGCTAACCCAGTTCCTGCAACTGTCTACCAACAGGATAAAAAAGTGTTGCTAAAGTCATTTATGCTTATGCTGCTGCTGTTGGTAGGAGGAGTGATCATCATTGGTCTGCTTTTCTCCATGCAGGCTCAGAAAAAGGCAGCCTTTGTATGGAACGAAGAAGATTTCTCTTTCAGCGGTAAAGTGGTAACGAGCGGTGTGCCCAATACGGTCATTTTTCAGTACGATGCATCTGCTGCTCCCTCCGATAGCATTTACCTTCAGCAGTCTGCCAGGCCGGATGATAGGGTGAAAGTGCCGGTACAGGATCGTCAGCATGCTGCTATGTACTACTATCCCGGAGCGTATCAGGCGGCTTTACTTGCTGATGATCAGCCGCTAAAGCAGGAGGATTTTATCATCAATACCAAGGACTGGACAGCTTTGGTGGAGCGTGATCCTATGCCCTACTACTTCTATGAAAATATCATGCATGGAGGTGCTTTGCGTGTGCCTGAAGAAAAACTGGGGGCTGTGCATCCTGATAGGCAAGCCTCTACCCCCTGGCTGGCTTACTACAATGTGAAAGACTTTGGCGAACTGTACAATGATAACTTCGTGTTGGAAACCGCATTGAAAAGTGAATTCAAAGAGGGAGAAGCAGTTTGCCAGGACAGTAGCGTGGTCATACTGTACGAGAATTCTGCTTCACTGGTGATTCCGCTGAGTATTCCTGCCTGCCTGGCCAATGTAGATCAGCAACTCAAAGCGCAGGGTATGAAAACCGAAGATAGTAACCTGCTTGCCTTCGGAGCGGACTTCTCCGATTGGGTAGAAGTGAAGTGCGAAGCCAGAGAGCGTAAACTTCGCCTGCTCATCAATCAGCAGCTGGCCTATCAGGGCGTTTTACCTCAAACCCACAGTAAAATCATTGGCATTGGCTACCGCTTTCACGGTGCAGGCGCTGTTAACTATGTCCGCCTCAGCCAGCCGGATGGAAAATCCTTGTACTACGAAGATTTTAATGGATGAGGTTCCCTTTTGGCGGAGAAGTCAGTCATCATAGCTTTTCACAGGTTATTAAAATTATGAGATGGGTTTTTGAATAGTGGATACCCTAAAGCTGAGAGCATCTTTTCTTTGCCAATTTTTTGTAATTATTTACGAAAATAAGTGTAAACTCCAAACTAATGTGTGCATAAAAAGTTGACATTGAAACACATTTCCGCTATTTTGAGGTAGCAGTTTTTCTTAATTTTTTATTATAAAGCTGCCAGATTGATTTTTTTCAACTATAATTTTTTTGTTATGAATAAATGTAAAGTTGTTTTGGCTGATGATCATGTGATTCTCACTCAAGCGACATCTTCTCTGCTCTCAGATTATCAGGATATAGAACTTGTAGCTACCGCTTCCGATGGGGAACAATTGCACAAACTGGTAGAGGAACTCCAGCCGGATATCCTTATTTCTGACATCAACATGCCCGGCATGTCTATTTTTGATATATCTGAAGAGATCAGAAAAAAAGAGTTGGCTACTAAGGTCATTATCTTTAGTATGCACGACTCACCTGACTATGTGTACAAAGCGCTCAATAGCTCAGTAGCGGGCTACATCACCAAGCAGGCAGAAAAAAATGAGCTGATAGAGGCAATCAAAAGCATACAGGAAGGTAAGGAGTATTACAGCCAGCCTATCAGCCAGATCATTGTGAAAGGCTTCAAAAACAGAAACGAATCTTCCGGCAATGATCAGAATCCTATCAATATACTCACCAAAAGAGAAAAAGAAGTGCTTATGCTTTTGATTGAGGGCTTAAGTTCCAAGCAGATCGCGGATAAACTCTTTCTAAGTGAACGTACGGTTTCTAACCACCGGGCCAATATGCTTCAGAAATGTAAGGTGAATAATACTGTGGAACTGGTAAGGCTGTATCTGGATAATGCTAATAAATGGTGATTTGAGCTACACAGCTAATGTACGATAAGACTGAAGCTGGCACTATTTGAGTAAGCCTGAGGGGTATTATGCACCTCTGATAAGCGCTGATTTTTGATCACTTCAGGAAACAAATTTTACCTCCTCATTATGGCCTTTACGCTTTCTATGAGTAAATAAGCTCAGTACCATGAGGAATGAAAGTAGTCAAACTAGGAAGTAAAAATTAGGCGGAAATTGAGTAGAATCACTGGACAATATGAATAATAATGGATATGGACAATGCTGTTTTTATTTCGTTGTTTGGGAGTATAGAAGTGATTATCAAAACTATCTTATATGGAACCACAAAGTTTACGTTCACTCAGCTATCATGAAAAAATCAAGTTGCTAAAACAGTCCGGCAGTCACCTTACTACCCGTATCAACCCTTACTACTATATCAAACTTTATAGCATACAAGGACAGTTCGTAGAAGTATGGTCATCCAGCCACCTGCCCTGGGAAGGTGTAGTGAAGATAAAAGTATTAAATAATAATAAGTTACTTGAGCCCTACCTTAGCAAAGAATTATACCAGAGGATAACCTTGCAACAAGTCTCAACTTGATTGATTCTTAATAGAGCAAGCATCAGGCTAATGCTTACCAAAGTAAGCGAATAGTCGGATGCTTTTTCTTTTACTATACTAAGAGTTTGTTTAAGTCTTTATAAATACTTGTATTTCAGTGTGTTGGCCTGGGAGGCCCCGCCTGAATATCCGGCGGGCGTGCGAAGGGAAGCGCGTGGAAGCGTTCGGAGATTTCCCGGCCGGGACGGCTAGACTTTTTTGGTTACTTTTTGTGGCAATGACAAAAAGTAACAATGCTATCAGGTTAAATGTAAAATCAAAGTTTGTAATTAGCTTCAAGTGCCATAGAAATTTTTAAACATACTTTAAGTAAAATTAAGACCATCCAAACTTAGCCCAGTTCCTCCAGCCTCTGCTGAATACTAGCAATTACCTCCTCCAAGCCCCTTTGCACCTTATCAATTTCATTGCTTAACGTTTTTGTTGAATTGCCTGCCCCTATCTGATAACGCACATGCTGCATTTTTTCATAAAAAGCTTCCATTCCCAGCAGATTAAACAGCATTTTTACTTTGTGCATAATGTCTTCCAGTTGCTGTTTATCCCCTTTTTCCATTCCCTCCATATATTCCTTCTGAAAAACACGTAGTGCGTTAATCGCCATCTTATAAAAATGTTTCTTCTTTTCCTCACTTCCTTTAAAGGGCTCTTCAGCTTTTTCAAAGTCAGGCGTAAATATATCATCATTCGGCTGGGCTTCCTGCTTTTTGGAAGGGGCAGAGACTGAATCCCCTTCTCTTACTACCTGTGATATAATGGTTTTCATCAGCTTTTTCGGTTCAAAAGGCTTGGTCACCACTGCATCAAAGAGTTTGGTTCCTTCACTTGAAAGTTCTTTTCCCACAGAAGTATCGGCAGACAGAATGATGATGGGAATCCGGGCATAATGCTCACTAAGCTTGCGAATACTACGTGTGGCTTCTACGCCATCCATCTCCGGCATGCGCTTGTCCATCAGGATAAGGTCATAATCAACTTTTTTCGCTTTTTCTACCGCTTCTTTTCCATTTATGGCTTCATCAGCTTTCAAGCCCCACCACTCTTCCAGATGCTGTAGCACTACCATACGGTTGATCTCTGCATCTTCTACCAGCAGGATTTTTAACTTTCTTAAACGGGCAGTATCCTTTTTGCTTTCGGTATAAATATGCTCTACCTTTTTGAGGTTAGCTCTACTGCCAATTTCCTGCCTCAGGATGAAAGAAAATACGGAACCTTCACCTTCCTCACTTTCCACTACGATTTCACTGCCCATAAGCTCCAGCAAAGACTTGGTAATGGAAAGCCCCAGCCCTGTACCTCCATAACGGCGTACCGTACTGCTGTCGGCCTGGGTAAATTTTTCAAAGATCGCCTGAAGTTTGTCTTCCGAAATACCAATACCGGTATCTCTTACCTCAAAGTACAGCCATGCCCTGTCTTTTTCCAGTTTCTCCAGTTTTACATTCAGGTAGATACTGCCATGCTCGGTAAACTTAATGGCATTACTGATCAGATTGTTGAGCACTTGTGCCAGCTTATGAGGATCATTCCTGAGTACATCCGGTACATTATCAGCAATGTGAAAATGCAGTTCATTGTCTTTTTGCTCGGCCAGAGGCAAATGTGCCTGCCGGATGCTGTCCACCAGGGTAGAGAGCTGGTAGTCTACATGTTCCAGTGCTACCTTGCCTGCCTCAATTTTGCTGTAGTCCAGGATATCATTGATGAGAATGAGCAGACTATGGGCAGAAAACTTCAGCGTATTGAGGTTTTCTTCCTGATCCGGGCGAGGCTCTTTTTGCAAAAGAAGGTTGGTGAGGCCATTGATGGCATTGAGGGGCGTACGTATCTCGTGGCTCATGGTAGAAAGGAACTCCTCCTTGGCCCGGGCTGCCAGCTCCGCTTCACTTTTGGCTTTTTCCAGCGCTTCTTCGGCAAGCTTACGATCCGTAATGTTCTGGGCAATTCCTATAATCTTTATAGCTTCACCATGTTCATCACGAAATACCCTGGCATTCATCTCCAACCAGTTGATACCATTGTCCTCTCTTTTTATTCTAAAAGTAGGGTTATAAGTGTCTACTTCCTCTTGTGCAAGCTCCAGTTCCTTTTGTACTCGCTCCCGATCATCTTCATGAATCATCTGCATCATTTCATCCATATTTCTGGGTAAGTCCTCAGCAGAGGAGATGCCGACCACGCTGCTGGCACTACCAGAATAGAAAAACTCTTGAGAGGCTATATCCAATTCCCAGGAGTACATATTGCCAGTGGCAGTGGCCAGTTGGAAACGTTCTTCCGACTGCCGCAGCGCCTCTTCCGCCTTGCGTTGTTCGCTCAGGTCAACCGTTACAGCCAGCACGCTGGGCTGTCCCCTTTCCTTGTTACTCAGTAATGAAAGCGCGCTATTGGCCCAGACCTTGCTGCCATCCGCTTTTACATAGCACTTATCCACAGATTCCGGCTCAGCGGTTTTGAGCAGACGCTCTAAAGCTTCCTGACTTTGCGGCAGATACTCAGGCAGGGTGACATCAGCTATGTTTAATTGGAGAATTTCTTCGCGGCTCCGGCCAAGTATGCGGCAAATTTTATCATTAACGCGCAGAAAATGCCCTGCTGTGCTGATCTCGCATATCCCTGCCTCAGCCTCATGGAAGATCGCAGCTAAACTTTCTTCTGATTGTCGCAAGGCTTGTTGTGCCTCTTTCTGTTCTGTAATATCGGTATTCATGCCCACATACCCACGCAGCGAGCCATCGGCGTTTCTCAAAGGTACGGCACGTACAGTAGTCCAGCGCCACTGCCCGCTTCTGTGGCGAACCCGGAAAACGGTATCCACCATTTTCTCTTCCTTGGCACTTTCACGCCACCAGCTTTCGGCAAACTCCCTATCCTCTGGATGTATCGCATTAAGCCAGCCATAGCCCTTCCACTCCTCAAAAGTTTGCCCGGTAAATTCGCGCCAGGAGGGTGAGTCTTCCACTACTTCTCCCTGCGCATTGGTCGTCCAAACGATTTGGGCAGTAGCCTCCACCAGGGCACGGAATTGCTCAGCACTCTCTCTTTGATGCGCTTCCGCCTCTATTCTTGCGGTAATATCAATAAAGGTAATGACCACGCCTTCAATCTTATCCTCTACACTGCGGTAGGGCAGCACCCGCGTCAGGTAGGTATTGCCCCGCTTATCTTTTACTTCCCGCTCCACGGGTACTAGTTTGTTGAGTACCTTTTTTGCATCAGCTACCAGCTCATCATAGCCTAGCTTGTGCGTCTGGTCCGAGATCAGTCGTCCCCGGTCGGCCGGAAGTACATTAAACAGCTCTCCCAGCTGAGGTGTAAAACGCAGTATGCGTAAGTCTTTATCCAGAAAGAGCGTGGCAATATCGGTAGCGGCCATCAGGTTTTGCAGGTCGTCCGACATCTGGCTAAGCTCCTCTACTTTGTGCCGGTTTTCCTGGTTGAGGGTCGTCAGCTCTTCGTTCATGGATTGTAGCTCCTCTTTGCTGGTTTCCAGTTCCTCCAGGGTAGAACGTAGCTCTTCATTGGCCGATTGCAGCTCCTCATTAGAGGCTTTCATCTCTTCCCGGCTGGTTTCATACTCTTCTATCACTGCCTGCAGGCGCTGGCGAGTGTCCTGTAGCTCCTGGTTTAGTTCTTTGACCTGCTCAGAATTAGAATCTTCAGAAGTAGCAGCGGTACTATCCTCTTTGATATTGCTTGGTTTATCATATTCCTCAAAAAGGACCAGAGTTACATTTTCCTGGGAGGGTTCATCTATTACCCGGGCAGACAGAATGATCTGACGGGCCAGCCCTTCCAGGACGATTTTTACCGGTTTGGAGAGCGTGAGCTTTTTGCTTTCCCGCGCCGCATAAATGACAGAGCGTAATTCCATTTGCAATTCCGGGCGTACCAACTTAAAAGCATCACGGCTAAGCTCTCCCCCAGCAATCTGTAAATAGCGTCCGGCATTGTCAGAAACATGCATCACCTGATAGTCAGGGCTCAGCAAGATACTGGGTGGTCCGTAGCGTTCTACCATTTTCTGGTGTAGTGCTCCGTAGGGCAGGCTGGGCTGCTCTCTTTCTTTTGAAGATTCTTGCTGAAAGCCCATTTGCACAGTAGGAAAAACAGGAAGGCGAGGCTCCGGCCCGGCTATATTGCACTTGGTATATATCGAGAATTCTTTGTTTTCGGTACGGAAAAGGTCGGCACTTTCCAGGTGCTCGGAGCCTCCCAGTATCAGGATCCCATTATGCCGCAGGGAGTAATGAAAAAGCTCAAACACATCGCGCTGCACATCCCGCTTCAGGTAGATGAGCAGGTTACGGCAGACGATCAGGTCAATGCGGGAGAAGGGGGGATCACCCAGCAGATTATGAGGAGTGAAGATCACCAGCTCCCGCAGCTCTTTGCGGATACGATAACCTCCATCTTCTTTGGTAAAAAAGCGGCGCAGGCGCTCCTCGCTCACATCTATCTTAATGTCTCCCGGGTAAAAGCCATCACGGGCTCTTTGGAGGGATTGCGGGTGCAGGTCAGAGGCAAATACCTGTAGGGAAGGCGCCGTCTCCCTGCGGCTGGCTTCCTCAATGAGCAGCATACCCAGCGAATAAGCTTCCTCACCGGTGGCACAGCCTACCGACCATACCCTGATCTGTTCATTCGGTTTTATTCGCTCAAAAATCTGAGGAATGGTATTCTCTTCCAGGTATTGGTAAACGTCCGCATCCCGGAAGAAGCTGGTAACATTGATCAGAAAGTCGTCAGAAAGTAAGCGTACTTCTTCAGCATTATTCCGAAGCATCTTAACATAATCTTCCAGATGCTCTATCTGGTGAAGCTGCATACGACGCTGCAAACGGCGCAGTATGGTAGAGTGCTTATAGCGGCTAAAGTCCCGTCCGGTACGGGCTCTTACCTGGGCATAGACTTTCTGGATAAGCTGCCTGCCTTCCCCCTCCGGTTCCTCAGCAGTGTCCAGCATTTTAAGCTTGGGTCGGGTAGAAACAAATTTGAGCAAATAAGGAGGAATTTCTTTTAATGTCATCACCTTATCTACCTGCCCGGAAAAGATAGCGCTTTGGGGCATGCCATCAAACTCGGCTTCCTCCGGGTCCTGTACTATGGTAAGGCCGCCCTGCAACTTTATTTCTCTAATCCCTAGTGTACCATCAGAGCCGGTGCCGGTAAGGATAATGCCTACCGAATTCCCGTCATGGGCACTGGCCAGGGTACGGAAAAAATGGTCAATGGGTGCGCGCTCCCTACGGCTGGCTTTCAGGTCCGAGAGGCGCAGGTGGGTATCAATGGTGTTGAGGTTGGCATTGGGAGGAATGACATAGACATGATCAGGTTCTATGGGCATGGTTTCCGTCACTTGCTGTATTGGCATTTTTACATGTGGTTGTAACAACTCAACCATCGCGCTTTTATGGTCGGGAGAAAGGTGAACCACTACTACAAAGGCCAGCCCGCTATCCGGGGGAATAAGAGAGAAAAAGGTTTTCAGTGCAGTCAGTCCGCCTGCTGAAGCCCCTATACCCACAATGGTTAGGGCGGATGATGAGCGTTTATCAGCGGTTTTTTGTGTTTCTGTGATCATTAAAAATAAAATTACTGCTGAGTCATAATGTAGCAAAATAAATAAACCAACCAACCAACCAACCATAAAGAAGCGAGTTAGATTAAATATATGAACAAATACTCATACAAATTTAGGCTTATTTTACAGTTTGCAGTCTGTACTGCAAGAGCAATTCATAAAAAAAGTACAACTTTCTACCCTTAGGCTTAGCTTACAGCGACCTTAGGGAAAGCTTACGGAAACCTTAGGGATAGAAAAGAGAGAGAAAATAAGAAAAATGCAAATATGGAAGCCCTGTCTGATGGGTAAAGTCTACAGTACGATTTAATGACAAAAACTAAGACCCCTGACAAAGCAAAGAAGCAAGCGTCCCGCTTGTTTTTTTATTCTTTATCCTCTCACTCAGCGTTACTCGCAGAGAACGTTGAGGAAAATATCCTAAACTAAAGTAAATAGCTTAACTCAGTGACAAGCAACTTATTGACTATACAACATGAGGAAAATTCCTTTGTTTGGGAAAAAGCTAACTGATGCCTGACGAGCGCACTTGCCGTAAACAAAGGAAGCCTTGTATGTGGTGGAAGCTTTTGGGAACGTTCTCTGAGCAAAAAGGCTGTCAATGAGTCATAATGGCTATACGTTTAAGAAAAGCCCGCTTGTGCCTTTACAAAGAAAAGCAGCAGACCCTGTACACTATAAAAAAATGCTGTTTCAAAAAATGGCACTCCCAAACTGGAGCAAGCGTCCCGCACAAACTGACACAAGCGACTTACTTGGGTCTTCATCCCACCTACTCTCGCTAAATTTCCCCATTCTACTGAGCTTAAGCTAAAGCAAACTTAAGCCAGACAGGCATCCAGATTCTGACATCATAGTTCTGACCTAACGTAAGTCTCCGTACTTTTCACGCATAATTTTACATAAATACTGCGATAAGCATCAAAACTGCCTGATGTGCCGGCTTAAAATCTTCTCAAATCACCCGAATAATATACTGCAAAAATTAGTTTTTGCCATAAATCAGTGCTTCCCGGAGGTTAAAACTTTTGTTCCAGACATCAGGAAGCGCTTCCCTGACATCAAAACATTTATTTTAGGCCAGGGAAGCTGCTTCCCTGGCACCAAAACTTTTGTATTAACCACAAAGTAAGGCTTACCTGTCATTAAAACTGTTGATTTTGCCTTGGGAATGGGCTTCCCTGTCCCTAAAACATCAGAATATGGCCTGGGAATCACTAATTCACACCCAGGATTCCTGGCTTTTCAATGTTTTTATTACAAAAGTGAAGTTTTTTTGATTTCATAATAGCGAGGCTGCAGCTTTCTGCTAAATAAACTTTCCCGCCTCCAAATGTACCCACTGAAGTAAGCGTCCTATCTCTCTACAAACTAGAGCAAGCGTCCCGACTGGTCTCTATTCTACTTATTCTTATTCTACCGCTAGCGTGGAGCAGGGTAGAGCACGATGCCCATGTCCAGCGTAGCATACGACTGAGCAGGTAACTCATCAGCCTCAAAGGTTTGGTAATATTTCCCTGCCAGTTTGAAGCCCAGCTTGGAGCTTAAGCGGTATATGATACCAATCTCCGGTCTGAGGCTGAAGTGCCAGGTATCAGTCTCCGTGCTATATGAGCCTATGCGGGTATCCCGTAGCGTGTAGATGGTCCCAATACCCAGGCTGGCGTAAGGCGTAAGCGTCTGTGCCGGATTCAAAAAATAACCGACCGAAGCCATAATGGGGAAGCTGTTGGTATAACGATACTGGGTGCCGGTAAGAGAAGCCGTACCTTCATTGTAGGTATCATAGCCTTTTCTTTCGTAAAAAGTATTGACACCCCCACTTATTCCAAAACTGAGGTTAGTAGAAGTAAGATAAGTATAATCTAATGCCAATCCTCTAAAGCTGGTTTCTCCAATGTAATCGTTTAGTTCCGAGGTAGGAAAACCAACAGAGTACTGGAGGCTGAACATATTTTGCTGCGCCCACCCCAGCTGTATACTGGCAATCAGGCTCAGGCAGGTGAGTATAATTTTATATTGCATAGCAAATAAGGTTTTAGTGATACACCAAAGCTATAGTGCTGAGGGTATTAAATATTGAGATATGGAGACTGGTCAAACGCCTGGTTGATGGTCAGTTGCAGGCGGTTGTTGATATTGTTGGGGCTGCCTTCCAGTAGCCCATTGACTACTCCCATCCACACTACGGGTACATTATCATTTACCCCGGTATTGGCAGGTTGGGTCATCTGTATCAGCAGGGAGCCGGAGCGGTAACCGGAAACATAGCCCGGACTGTAACCAAAAGTCGGATTAATCCCTCTGTAGTAGCCGGGAAAATAGTTGGGGTAGTACCATCCCAGGCCTGCGTATGAGCCGGGGTACCACCAATCCCAGTAGCGCAAATCATAGTTATAATACAGATTGGTAGTACGGGTTACGGATAAGAGTAGAATCACATCCGGATCATCCTCTATTTCTGTCTCTGTCCAGCCACTTTCCACCATATTTTCTCTAAGCTGTTCCAGAATAACATCGGCGTAAACAGGGTCTACGATCTCTGGTGTGTCATCACCGTCTACCACCACAAAGTTTTGTTCACTGATAAGAATGATGCTGTCGGGCACCGCAAAAGTATTCTGGGCAGAAAACGCAAACTCCGGGTCGTAATTGGTGTACACCACATCCAGATCTTCTACATATTCGGGTCCTTCGGGATAGCAAGCACACATGCTTGTTAATGCAAAAAGCAATAGTGCCTTATGAAATCTTCTTTTCATTTTATCGGCTTTATTAGATTAAAAAAATTATTAGCTGGCTCAAAAAGTCTTGTGCAGAAGAAGAGGTGGTGTTTTCTACCCCCTGATGTGGGTGAAAAATAAGCCTAAAGATTTAGGCTTACCCAATGTTAAAAAATTGTTGTTTTCAATTCATCCAGTAATACAAAGCTAAGGAGCTTATGCTTGCTATGAAATAGTTACTTGCCTTCCTTTTTATTAGGTGAATAGTACCAGTTACAATTGTTCAGGAAGAGTTTGAGGGAATCCGGCCTGGCACTGAATAGCCATTCCTGATCATTCAGCTAAGCATTTTGTGGGATTAAACGACAATAAAATGACTAAGCTTCATAAGTACATTTTGACATATTGGAATAGTTAATAATTAAGTGCTTGTTAATCAATCATATAGATCAATCCAATAGTCAAAACAATTGCCTGGGCTAATCAGTATAAACATTGAAACAGCTAAACAAATTGATGTGGTCAAGCAGGTTACTGACAGGTGAAACTGACAGCCCACCATAGGCTGGCTTCACGATTTGATCCCTTACTGCTAACAAAAAAAGTAAGCTATAGTAGCATCTGCGCATAGGGAACAGAAAGTAAATGTTAATTAATGACGCCTCTGTTTGTGTCTAGGGTAGCACATTAAAAATTAATAAACCTGGTTCCCCGGTTTGTGCCGCCGGGGCCCGGTCTCACAAAACGGAATTTCAACCGCAAAGCAAGATGTCAGAACACTTGACCTTGGATAAGCGAAGAGCAGTATTAATTTTCAATGTACGGCGCTACTCATAGACATATTTACATATTGGAAAGGCTTAAATCTTGCTGATGCAGTACATACCTGATCAGCAGTATTAATTTTTGATAAAGATTTATCCATGGTGATTTCCGGGTGGAAATGCACCTTATTTTTTTTCACTATAAATTTTTTAAACATGGCTATTACAAAAGTTATAGAAGTAATCGCAGGATCTGAAAAAAGCTTTGATGATGCAGTACAAAACGCATTGACGGAAGCTTCCAAATCAGTAAAAAATATCCATTCTATTTACGTCAAAGAGATGAACGCCAATGTAGAGAACAACAAGATTGTCTCCTACGGCGTCAATGCCAAAGTCTCCTTTGATGTGAGTAAGGACGAATCTCATTGATTGTCATTTCAATATTAACAAAAGCCTGGGGTCTTTCCTCAGGCCTGTTAAACCTAAAATTAATCATTATGAAACTGAATATACCAAGCGCTACACTAAGTCTGATTTCTCCCTTGCTACTGTTCCTTTTTGCCTGTGATACAGGAGGTTATGAAACTTACGATGACTGGGACATAGACGAAGACAATTACATTGACAATGATGAATTCTATGATGGCATCACGGCTACCGGATATTATACCGATTGGGGTTTGGATGAGGATTCCGATCTGGATTTTGACGAGTTGTATGATGCCTACTATAACATCTGGGATCTGAACAACGATAATGCCTTAGACCAGGGTGAATGGAACAGCGCGGTAGACTTATATTATGAAAATTACGATGAAGTACTCTACGGTACTTTTGACGACTGGGACCTGAATAATAATGGGAAGATAGATCTGGGCGAGTACCGCGCAGGAGTAATGGACACTGGCTTGTTTGTAGACTGGGATGTAAACGCCGACGAAATTATTAGCGAAGAAGAATTTTCTGAAGGAGCATACCACTATTGGGATACAGACGGTGATGGATACATAGATGATGAAGAGTACGAAGAGTGGAAAGATCGCTACTGGGAAAACTAGGGGTTCAGAAGCGCTATCCTTCATCTGGTTTTATGCTTACTCCCAATCTTCAGATAAATACGATAGTAACATTCTGATGATTTTTGATATTTTTTGGAGTGTTTGCGTCCTTGTTACACCTACTTCAACAGAAGGCAAAGTATTTAAACACAAATAGTAGAAGTATCGGCTATTGAAGGATAAGCACAATCACTTTGAGTCCTTCTATAAGCTGATGCTGATTTGTAAAATCCTAAAAAATTAACATACAATGATACTGGCAGAAGTCATTGCTATCATCGTCATTACTTTAGTTATCGTAAGCATTTTCTATTATGGTTTGAGAAGAAGAGGGCCCTGGGGGAGCCTCTGGAGCTTTTTGTTAGTCCTTTTCTTAGGCATATGGATGGTTTCAATATGGATAGAACCCATCGGGCCTGTTTGGTATGATGCTGCCTGGCTTGATCTTTTGGTAGTAGGCTTGATACTGGCGCTGCTGCTTGCTGCTGCTACGCCTTATACGCCCAATGGCAGAAAAAACAGGTCAGATGTAATAGGTGAGGGTGATGTAAAAGGAGAAGAAAATACTTCAGTAGTCGCGGTAGGCATCTTCTTCTGGCTACTGATGTTCATGCTTCTTGCTTTGATCATCATCGGACTCAGCCTGTAAGGAGAGTTTGCAGCTATTTCTCAAAAATTCATTCAATACAGGCTAAGTGAAATTCAGCCCCAGTCTGCCTAACCTTCCGCTTTGCTTATGGTTAATGCAGAAAGTTGGATTCATGCTTTAACAGCAATTTCTTATGAAGAATTATGAGGAGCTTCGCCGACAACTCCTTACTATTGACCGCAAAAGCTACAAAGCTTATAAACAGATCAAAGGGCAATATGCCTTTGGCAATTTCAGTTTAAATATTGACTATGTACAGGGCGATCCTTTCGCCAGTCCCAGCCAGTTGGCGGTGCGCATGTCATTAGCAGAAAGTGGATTTCCGCAGGGCAGCTATAAAAACAAAAGCCGACAAATAGCTTTATGCGACTATATCAGTAGGGTATTTGCCCAGAATTGCATAAAGCATTCTAACCGTCGGGGCACCGGCCATAGTGGGAAAATGTTTATGCCTTCCATAGGGCAGGAGATACTGGAAAGGAATGCCACCGTACTTACCGATCAATCCATAGAAGTCAGGTTCAATGCAGGTTTGCCGGCCAGAGGCAGAAGTGTACTGGGCAGGCAGGCAGTAGATATGCTGATAGAAGATTTGCCACAAATTGTACAGGAAAGCTTGTACTACAATACGCTGGATAAGAAGGCATTGCAAAAGCACATTGAAGTAGCCGAGGATGCAGATTTTCTAAGAGCACAACTTGAGTCAATGAACCTGGTGGCTTTTGTGGCGAATGAAGCGATACTCCCTCGCCTAAGCGGAGTAGATGATCGTCCTATGCGTGAGCAAGCCGTTCCTTTCCGTTCGCCTTCCTCATTAGAAGTCACAGTAGACCTCCCGAACAGAGGGAAAGTTAGCGGTATGGGTATTCGCAAAGGTATTACCCTCATCGTTGGAGGCGGTTATCATGGTAAGTCTACCTTACTTCGTGCCATTAGCCTGGGCGTGTATAATCATATCCCCGGAGATGGACGTGAATACGTAGTAACCGATGCCAGCGCGATGAAGATACGGGCAGAAGACGAAAGAAGCATTCAGAAGGTAAATATCTCTGCTTTTATCAATAACCTGCCTTTGCAGCAGTCAACCGAAGCTTTTTCTACCCCCAATGCCAGCGGGAGTACTTCCCAGGCTGCCAATATTATGGAAGCGCTGGAAGCAGGCTCAAAACTTCTGCTGATTGACGAAGATACCTCAGCCACCAATTTTATGATCCGCGATCATCGGATGCAGCAGCTTATCAGAAAAGAAAAAGAGCCTATCACACCCTTTCTGGACAAAGTGAAGCAGATGTATGACGATCATGGCGTTTCCACCATTCTGGTGATGGGTGGCAGTGGCGATTATTTTGAAGTAGCTGACTGTGTGATTGCTCTTGAAGAATTTAAGATAGAAGATGTCAGTCAGCAGGCCAAGTCTATTGCAGAAGAACACCAAACGCACAGAACCAGAGAAGGAGGACAGCAATTTGGAGTGCTAAGCAACAGGCAAATTGACCATCAAAGCCTGAATCCCGAAAAAGGTAAAAAGTCGGTAAGCATCAAAGTACATGCTACGGATCACATGCTCTACGGAGGAGAAAAAATTGATGTGAGCCAGATAGCACAGCTTGTGGATCAGGGGCAACTCAAAGCAATTGGCGAAGCGATGGTAAATCTGTATCATAATGCGAATAGAAAATCCACACTTGCAGAGGATCTGAGCCACTGCGATCAGCTGGTGGAGGAGAAAGGACTGGATGCTTTGTCTCCCAAACTGAGAGGCGATCTGGTGAGGTTCAGAAAAGTAGAATTGGCAGCGGCCATCAACCGCTTTAGAAATCTGAAAATCATATGAGCTTATGAAAAAGGATATCAAATTGTTTGCCTTGAAACCCGATGAAGACCTGGGGAGAAAGGTTGCTCAGCGACTGAGCATAGCGTTGTCTGAGCTGAAAGCAAGAGACTTTGAGGACGGAGAGCACAAAATCCGCACGATGGAAGGCGTAAACGAAAAAGATGTCTACGTTATCCATTCGCTCTACGGTGATCTGGATGCCAGTGTAAATGATAAGCTGGTCAAGTTGGTCTTTTTTCTGGGCTCCCTCAAAGATGCCGGAGCCAGGAGGGTAAATGCTATCATCCCATATCTCGCCTACGCCCGCAAAGACCGTAAGTCCAAAAGCCGTGACCCGCTCAACACCCAGTACCTGGCCCGCATGATAGAAGCGGTAGGTACTGACAGGGTCCTAACGGTTGATGTACATAATCTGCAGGCTTATCAGAATGCTTTCCGTTGTAAGACGATACACCTGGAAGCCCAAAAGCTTTTTGCAGACTATCTTGAAACAAATAAGAAGCATGAGCCACTGGCGGTGATGTCGCCGGATGCCGGGGGAGTAAAGCGGGCCCAAGCTTTCCGGGCGTTGATGCAGGAAAAAACAAAGCAGGAGATTCCACTCATTTTCATGGAAAAAGAAAGAAGCATGGGTGAAGTCAGCGGTGAAGCCTTAGTGGGCGATGTGGCAGATAAAAACGTGATCATCATTGACGATATGATCAGCACCGGCACTACGCTCAGCCGAGCAGCCGCTGCCTGCAAAAAGGCCGGAGCAAAATCAGTAAGAGCTATGGCCATCCACGGACTGTTTGTCAAAACTGCCGGAGAAGTATTGTCAGCACCGGAAATTGAGGAGTTGATCATTTGCAACACCATTCCACCTTTCCGCCTACAGAATACCGAAGTAAGCAGAAAACTGAAAGCACTGGACATCTCACCCTTGCTGGCCGATGCCATACATACTCTGAGTGAAGGTGGCGAACTGGAGATGATGTAGGTGTTAATTTTTATGCATGTCCATAATTCCAGAATGTATTTTAAGGAGATTATTCTCTCAAGGGAAGCAAAGCCTGGAGTAAAAATTTATATTAGGTGAAATTTACCTGACGGGGTGAGAATAAAGCTATAATACAACATGCACAACCTATACCTATGCTGCATAGCAGGCTTACTGTTATGCGCTTGTACAAGTCAATCGCAGACGGAAAATAAGGAAACTTCCAAGCCCAATATCGTCCTCATCATGGCGGATGACTTAGGCTATGGGGGAATTAGCTGTTATGGAGAGCCTAATATCCAAACCCCTCATCTGGATTCATTAGCTGCAAATGGTATCAGGTTCACCAATTTTCATGCCAATGCCCCGGTCTGTACCCCTACACGAGCTGCCTTACTCACCGGAAACTATCAGCAGAGAGCAGGGCTGGAAGGCGTGATTTACGTTCGGGGGGAGACCAGAGAAGTAGGTCTGGATACAAGCCAGCTGACCATAGCCGAACTGATGAAAGCCAATGGTTATGTCACGGGTATAATGGGTAAATGGCATCTGGGTTATAAGAAGGAGTTCAATCCAGTACATCATGGCTTTGATGAGTTTTATGGCTACGTCAGCGGCAATGTAGACTATCACTCCCACTACGATAATGCCGGTATTTACGATTGGTGGCACAATCTGGACTCTATACAGGAAGAAGGCTATGTGACAGATTTGATTACCGAGCATTCGGTAGATTTTATCAATCAACATAAAGATGAACCCTTTTTTCTCTATGTACCACACGAATCTCCTCATGTTCCTTTTCAGGGTAGAAATGACCCTGCCTATCGCTTTCCCGGAGAGGAGTTTACCTATTACGGTCCGGTAGAAGATCAGCAAAGAGCCTACAAAGAAATGGTAGAAGTAATGGATGAAGGTATAGGCAAAATTATGGCAGCCCTCAAAGCCAATGGACTGGAAGAAAATACTTTGGTGATTTTCATTTCTGACAACGGAGGGGAAGCTTTTGGGAATAACGGAGGCTTAAACGGACAGAAAGGAAATCTGTACGAAGGTGGACATAGAGTGCCTGCCATCGCTTACTGGAAGAATAAAATTGAGCCGGGTGAATCTTCAGTAACACTGATGACCATGGACCTACTACCTACCATTTTATCAGTCAGCCAGACGCCTATTCAGCAGGATGTTGCCTTTGATGGTAAAGATTTTTCTTCGGTTTTATTTGAAGGAGAGGCTGCTGATCAGACTGCACTTGAGGATAGAACCTTGTTCTGGAGATACCGGGATCAGAAAGCTGTCCGCCGAGATGCGTGGAAATTGCTGATCACTGAGTCGGATACCGCTTTGTACAACCTGACACAGGACCTTGAGGAAACGACCAATCTTTCCGAACAGCAGCAGGATATTGTGGCAGACCTATTAGATCAGCTTGCCACCTGGGAAAGAGAAGTAGGTCAGGAAAACGATATGAAAACCCTTTAAACTAACTCTGGAGCGCGTTTGTAACGCGTTCTACAACAGTTAATAAACTTTTATACAACCCTAAACACATTATGCTACACTACTGGATTACTGCTTTAGCATTTTGCATTTCGCTGATTTTCTTTCCTCTGCATACCCAACAATCTCCCCCTGAAGACACACCTCCCAATATCCTGCTCATCCTCACCGATGATCAGGGTTATCATGATGTTTCTTACTACGGCACGGAAGATTTACAGACTCCCCATATTGATCAGATTGCCGCCGAAGGTATGCGCTTTGATAATTTTTATGCCAACTGCCCGGTCTGTTCTCCCACGCGTGCAGCACTGCTTACCGGTCGCTATCAGGATTATGTAGGGGTGCCGGGTGTAATCCGTACCCATGCTGACAATAACTGGGGCTATCTGGACCCAATGGCTACGCTGCTGCCTCAGGAGCTGAAAATGGCCGGTTACCATACCGCCATCATTGGTAAGTGGCATCTGGGGCTGGAATCTCCCAACACTCCGGTAGAGCGGGGCTTTGACTACTTTCATGGATGGCTGGGCGATATGATGGACGATTACTGGACACACCGTCGGCACGATATCAACTACATGCGCCTCAATGGTAAAGAGATTGACCCTGAAGGCCATGCGACTGATCTTTTCACGCAGTGGTCAGTAGACTACATCAAAAGTCAGGAAGACGATAATCGCCCTTTCTTTCTTTATCTGGCTTACAATGCGCCTCATTTTCCGGTACAGCCTCCGCAGGAATGGTTGGATAAAGTGACGGAAAGAGAAGAAGGCATAGACGAAACCCGTGCCAAGCTGGTCGCTTTTATTGAGCATATGGACGATGGCATCGGGCAGGTGATCAACGCACTGAAAGAGAGTGGGCAGTACGACAATACCATTATTGTTTTTTCCAGTGATAATGGTGGTCATTTGCCCAGCAAAGCCAATAATGGCCCGCTGCGTGATGGCAAGCAAAGCATGTACGAAGGAGGTTTGAAAGTACCCACCGCAATCAGCTGGCCGGGAAAAATAGCAGCGGGTAGCGTGTCGGAGAATAGATATTTGTCTATGGATTTGTATCCCACTTTGTTGGCGCTGGCCGGTATGGAGCCCAAAGATAACATTGAAGGACAGAACTTTCTCCCGGAATTACTGAACGGCTCGCAAGCCGATTTTGACCGCCCAGTGTATTTTACCCGGCGGGAAGGCGGAACCCGTTACGGTGGGCAGAGCATCTATGCGGTACGATTGGGCGACTGGAAGCTTTTGCAGAATAGCCCTTACGAAGCGTATGAATTGTATAACCTTAAAAATGATCCTCAGGAGGAGAATAACCTGGTGGAAGCAGAACCGGAGAAGTATGAGGAACTCAATAAACTGATGATGCAACATATTCAGAAAGGAGGGAAAGTACCCTGGCAAAAGCCTGAAAAATAGCAAAATGCTCATAAGAAGATTGCTGATTTTTACCAAATACTGCTAATAGCAACACCATGAAACTTATATTCAAACTAAGCCTATTGCTTTGCTGGAGCTTCACTTTCAGCAGCCTACGAGCACAAAGCACGAAAAGCCCTAACGTCATTCTGATGCTGGCCGATGATCTGGGGTATAATGATCTATCCATTTACCGGAAAGCCCATAAAGAACAGGGAGAACGGCCTCCCACCAGTCAGACGCCCAACATAGATGAGCTGGCCGAGCAGGGCATGAGGTTTACTGATTTTTATGCCGGGGCAGCAGTCTGTTCTCCTTCCCGTTCTGCCCTGATTACGGGGCGTAATGCTACGCGTGTGGGTATCTACAACTGGATTCCAGAGAATGCGCCCATACATTTGCGAGATGAGGAAGTCACCATAGCAGAAATGCTGAAAGAACAAGATTATGCTACCGGACACTTTGGCAAGTGGCATTTGACTTCTCAGGGAACTGAACAGCCTCTGCCCAACGATCAGGGTTTTGATTACAGTTTTTATGCCTACAACAATGCGGTTCCTTCTCATAAAGACCCCGAAAATTACTACCGCAATGGTGAAGCAGTAGGGAAGATGAAAGGTTACGCCTGTCAGCTGGTCATGGATGAGGCGCTGAATTGGCTGGAGGAAAAAGGAAATACCGATGATAAGCCTTTTTACATCAATGTGTGGTTTAATGAACCTCATATGAAAGTGGCTGCCCCTGAAGAACTGACCAAACGCCATGCTTACAATCAGGAGTATTATGGGGCGATAGAAAATATGGACCTGGCAGTAGGCAGATTGATGGACTACCTGAAACAGAATAATCTAGAGGAAGAAACTATCGTGATGTTTACTTCAGATAATGGGTCTCAGTGGGACTGTTCTAATGATCCTCTGAGGGGAGAGAAGTGCTTTAATTTTGAAGGAGGCATACGCGTGCCCTTTGTCATCCGGTGGCCAGGCAAGGTGCCGGCAGCTCAGGTGAGTGAGTTTCCCGGAGGCTTTACCGATGTACTGCCTACGCTGGCTGAATTTACCGGGTCCTCTTTACCAGCCGAGCGTACAATTGATGGTGTTAGTCTGGCCTCAGTGTTTAGAGGGGAAGCGAAAAATACTGAACGGGAAAATCCTATCTTTTTTTATCGCTACTTCCATGATCCTATCTGCATGTTGAGAGACGGTGACTGGTGCCTTTTAGGCTACAAAAACCTGATTCCTTATGCAGAAAGTCTGAACGAAGGAGAACTGGCGAATATCCGGCCCTGGCATTTTCAGGCAAACCACATGGAATATTTGAAAGACCTTGAGCCGGAACATTTTGAACTCTATAACCTGCGAAGGGATAGGGAACAAAAAAACGATGTAGCTGACGCACATCCGGAGCGAGTTGAGAAAATGAAAGCCAAAATGCTGCATCTGAGGGATGAAATGGTTAGTGAAGGTGGAAATTGGTATAGATAGATAGGCCAATTCCGACATAATAAAAGAAGTTTTTTGCGATGAATATGTAGTTTGTACAAAAAAAGTATTAATTTTACTGAACACTGTTCATTATATTCACGTTGTATAGTCTATATGGGAACCAAAGACAGAAAGCAGAGAGAAAAAGAGCAGCTCAAAGGGCTTATTTTAAAAGCCGCCAAGGAAATCTTTTTTGAAAAAGGATTTCATAGTACCAGCATACGCAATATCGCTGACCAAATAGAATACAGCCCGGGAACTATTTATCTCTACTTCAAAGATAAAGATGCGATTTTCCATGAGCTGCACAAGGAAGGTTTCCAACTGCTGAGAGAAAGCAAAATGCAGGTATTGCGAGAGATAAAAGATCCTTTTGAAAGGCTGATTGCCATGGGAAAAGGCTATCTGGAATTTGCCCGTGAAAACCCTGACTATTACGATCTGATGTTTGTCATCACTAATCCCATGGAAGCACTGGAAGATAAAGAGTGCTGGATGGAAGGACAAACTGCTTTTGACATTCTGGTAGGAGTGGTAGATGAGTGCATTCAGCAGGGCCGCTTTAAGGGGCACGATGCCGAGAACCTGGCCTATACCGTATGGTCTACCCTACACGGTATGGCTACCATTGATATCCGGGGGCGCTGTATGGTCATTAGCGAAGATAAACGTGATCATATTGCTGCTATGGGTTTTGAAACCCTGGTCATGCTGCTGGAGAAAAACTAAATTTTTTTGTCATTATACTAAACAGTGTTCATTAAAAATACAATGTATATGTCTCTAAAAATCAAACCATTACTAGCTGTCAGCCTGCTATGTGTTTTGCTCGCAGCTACCCCTCAAAGCAAGGCTCAGGAGGTGCTGGATGCCTATACTCAGGAAGGCTTAGAAAATAACCTGGTAATTCAGCAGAAGCATGTGGGATTAGAAAAAGCCATGTATACGCTTAAGATAGCCAGCAGCTATTTTCAGCCTGCTTTGGATTTTAATACCAGTTTCAACCATGGGGAAGGAGGTCGTGCTATTGCCCTACCGGTTGGCGATCTGCTGAATCCGGTATATGCTACGCTCAATGAGTTGGTAGAAGAAAATAACTTTCCGCAGATAGAGAATGAAAACCAACAGTTCTTTCCTCAGAACTTTGTTGATGCCCATGTGCGTGCTTCCATGCCGCTCTATAACCGTGATCTTTACTATAACCATACGATACAGCAGCATCAGGTACAGCTTCAGGAGTACGAAATCAAGGTATATGAAAGAGAACTGGTTAAGGATATCAAGACAGCTTATTTCAGGTACCTGAGCGCAGTGGAAGCGGTGAAAATTTATGAAAGCGCGCTTTCGCTGGTCAATAAAAATGTAGAAGTAAATCAGGCTTTATTAGATAACGGAAGAGGCCTTCCCGCTTCCGTTTTGCGGGCAGAAAGTGAGCTGGAAGCGGTAAAGGCACAACTGCAGGATGCTAAAAACTATGAGCAAAATGCCCGACGTTACTTCAACTTTTTGCTAAACCGCGAACAAACTCAGACCATCAGCATAGATAGTGCACTAAAAAACCAGGTAAATGAGGTGGCCACCATGATGGATGCTGCGGAAATTCAGCACAGAGAGGAACTGGAAATGCTCAAAACCGCGGACCTGATTAACCATACTGTTCTCAACATGAAGCAGAATTTCTGGCTTCCCAAGCTCAATGCTTTTGCAGACCTGGGAGCCCAGGCAGAAAACATGGACTGGACCAGCCATTCACGCTATTTTCTGGTCGGCCTTTCTGTAGACATCCCGCTCTACCAGGGTAGAAGAAATCACTACCAGATCAAACAGGCCGAATTAGACCTTCATGCCAACCGATTCAACCTGGACCATACTACACAACAATTGCAAATGGCAGTTGATGTAGCACTGAACAATCTGAATACCGCTTATCAAAATCAACTGGCTGCGCAAAAGCGTCTGAAGTCAGCAGAGAGCTATTTCCGCCTGATAGAAAGAGGTTATCAGGAAGGCACGAACTCACTCATTGAATTTATAGACGCCCGCAATCAGCTCACTTCTGCCCAGCTTCAGCAGAGCATCAGTACCTATAAGGTGCTGGGCGCTATGGCTGAGTACGAAAGAGAAAGCGGAACCTATACTTTACCCTAATTACAAATTAAAAACTCCACATTACAAATTGCTAAGCTTTTGATTATTAGTCAGTTATTAAATTTTCAATATGCAATTGTAATCAATAATGGTATCCATAAACCAAATCATTGTCTATAAAAACTAAGTAATATGAAAACTTTTCAATCTCTGATTCTTATTGCTTTCACAGCACTGCTGTGGCAGGCTTGTAGCCCGGCAGAAAGTGCCAGGGCCATACCCGAAGCTGATGCACCTATTCCGGTACAGGTGATGAAACTACAAAAGGAAGAAGTAGCCCAGCCCATCACTACTTCAGGGCAGTTTACCACTGATGATGAAACTACCCTTTCTTTCAAAAGCGGAGGAGTAATTAAGGACATCTTCGTGAAAGAAGGAGATTTTGTTCGCAAAGGCCAACTGCTGGCTACACTGGACCTGACAGAGATCAAGACAGGCGTAAATCAGGCGGAACTGGCGTATCAGAAAGCGCAGCGAGACTTCAAACGTGCTGAAAACCTGTACCGTGATAGTGTGGCTACGCTGGAACAATACCAGAATGCGCAAACCGCTTTGGCACTGGCAGAAGAACAATTAAAATCTGTAAAATTTAACCTGAATTACGCTGAAATCAGGGCGGCGGCAGATGGCTATGTGCTTAAGAAGTTTGTCAATGCCGGACAGGTAGTAAGTTCAGGTGCTGCCATCATCAGAATCAACGGAGCAGGAAATTCGCATTGGATTTTTAAAGCAGCGGTGAGCGATAAAGAGTGGGCCGTGATACAGGAAGGAGATAATGCCAGTATCACTACCGATGCTATGCCCGATCAACCTATCCCGGCTGAGGTCGTCAGAAAGTCAGAAGGCGCTGATCCGGTGAACGGCGCGTTTAGCCTAGAGTTAAAAGTGAAGGAATCAGGACAAAAGATGCTAGCTTCTGGTCTATTTGGTATTGCCACCATTATTCCTCAGCGTAAAATTAATGTATGGCGCATTCCCTACGAAGCACTGCTGGACGGTAACGCTGACCGTGGCTATGTGTTTATCACCTCAGACAATCAAACTGCCCGGAGAGTAGAAGTAAACGTAGCTGCTATGGACAATGACTATGTCCACATCAGTGGTGGTTTGGAAAATGCTACAGCGCTTATCACCCGGGGCAGCGCCTATCTGAAAGATCAGTCTTCCATCAGTATAGTGGAGTAAACCTCAAAAACCAAGAGCATGAAAATATCAGAATACGCTGTAAAAAATTATCAGTTTACGCTGGTGATCTTCCTGATGGTGGTAGCCCTGGGCGTGACTACCCTGCTGACCATGCCTCGCAGTGAAGACCCTGAGATCAATGCCCCGCAGTTTCCGGTAGTGATCATCTACCCTGGTACCAGCCCTGAAGACATAGAAGAGTTGGTAGTAGACCCATTGGAAAAGAAAATATCCGAGCTGGAAGATATCAAAAAAATCATGACTTCCATTAGCGATGGTGTGGCCGTGATGCAGGTGTTTTATAAATACGAAAGCGATGTGGATGATAAATACCAGGAGCTGGTGCGTGAAGTGAATGGCCTGCGTGATGAGCTTCCCAAGGATATCCATAGCATAGATGTGAATCAGGTGAACCCTTCTGACGTCAACATTATGCAGATTGCGCTGATCTCGGAAAATGCATCCCGCAAAAGCCTGAAGTTTGAAGCAGAAAGGCTACAGGATGAACTGGAAAAGCTGACCGAGCTGAAGAATGTAGAAATTCATGGCCTGCCGGAAGAAATTGTACGGGTAGACCTTCGCCTGGAAAAAATGGCGAATATGCATGTGCCGCTCAATGCCGTCATGGGTAGCCTGCAAAATGAGATGACCAACATCCCCGGAGGAAGTGTGGAAGCCGGACTTAAATCTTTCAATGTCAAGACCAGTGGAGACATAGATAAAGTGGAAGAGATCGCCAATACCATTGTCTTCTCGCTGAACGGCAAAAACATCTTACTGAAAGATATAGCAGATGTGCGTCTGGACCATGAAGTAGATAAGCATATTACACGGCTCAACGGGCATCGCAGTATCTTTGTCACCGCTGCGCAAAAGGAAGGCTATAATATCTCTCAGACCCAGGAAAAGTACCAGCCAGTGCTGGAAGCATTCGCCACACAACTCCCTTCCAATGTTGACATGGTGCAGCATTTTGATCAGGCAGATAATGTCAACAGTCGCTTGGGAGGTCTGGGCATAGACTTCCTGGTTGCAATTCTGCTGGTCTCCATTACACTACTGCCGCTGGGTGGGCGTGCCGCCCTGATCGTCATGATTTCTATTCCCCTTTCGCTGGCGATAGGTTTGGTATTGCTCAATGTGCTGGGTTATAACCTGAATCAGCTTAGCATAGTCGGGCTTGTGGTCGCTTTGGGCCTGCTGGTGGACGACAGCATCGTGGTAGTAGAAAATATAGAAAGATGGCTTCGTGAGGGCTATAGCCGGATGCAGGCTACCATTTTGGCTACCAAACAGATTGGTTTGGCAGTAGTAGGTTGTACCGTAACGCTGATCATCGCTTTTATGCCACTGGTTTTTCTCCCTGAAGGTTCAGGTGATTTTATCCGAAGTCTGCCTATGGCGGTGATCACCTCGGTACTGGCTTCCATGCTGGTGTCGCTCACCATTATTCCCTTTCTTGCCAGCCGTATGCTGAAAGAGCAAGCCGGTCATCCGGAAGGTAATGTGTTTTTGAGATCATTACAGAAAGTCATTCATGGCAGCTATGCCCCTTTGCTAGACAGGGCTTTGAAAAGACCGGTGCTAACTTTAATCATTGCGGCAGTTATCTTTTTTGGCTCATTACAATTGTTCCCGGTCATTGGATTCAGCCTGTTCCCTATGTCGGAGAAGCCTCAGTTTCTGGTCAATGTGATCGCACCATTGCAGTCTAATATAGGCTATACCGAAGCAGTAGCCAGAGAAGTAGAAAAAGAGCTGACCAACATTTCGGATGTAAAATACTTTGCGACCAATGTAGGAAAAGGCAATCCAAGAGTTTACTACAATGAGATTCCTGAAAATGAGCGGACAGATTTTGCCCAGCTGTTTGTGCAACTGGAGGAAGGCACTTCTATGGAAAGAAAGCTGGAAATCACCGAAAGCTTACGCGATAAGTTTAAGCAGTATCCCGGAGCCCGTATAGAAGTAAAAAACTTTGAGCAGGGACCACCGGTCACCGCACCTATAGAAGTGAGGCTATTGGGTAATAATCTGGATACCTTGCGTATGCTGGCGGGCTGGGTAGAGAATATGCTGAAGAAAAGTGAAGGTACGCTTTACGTTAACAATCCGGTGAGCCATCTGAAGTCTGATATCAAAGTAGATATCAACAAAGAAAAGGCCCGTATGCTGGGCGTCAATACCATAGATGTAGCGCGTACTGTGCGATTGGCCATTGCCGGACTTCCGGTAGGAAGCTTTTCTGACGATGAGGGAGAAGACAGAGAGGTACTGCTGACCACTCCTCTGATGCAAAGCCGCAGTGAGCGGGCTTCACTCTCCGCTTTTGACCATATGTATGTCAATAATATGCAGGGCGATGCCATTCCTATCCGCCAGATCGCAGACCTCAGCCTGGAAGCTTCACCGCTTACCATTGATCACTATAATAAGACAAGGATGGTAGCAGTAAGCTCCTTTGTAGGCAAAGATTATCTCACCGATGATGTCTTGCAGGATGTGATGAATCAGATGGATGAATTTTCTTTCCCGGCAGGTTATACCTATATGATGGGCGGAGAATACGAAACCCGGCAAGATTCTTTCGGAGGCTTCGGCACAGTGATTATCGTAACCGTATTTCTATTTATTGCCGTGTTGATTCTGGAGTTCAAAACTTTCAAAAGCACGCTGATCGTATTGTCTGTTATTCCGCTGGGCATGGTAGGAGCACTGATGGCCTTGTGGATGACCGGCAATTCGCTGTCTTTCGTAGCCATCATCGGACTGATCGCGCTGGCTGGAATTGAAGTCAAAAACTCCATACTGCTGGTAGACTTCACCAATCAGTTGAGAGAAGAAGGTCGGAGTTTGGAAGAAGCCATACGGGAGGCCGGTGAGCTACGCTTTCTGCCCATCGTACTTACCACTTTAACCGCCATTGGCGGACTGATTCCCATCGCCATCTCCAGCAATCCCCTGATTTCACCCTTGGCGATCGTGCTTATCGGAGGATTGATCAGTTCCACTTTGCTATCCCGCGTTGTGACGCCGGTGGTGTACAAGCTGATTCCACCCAGGATGGAGCGGGTAGAAGAGAAGAGGCTGGTGGCACAGGCCTAAATTACTATACAGATAATTTGATAAAAGTGAGTAGTGAGCAATAAACAGTCACTACTCATTTTTTTATGATTAAGCATAAGGGTTTAATGTCAAACGGTATTCTGTAGATCAGTTCTCACCGCTTTTTATTATCTTATTGCATGAAGTAAGTTATCTAAGCAGTACAACAACCTACAACTGAATTTATGCAAAGAAGAAATTTCCTAAAAACAGCCTTTTTAAGCTCGGCTGCCTTTACGGCTTTGCCTCTTTATCACACACACGCCAAAACTTTTGAACACATTGCGAATGAAGCTTCAGATCTTAAAATTACTAAGATCAGGTATTACAGTGCTCCCGGCTATAACAAACCTCTTTTCAATCAGGCCCGGGGTATTGTGGAGGTAGAGACCGATGGGGGTATCATTGGCATAGGAGAGGGAGGCACAAAAGATACCATTGAGCAGTGTGCACAAATGCTGATCGGCCGAGATCCTTTCCGTATTGAACATCTCTGGCAGTATGTCTACCGGGGCATGTTTTACCCTCCCGGAAGAGAAAAACTTCATGCATTAGGAGCCATAGAAATGGCACTATGGGATATCAAAGGTAAAGCGCTGGGAGTGCCGGTCTATGAGTTGCTGGGTGGGTCAACCCGGGAATATGTGGAATGTTATGCTACCGGTTTCAGGGCTTCCAATGCCAGTACAGAAGAAGAGAGGGCGAGAGGTTGTATAGAAGCAGGACTGAGAGCGTACCGCATCGGCCCCACCGGAGGAAATGGTGAAGAAAGGTTTGACTTTTATGAAAATGCCAACAAGACCATTGAATACTGTAAAAGAATTGATGAAGCGGTGGGAGGAAATGGAAACTGGGCTATTGACCTGCACACCCGCTTTGATACTACCGAAGGTATAAAGATCTGTAAGGCTCTGGAAAATCTGGAACCTTACTTTGTAGAGGATATCGTCCGCTCTGAAAACCCGGAAGTTTACCAAACCATTCGGCAGATGACGCATGTACCCATAGCGGTAGGCGAACAGTTTGGCGATCGCTGGGATATCAACGAACTCATAGAGAACCATCTCATTGATTATACAAGAGTAACACTCCCCAACACCGGAGGAATCTCCGAGCTAAAGAAAATCGCTGCCCTTTGTGAAACGCATTATCTGGGAATGATTCCGCATTTTACCGGACCGCTGTCTACAGCGGCTTTGGTACATGTACTGGGTTCCAGCAGTCCCACCCGCTGCATGATGGAGTTGGTGGGCGGTGAGCCTGAAAGACCAGCTTATTTTAATGAAGATCTGCTTAATTTCAGAAATGGTAAATTGTACCTGAATCCTAATCCTGGGCTGGGCGTACAATTTGATCCTGAGAAAGCAGACTTCATTATGGAAGTGGCTGCCAACACTGAATTTCCTCATCCCATACTTACCAGCCCGGATGGTTCTATCCATAATTGGTAAGTTTTTCTATTGATCCATTGAGATAAGTATAATGTGCTACCGGCTGGTAGCCAATAGTTATACAGCACAGTACAGGATGACTTCTGCTGAAAATTTGACTTTATTTTTGTTTCAATAATAACGTTTAATAGTGAGTTGGTTTTAAAAAAGTCTTAAGAATACTCCACGATTTTAATTTAATAATAGTATACTGAGCTTTTGTGGGAAGAGTTTCCTTTTTTAATTGAAGAAACAGTTTGATAGCACTTGCTTTTAGCAAGACATCTTTCTTTCCTTAACCATAATTACCTGTTCTCATGATGAAAGAACAAATACAGAACACTACTGACGAACACTTATGGTCAGCTTTCAGAGAAGGTAGTGAAAATGCCTTTGATCTGATATACGGGAAAATGTTTCCGGTATTGTTCAATTATGGTTATCGTATATGTCAGGATGAAGAACAAGTAAAAGACTGCATACAAAATATATTTGTAGAAATCTGGCAGAAGCGCGATCAGGTAAAAGAAGTATATTCTCTTAAGCACTACTTCCTCAAAATTATGCGGAGGAAGGTGTTTAAAGCTTTAAAAAGCAAACAAGACAATCATTTTAAGTTATTCGGTTTAGGGTTTGCCGGACAGCAAGAAGATAAGCTGATATCTTTTCTGCCTAATCAGCAGGGCATAGAAGATGGTGACTCTTTTATAACCATCAAAAAAATTCGGCGAGCAGTAGAGCATTTATCTGCACGTAAAAAAGAAGCAATCCTACTTAAGTTTTATGAAAATCTAAGCTATGTTGAAATCAGTGAAGTAATGGAACTGAGAGACCCTAAGTATGCCCGCCAGCTGATATACCGTTCATTGGACGACTTAAGAGAAAGCCTGCATGTGAAGCGAAATATCAGTATCTCAAGCTGTAGTGTGAGTGCTATTTTTCTGCTGAGCTTCCTTTGTAGTTGCATATAAAGTACATCATTAGAATATAGACGGTAAATTATTTTTATTAAAATATATCGTAAACATTTTTATGTAGACTATTTTTTATAAGCCTTTCAAAAAGGCAAAAATCACAGACCGCAAGAGCAGTACAATATCAAATGGTATGAATGAAAATCGCTTACATTTTTCGCAGTATACGCTGGAAGAAAGCAAACAATCTGGTCGCGATGAAAATGCAGCGCAAAAGGTAAACAAAACTGATGCTGAAATATGGAGTGCTTTTCGGAGAGGAGACGAAGAGGCTTTGGTATATATTTATACAGAATATGTCAACAAAATGTATAACTATGGCTGTCAGTTTACCTCTCAAAAGGAATTGGTAAGTGATTGTATACAGGAGCTGTTTACAGAAATCATCAGTAAAAGACATAAGCTGGGTAGTACTGCTTCTATCAAACACTATTTGTTTAAATCACTGCGAAGAAAGTTATTACGGGTACTGAAAAAAGAGAAAAAGCATCGGCAGGATGGTGAAATAAGTACCCTGGAGGGATTCAACATTCTGGAAGATACAAGCGTGAAGTTTATCCACCAGGAGTTTACTGATCAACAAAAAGGGATCATTTCCAGCGAATGCAACCAACTGCCTACCCGGCAGAAAGAGGCCCTGCTACTGTATTTTTATGAAGGGATGAGCTATAAAGAAATAGCGGAAACTGTAGGTATGAGCAGGACCAAATCTGCGCGAGCATTGATTTACCGCGCCATTGATTCTCTGTCTCAGCGTTTGCAAAAATACAAAGGCATCCTTTATCCTCTATGGCCGCTACTGATAGCAGGCCAGATTTTTTAGCCCCTTCGCTTCTGTTCATTTCTACAATAGCCTTAATGCCCTTCTTTCCAAGACCCATTTCTAAATCATACACTTTCGGGGTCCTGTAAAAATACGCTAAGAAGTTTTTTTCAAAAAAGTTGAAAAAAACTATGGTCATTTCTTCTTCCGCTGTCTATATATAAATAGAACCAAGGAAAAGCATGCAACAGAAAAGGGATGATATACAGGATTTTCTGAAAGATGAGTACTTCGTGAAGTGGGTGCTTCGTCCGGATGAAAAAACAGACACTTACTGGAAAGAGTGGATTAGAGCGCATCCCGAAAAGCTAAAGCTTGTTCGCCTGGCCAGAGAGATGATATCCAGTTTTCAGTATCAGCATACCTATCGCTTGCCCCAGGATACTTATAAAGATATGCTGAATAAGCTACGAACAAAGCAGGTACTCAGCAAATATGATGAGCCAAAGAAGGTAGCCTGGTATGTTCGTATAGCTGCAAGTATACTGATCGTGATACTAGGTAGCCTAAGCGCCTGGCAATTGTCTCAGGAAAGTCAGGTAAAAGAAGCTGAGCCTATCCCCCTGGTGGTAAAACGTACCCAGAAAGGAGAAAAGCTGACTGTAAAACTACCTGATGGGAGTACAGTTAAGCTGAATTCCAACAGTATTCTGGTATTTCCCGAGGTATTCGTACAAAAAACGAGATATGTGAAACTGGAAGGCGAGGCGCTCTTCTCTGTTGCCAGAGATGCCACAAAGCCCTTCATTATCACAAGCGGAGAGGTTCAAACTGAAGTATTGGGCACCTCCTTTAATGTGAGAGCTTACGAGGACGAGTCGGATGTAGCGGTAGCAGTTGTCAGCGGCAAGGTAAGTGTGAAAGGAAGTGGAACTGATAAAGTGCAACTCTCCCCCAATGAAGTGAGCTACTATCACAAAGCGGATGCTAGCCTGATGGCGAAAAAGCAGGATGTAAGCGACCTTATCGCCTGGACGAAGAACATTCTGATTTTTGATGAAGCACCCGCAGAAGAAGTATGGAAGAAACTGGAAGACTGGTACGGTGTGAATATCATAGTTCCTAAAACACAGGTAATCCACGGGAACTACAGTGGAAGATATCATAACGAGTCTCTGGAAAGAGTACTGGATGGAATCAGCTACGCCTCGGAGTTCTCTTATGAGATACAGGAAAATAAAAATATAATCATCAAAGCACTGCCTATGAAAAATAAAAAAGCAAGCTAAACTGACTGCAGACGACCTTAACTAATACTACTAAAACCTATTCTCATACTAACAACCTAAGACTATGAAACACAAATCTAAGAAGACATTGCTATGGATGTCCAGGCTGATGCTCTACAGTACACTATTTCAGTTCTTTCTGATAGATGTACTACATGCTACTGATAGCCATGGACAGGATGATAAGAGTGTTTATGAAATTCAGATATCACTCAGGAAGGATACTTACAAACTGGAAGATGTGCTGAGGGAGATTGAAGAAAAAACTGATTTTTCCTTCACCTACGATGACTCAAAGGTAAACCTGACTAGTCATGTGTTGCTGGGCGTGAAGGCGGGTTCTCTGGGTGAAATCCTGATGGAATTATCCAAGCTTGAAAGTATTAAGTTCAAAAGGATTGGCCGGAATATCCATATCTCCAGAAAAATTGAGTCGGAAGACTCTATACTTGAGCAGGCCGTCATTGTACAACCTCTGCTGATTGTTTCAGGAACAGTAAGCTCCCCTACGGATAATGAAGGCTTGCCGGGTGTCAACGTGCTGGTAAAAGGAAGTAGTACCGGTACGGTAACCGATATTGAAGGAAGGTATAGCATCAACGTGCCCAACGCTAATGATACGTTGATATTTTCATCTATTGGCTATACTGCCCAGGAAGTACCCGTAAATGGCAGATCTGTGATTGACATTACCCTTACGGAAGATATTCAAAGCCTGAGCGAGGTCGTAGTAGTGGGGTACGGAAGTATGAGAAAGCAGGATATCACCAATGCTGTCTCTGTTATTGATATGGATAAGATAGGCGAAAGACCAGCCTCCAACATGACCAGTCTGATGCAGGGACAGGCTCCGGGAGTAGTGGTAAAGCAAAATACCGGAACACCCGGTGAGGAACTGGAAGTAAATGTTCGCGGTATAAGCTCGCTGGGAGCAGGTAGCGATCCACTCTACGTGATTGACGGTTTTGCGGTAGGCAATTCAGTAGGGCAATACCTCAATCCTGCGGATATTGAAAGTATTACTGTGCTGAAAGATGCCGCTTCCACCGCTATTTATGGGGCCAGGGGTTCCAATGGTGTGGTGCTTATTACCACCAAGTCGGCCAAAGAGGGCCAGGTCAATCTGTCCTTCAATGCCACTTACGGTATACAGAATATACCGGACTCCAGAAGAACTAAAATGATGAACGGCCCGGAATTCGCCCAGATGAAGAAGGAAGCCTTTATGGACAAAATCCGCTACTTTGAAGGCAGGGAGCCCAGTGTAGAAGAAGTTCCTATCAACTATCGCTATCCCGAAGAAACTCAATACTCCACTGATTGGGTGGATGAGATACTTAACCAGAATGCCAGTTTTCAGAATTATAATGTCATGCTGGCTGCCGGTAAAGGAGCAGTAAAATCCTTGCTTTCTGTAGGGTATGTCAATCAGGAAGGGGCTGTGATTGAAACAGGCTTTGAACGCTATAATGTGAGGGCAAATCTGATGGGGGATATCAATAAAAACATTTCGCTGGGATGGAATCTCGCTGGTTCTTTTACTGACGAAGCATATGCCAATACCACTGGTAGAGATGCGATTATGGGGCAAGCTCTATGGGCAGATCCCCGCTATCCGGTATATAATGAGGATGGTACTTTTAATGCCTATATCGGCGGAGTTGACGGAGTTTTCGGTACTTCCAATCCTGTGCAGGAACTCAAAGAAATGCAGCGAGACCGCAATAAGACCAATGTGATCTCCAATGGCTATGTGGAGTTTTCCTTTCTACAAGACTTCAGGTTCAGGTCCTCTGTCAATGTAGGAATTACCAACCTGAGAGAGAATGAATTCAGGCCATCGTTCCTGGCAGGCCGTGGTTTTAATAATCCTCCTCCCCGGGAAGCCAGCCAGCGTGAGTTTTATTCTGAGTTGATCAATGTGTCTACTGATCAGGTGCTTAGCTATTCCAAAAATCTGGGCGATCATCAGGTCAGTGCAATGTTGGGTTACTCCGCACAGGAAGAAAACTTAAGAGGCCTAGGGGCTACTGGCGATGAATATCCCGATGACATTGTCAGGTTTCTGGATGCGGCTGCCCGTGTAGACGCTGGCTCATTTGAAGAAGGCTGGAGTCTGCTGGCCTATATCGCCAGGGTAAATTATTCCTTCCGAGACAAATACCTGATGTCAGCTACTTATCGCCGCGAAGGAAGCTCACGTTTTGGGGCCAATAACAAATGGGGTGATTTTCCCGCCGTGTCAGTAGGCTGGAGAATTTCTGAAGAACCCTTCTTACAGAATAGTATCCTGATAGATGACTTGAAGCTGAGAGCCAGCTGGGGAGTTACAGGAAACAACGACATAGGAAACTATACCAGCCTCTCTACCATGAATCCGGCGAATTATATACTAGGGAATAGCTTTGCCAGCGGACAGGTACTGGCAGCCTTTGCCAATGCAGATCTGGGATGGGAACAATCCAATCAGTTGAATATTGGACTGGATCTGGCTCTTTTTGAAAACCAGTTGTCCTTTACTGCAGAGTACTACAACAAAGTTACGAATGACATGCTGTTGCCTATTGAGATCCCTGCCATATCAGGTTTTCAGAGCACCTTTTCAAATATCGGTAAGGTAGAGAATAAAGGGATAGAGATGGCACTGGGCTACAGAACAGCGATAAATGAACTTAACCTCCGTGCGGATTTTAATATCTCATTTAACCGCAACAAAGTCTTGGAAATTCTGGGTGAGAATGATGAGATCAGAAATGGTGGCTTCTACAGTACCTACAATGTATCTGTACCCGGCAGGCCCATTGGTATGTTCCACGGCTTCAGAATGTTGGGCATATTTAATACCGAAGAAGAAATTGACAATGCGCCTATCCAGGATGGCGCTATACCCGGTGTATACATTTACGAAGATACCAATGGTGATGGTGTGATTTCTTATGACACCGAGGACATGGTGGAGATTGGTAATCCTCATCCAAAGTTTGTCTGGGGACTTACTTTGGGAGCAGATTACAAAAGATTTGATATCAATGTCCTCGTTACCGGAGCTCAGGATTATGACCTGTTCAGAAACATTGAAGCAACTACCCTGAACATGGATGGAGTATTTAACATCCTGGCTGAGGGAAAAAACAGATGGAGATCGGCAGAAAACCCCGGCAATGGATGGATACCTACCACCAATACATGGAAATGGCAGCGTGAATCTAACTCCCGCTATGTATATGACGGAAGCCATGCCTGGATCAGAAATGTAAGTCTGGGCTATACCATTCCCAGCTTTAATAACACTCGTGTATTTTTCAGCGCCGACAATCTCTTGTTGATTAGTCAGTATCCGGGTAATAATCCTGATGTAAACCAGCGGGGTGGCATCAATCCGGGCTTTGATGATGAAACCTACCCCGTTCCTACCACTTATTCTTTAGGTGCCAAAATAAACTTCTAAACCCATGCATAGATATAAATTTACTATCCCCAGTATACTCCTTACACTGACTTTGCTCTCTTGTGGTGAGGATTTTTTGGATAAAACAGATCCTACCCGACTGGTATCAGATAATTTTTATCAGACAGAAACACAGGTAGAGCAGGCCCTGAATGGTGTATATTCCCAGCTACAGAATATTATCTCCGACCAGTGGCAGTATAATGAGTTTATTACTGATAATACCACTTTACATTTTAATGTGGGTAACCGTGGACAAGGGCCAGCACTGGAAGCTATTGAATTCTGGCAGATCAACTCTTCAACCGGAAATATCGCTAATCTTTATAACAGTCTTTACAGTGCCATGGTAAATATCAATACTACCCTGGCAAAGCTGGAAGAAGCTACCTTTGATGAAGCAGCAAAAACTGAGTTTGAAGGCCAGCTCAAATTTCTCCGGGCTTACTATTACTTTCATCTGGTACAGTATTTTGGAGAAGTGATCATCATTACCGAGCCGCTGTCCTCACCTTCCGAAGCCTGGGAGTATGAGCGTCAGCCGGTAAGTGCCGTATATGAACTGATTGAAAATGACCTGGATGATGCTGTCAATGCACTGCCGGTAAGCTATCCTGCCGAAGAAGTAGGAAGAGTGACCAAAGGGGCAGCCCTCTCATTGTTAGGTAAAGTTTATCTTACCAAAAAAGAGTACGATCAGGCAATCAATACACTGACTGAGGTCACTAACCTCAACTATGAACTCTTGGATAACTATGCCGATGTGTTTGACCCGGCCAATAAGAACCATATGGAATCCATCTTTGAAGTTCAGTTTCAGGGAGGAAATGAGTTGGGTGAGCACAGCAACTTCATCTATACCTTCGCACCCCGTGAGTCAGTAGGAGCGGTCATTGATTTTCCTGGTCAGAATGGAGGCGGGTGGAATACTCCTTCACTGGACATGATCGCTGCTTATGAGGAAGGAGATGAGCGCAAAGAAGTTTCCTTAAAAGAAGGCTATACCAGCCTGGAAGGGGAGTGGGTAGCCGTTCCTTACATCAACAAATACAACCATCCGCATACCATACGTGAACGTACCGATGACAACTGGCCAATACTCCGCTACGCTGATGTATTGCTCATGCTGGCTGAGGCCATCAACGAAGTTTCCGGGCCTACTGCCCAGGCTTATGAATACCTGAATGCGGTACGAAGAAGAGCAGGCCTGGATCCGCTGGATGGTTTAGGAAAGGATGCATTTCGTGAAGCGGTATTACATGAAAGAAGAATTGAACTGGCTTTTGAAAACCACCGCTGGTTTGATCTGAAGAGAACGAAAACTCCTGAGGAACTGGCGGATTTCATGAACGCTTATGGTGAGATTGAAAAAAGTAATCCGACAACCGATAGAGGGGGGATTCCTTTTTCGGCAGCGGACTTTGATTTTGAGCCTTACGAAGTCCTGTTTCCCATTCCTGCTGATGAAAGACTGATTAATAGTAACCTGACGCAGAACCCGGGCTATTAAAGTGAATAATTGAAAAAAATTGATTAAACTAAATGAAAGAGGTAAATATTCCTAAGCTTATCATTTTCACCATACTACGGTAAGTGGGCTGTGGGACCGGCAGTCGCCACTGCGGGACTCGGAGGCACTGGATGCCCCGCACAAACCGGAAATGTACCGTAGTATAAATTTTGACCCAAGCTTAGCATATTTACCTTCTCAAGTGAATTCTGATTTAAGAAAAGCAGAAATATATGGAAGGAAGTTCATTTACATGGATTGCAGATTTTTTAGGGAGGTTACATCCGCTCATTGTCCACTTTCCTATAGGCTTACTGGTGGTAGCGCTTTTTCTAGAGCTGCTTACCCTGAAGGGGAAAAGGCCAGGGCTTAGGGAAGGGATTGAGTGGCTGATATATATAGGAGCTTTTAGTGCCGTACTGGCCGCCATCTTAGGCTATGTCTTGTATCAGGCAGATGACTATCAGGGCGATCTGGTACAGAACCACCTGTGGTTGGGCATCATGACGGCAGTGCTGGGTATGCTGACCGCCTGGCTGATGAGAGGAGGGCAGTCTCTGCTTTATTACCGCTCCAGCCTCTTTCTGACGGTCATCAGCCTGACGCTGGCGGGACATCTGGGTGCCAGCCTTACCCACGGTGAAGACTTTCTGACCAGCACCCTACCCTGGAATGATGATGGCTATGAAGAAGGTAAGGCCGGTGAACTGCTGGCTGAGTTTGCTTCCGTTTCAGATAAATCAGAATTGTCAAAGAATCAACTGGATCGCCTGAATCTGGAAGTGAGGGCTATTTTTGCCCACAACTGCTACCAATGCCATAGTGAGCTCAAGCAAAAGGGTGAACTGGTACTGGAAAATGAAGAAGGTGTGATGAAAGGCGGAGAATCGGGTAAAATATTTATCAAAGGAGATGCTGAGAACAGTGAAATCATCCGTCGCTTAAAGTTGCCCAGAGACCACGAAGAGTCTATGCCGGGAAAAGGAAAAGCACTGAGTAAGGAAGAGATTAAGCTGATCAGTATGTGGATAGATGAGGGAGCACACTGGGCAGATGAGTCGCTGAAAATTTTTCCTGAAGCCGAACTGGCACTTTCCAAGCCAGAGCTACCCGAAGGTACGGGTAACATAAGTCATCCGGTGGATAAGCTCGTGACTGCTTACTTTGAAGAGCAGGGGGTAGACATGCCGGAAGTAGTAGATGACAAGACCTTTATGCGCAGGGCCTATCTTGATGTTATAGGCTTATTGCCCGAGCCGGAAGCCATCCAGGCTTTTGAGCAAAAATCATCTCCTGATAAACGTGCGCAACTGGTTGACGAACTCTTAAGCGACAATAAAAACTATACGCAGCACTGGCTGAGCTTCTGGAACGATCTGCTGAGAAATGACTATTCAGGCACAGGTTTTATTACCGGAGGGCGCAAGCAAATCACCGATTGGCTGTATCATTCTCTCAAGGACAACAAACCCTATGATGTAATGGTCAAGCAGCTAACCAATCCTACAGAGGAGTCTGAAGGTTTTATCAAAGGCATAGAATGGCGAGGGGTAGTAAATGCCAGCCAGCGTACTGAAATGCAGGCTGCCCAGAACATTTCGCAATCGCTAATGGGCATCAACCTCAAATGTGCTTCCTGCCACAATAGCTTTGTGAGTAACCTGACGCTGGAGCAGTCTTATGGTTTTGCCAATGTTTTTTCGGATAGCACGCTGGAAATTTACCGCTGCGATAAACCAACTGGCCGGATGTCCGAAGTGCAGTTTCTCTATCCTGAACTGGGTTCGGTAGAAGCGAAAACCATTAAAGAGAAACTGAAAAAGCTGTCGGAAGTTATGGTGAAGCCAGAAAATGGCCGTCTGTACCGAACCATTACCAACCGTATCTGGGACAGGCTGATAGGCAGAGGTATTGTGGAACCTTTGGATGAGATGGACAATACACCCTGGAACCCTGATTTGCTGGACTGGCTGGCTTCTGATTTTATTGAGCATAACTATGACCTGAAGCATTTGATAAAAAGAATCATGACCTCCAAGGCCTACCAGTTACCTTCTGTCAATTATGCTGAAGTAGCGGATTTAAAATCTGATGACTATGTGTTTGAAGGTCCTATCAGAAGAAGGTTGAGTGCGGAGCAGTTTGCCGATGCGGTAAGTCAGGTAGTTGCGCCGGTTTACTACGCTACTGCCTATGTACCTGAGGCTGAACCTCTGGAGAGCCAATGGATATGGAACAGAGAGGTAGAGGTGGAAAGAGACATTCTTCCCAAGCCGGGCAAGAGATACTTCCGCTATGATTTTAACCTGCCTGCTGCAAAATCTGTGGAAAAAGCTGAAGTGCTGATCACCGCTGATCATTCTTTTAAACTTTTCATCAACGGAAAGCAGGCTGTGGAAGGTAATGACTTGCGAAAAGTGCAAAAACTGAAAGCGGAAGAATTGTTGCAAAATGGTGCTAATGTCATCGCTGTGGAAGGTGAGAATGAAGGAAGAGTACCTAATCCTGCCGGTCTTTTGTTTAATATGCGGCTCACTTATAACGATGGTAGCCAGGATTTCATCGCTTCAAACAAAGACTGGAAAGTGAGCAGTCAGGAGCCTGAAGGAGAGTGGACCACTCTAGGCTTTGATGACATCGCCTGGGAGCCTGTCAAAGTGTACAAAGCGGAGCAGTGGGGCAATCTCATCAATTTCGCCTATGACAGAGAAGGACAGCAAAACTTTGCCCGAGCCTCTATGGTGAAGCTTGATCCCTTTTTGAAAGCACTGGGACGCCCCACAAGAGAAAATGTAACTACCTCTCGTGATGATCAGGCGACCTTATTGCAGGCTCTGGAGTTAACCAATGGAGCGTTCTTTAACAATGTGATGGAAGAAGGAGCGGAGTCATGGTTAGACAAATACGGTAATGACAGCGATACCATGGTCAATCAGCTATACCTGCAATCATTTGGGCGCAGACCTAATGGAGAAGAAAAAAGTCTGATGACAGAAGTGCTGGGCCAGAAGCCGGGTATAAAAGAAGTGCAGGACCTACTCTGGGCAACGGTGCTACTGCCGGAATTTCAGTTTATCTATTAAAAAATTACTTATGCATAATCATAACACCGATCATATACGCAGAGATTTTCTCAAGAAGATGGGAGCGGCTACGCTATCGGCCATGTCGGTAGGCTTGCCCACCAGCAGCTTTCTGAGTTCCTGTAGTTCATCCGAAAAAATGCCCTCCTCCATAGATACGGTGATCTTACTGTGGATGGCCGGAGGTATGGCGCATACCGAAACCTTTGACCCCAAGGCTTACGCCCCTTATGAGAAAGGGCTGGACAGTAAAAAAGTACTAAGCACCTTTCCTAAAATTCCCACTGCGGTAGATGGCCTGTATTTTTCGGAAGGTCTGGAGAATATCGGCAGTGTCATGGACAAAGGCGCGATTATCCGCTCATATCGTGCGGCGGATTTAGGGCACATTCTGCATACCCGCCATCAGTACCACTGGCACACCTGCTATGAACCACCTCAGTCGGTACAGCCTCCCCACATTGGAGCCTGGATGGCGAAGGAGTTAGGGCCGGTCAATCCGGTGATACCTCCCTTCATCAGTATGGGTCAGCGCTTTACCGTGGGGGAAGGAGAGGAGCTGAAAGCTTTTCATTCCGCAGGTTTTCTAGGCACTGAGTTTGGCCCCTTTCTGATTCCCGATCCTTCAACTGGTCTGGATAGTGTTCGTCCACCGCAGGGCATGACCACCAAGCGTTTTGAAAGCCGAAATAAACTGTACGAAGAACTGGTGAAACGCAGTCCGCTGGAAGAACATGGCAGTGGCTACCAGAAAGAATCACTCAAGCGCTCCATGGAGCAGGCCTACCGTTTGTTAAACTCACCGGAAGCCAAAGCTTTTGACCTCAGCCAGGAACCCAAAGAAGTGTATGATACCTACAATACCGGTAGGTTCGGTCAGGGCTGTCTGCTGGCCCGAAGGTTAGCGCAGGAAGGAGCACGCTTTATCAGTGTATCTACCGAATATGAACCTTTTCTGGGCTGGGATACCCACGAAAACGGCCATACCCGTGCCAAAAAGATGAAGGAACTGATTGACCGTCCCATTGCACAGCTTATCCGTGATCTGGACGAAAGTGGTCATCTGGACAGAACTTTGGTGGTGCTGGCCAGTGAATTTAGCCGGGATGCGATCCTGGAAGGACGCCCTGGAGAAAAGGTAAAAGATCAGGTAGATCAGCCCGACCAGATCAACGACATGAAATACTACGGCATGCACCGTCATTTTACTGATGGCTGCTCCATACTGATGTGGGGAGGCAATATCAAGAAAGGCCTGGTATACGGAAAAACCGCCGATGAGCGGCCCTGCTCCTCTACGGAAAATACGGTGGTGATCAACCAGATTCATCAGACCATCTACCACATGCTGGGTATACCGCCGGAAACGCATTACACCATAGAAGGCAGGCCATTCTATACAACCCCTGATGGCAGCGGAGAAGCAGTATTGGATCTGTTGGCTTAGGATTTACAGCTATAGAGGCAGTCTTCTAGCTAGGTATGGGAAAATCAGAATAATGCCTATTTTTAGTAGGACTAGTTAGATCCTTCTTTGGCAGAAGGACAAATGAAAGGTAACTAGCCGACAATTATTTACGCCAACGATGAATGACCTAGCCGTTCCTTACCATAAAACAACAGAAGCGACCTAATTGAATTGGATCGCTTCTGTATATTAATAATAGTAGTAAAACTTAAGGGGTAACAACTACATGATTTTTAGAAACCACCGGGACCTCCCCCGAATGAGGGTGTAATGGTGAATTCTCCAATCACAGCCATGTTTCCATCTTTAAAAGTAACAACTGCACTTCCTAACATTTGTCCAGTTATGGTAATCTCCAGGTTCAATGACTCCCCTGCACCACCTGAAGTAGAGGAAATTGCCACATTATCACCGTCGCTCACTACAGAAGCAGTCCAGTTTACTTTTGATTGAAATGTAAGGGTAATGGTTTCACTACCACCTGATTCAATGGAACCATCTACAAAATCTCCGGTAAATCCTAGAGCTGAGGTGTTGAATTCAGTGACCGTGCCATAGGATGTACCAACGCCGTTTTTAGCATAAGCTGCAGCATAGTAAGTTAGTGCTGTTAAACTACCAATCCCCATCTCGAAACTAGCATGACTTGAGGTCAGGTTTTCCTGCTTGGTTACACTAGATATATTAAACCCCAGGGATGTTGGGTCAAATGGGCTAGTAGAATATACCATTCCACTTTCAGTAATGCCTTCACCGGTTACGGTATTGGATTGTACTGAGATAGAAGAATAGGTAGAAGTAAGCAATGTACCCGTAGTAACAGTTGGAGCTACCTCAGCCTCGGTAGTAAGCTCCGTAGAAGCTGAACTATAAATAGTGTTACCATCTTGTACCGCGTAAGCCCATACATAGTAAGTGGTTTCGGGATCTAGTCCTGTCACGCTCACTTCATAGCCTGAAGCGCTGCCGTTAGAAGATATTTTCTGACTGTTGGCCGAATTATCGGTAGTAGCGTAGGCAATACCAAACTCAGTAGGGGCGGGAGTTCCTCCATCCACTATATTTCCGGCAATGGTAAATGAGCCAGTCGTAATATCAGTTACACTTGTTCCTACAGTAACGGTAGGTTCTTCAACTTCAATGGACGTGGTTACGCTGGTAGGTGAAGCACTATAAATAGTCTCTCCTTCTTGTACCGCATAAGCCCATACAAAGTATTCCGTATTGGCATCTAGTCCTGTCACGCTCACTTCATAGCCTGAAGCGCTGCCGTTAGAAGATATTTTCTGGCTATTGGCCGAATTATCGGTAGTAGCATAGGCAATACCAAATTCCGTAGGGGCAGGAGTTCCTCCCTCTACTATATTTCCGGCAATAGTAAATGAGCCAGACGTAATATCAGTTACACTTGTTCCTACCGTAACGGTAGGTTCTTCAACTTCAATGGACGTGGTTACGCTGGTAGGTGAAGCACTATAAATAGTCTCTCCTTCTTGTACCGCATAAGCCCAGACAAAGTATTCTGTATTCGCATCAAGGCCAGGAACTTCTACTTCAAAACCGGAAGCACTGCCATCAGAGGCTATTTTTTGAACTACCTTCGTTGAGTCATTTGATAAGGCATAGGCTACACCAAATTCGCTTGGCTCAGGGCTGCCATTTTCTACTTTATTACCTGCAATCGTGAATGAAGTGGATGTCTTAGACTTGATTTCAGTACCTGCAGTCACAGTAGGTTTCACGATTTCCCTGGCATTCGTTTCCACAATCAAAAAATTATCACTGTAAAAGGTTGAGTCGTCCTGTACAGCGTACGCACGTACCACGTATTTAGTCGCTTCCTTAAGATTTGACACCTCAAGCTCAAAACCTTCCAGGCTCCCTGTAGAAGGTACTTTTACTGCCGACTCTCCAGCCGAGTAATATAAACCAAATGAAGACGGTGTTTTGCTTCCCGCAACTACTCCATTTCCTGTAATAATAAATGAACTCGAAGTTTTACTTTTTAGCGTACCTAACACCGGTAGCGGATAATTTTCATCAGAGGTTATTGCCTCCTCTACTTCATCTTCATCTATACTTTCGTCATTCGCTAATTCAGGGCATTGACTTTGATAATCCAGTCTGATGTTTGCAATCTTATGACCGTGATACAAATAGTCTATTCCTTCCTCAGTATTAGGTCCTTCCTCAGTATTGGGAATGATATAGGTAAAAAAAGGAATAACGACTTCAGAACGATCTCCCTTATTCACTCTGAACGTAACATCACCGCTATCAACAGTATCTTTGTCGTTATATAGATCAACAATATAGTAGTCAAATGTGACAATCATATCATGCCGAAAGATTGAGTCTTTGCTTTCATATCTATATGAAATTGGTGAACCATAAAATCTACTCAAAACTGACTTATTATAACCTCCTGAAAACAATTTCACGACGCCCATAGGTACTTCATCGATCATCTCGATATCAGATGTAGCTTGTATTGTCACCGAACCGCAATCTGAATTGAGTTCTTCTGCTGAAGGGGCATCTTCCTCACAGGAAATTATGCCTATAGCTAAAACAAATAGACTAAGTAAATAGAATAATTTTGTAAAACTTTTCATTAATCAATTTTATATAGTTAGAGATATTAAACACATTTAAGCTTACTGTTTGAGTGTTTTTTTAAGTGATAAGTCATTGAAATACAGATTGATAAAGATTTTACAACTCGCCGATGTGGTGTCAAACCTGATCAATAGAGAATGAAAGTTATCGCCCAGGCTTCTCCCCATGGAATGCCCCGCATGGAATGCCCGGTATGGAGTACTCCGCATAGAGGAACAGGCCATCGGTCATCACTTGGGCTTCTTTAAGCACCAGGAGCATTCCGTTGAACTGTATATCAATGGACGATGGGATTTATATTTGGTAACACAAATCTCCATAGCCCTTTATCTCATTTCAAAAAAGTTTCAACCACTCATGGACAATCCCAAAAGCAAAAATTTGGCAAAAGACTAATGCTTCAATAGTAGTAAGTGTAAGTAAAAAATTATCCGGGAAGCATGTATTATGATATAAGTAATTATATATATAATATAATCAACTAGTGATTAAAAAAGTACAAAAACATAATTGTAAAAATAATATTTGAGAAATTTAGCGCATGTATCTTTTGGTATTTTAATGCAGTATAGACTCCTCGGGGAACCCCAACTTTGCGGGTAGTTCAGTTATGCCCTGAACCCCAATACCCCTAATCCGTGTTTGAACCTTCTTTGCTCTTCTCCACTTTCAGCAGAGGCTGCGTGTACTCATTGTACAGATTAAATAAAAACTCCATGCGACCCTCCTCGGTAGTGAAAGCTGGCAGACGAAAACATAAATCCACTGCCTCATCCTTTGCTGATGTGCTTAGACCAGGTCCCCTTGTGCGCGATTGTAGTACCCGGCATGTAATGCGTGCCTCTCACTCAGCAACTTCGGCCAGGGGAAGTTGTCGTAGACAAGAGTATTAGAATACCTATAATCACTTTTCAGCCTTCCACAAGTGTATTTAACTCATGTCATATGCATCAAAGAGATTAAACATCCAAATAAATAAAAATCTGCATTTGGAACAGCTATGGCACTATCGCTTACAATCACTCAACCTGGCGCATGTTTGCAACGCGTGCCCTATCAGAATCGGACTGCCAAAGCAGTTAATTCTGTATCCTCCCGCCTAACCCGCTGGCACGCGCTTACATCGGTGGCATATACTAACACCATATCAAAAAAGTACAATTATCCACAACTACCCAGAGCTTACGGCTACCTTAGGGACAGGCCATGGGCCTAAAATCGGAAAAGTGCAAAGTCAGAGGTGTTACTGAAGAGAGGCTGTCTTGGCAGGAGAAACGAAAAAGAACTGCTGCTACTGCTGCGTGTTTGCGAGGTGCAATTGTCTATACGAAATAAAAAAAGGACGACCTCTATGGCCGTCCTGCTTTGCTTAATCTTCCATACCTATGCTTTCAAATTCTTTGAAGAAGGAGACATCGGCCTCATTTACCGCCTCCTGATATTCGGCCCAGGGACCGGCAAAGAAAGCATTGACCTTAGCGAGTGGTTCTTCCAGGCTATCTTTCACATGATTTAGCACGATGCTCTGTGTCTCATTAGGGGAGTGCCAGAATGCCTCAAAATAGCTGCTGGCGGCTCCCAGTTTTCCACTTACAATATGTGGGTCCCGGAGGATGCCCTGCACATCTTCTTTCTGGGCAATAAGCTCTTTGTACAGCTTAATAGTGTCCTGCAGGCTTTTCGCCATGGCTTTCAATTCCTGGATAGCTTCTCCTTCCCGCTCTTTAAGCTGTGTATTGATGAGCTCAATCGTAGCCTTGGCTTCATTCAACTGATCTACGGCCTTAGTAGCTTTTTGCATGTACTCCATCAATTGCTCACCCATCTCCTGGCGGGCCAGCATATCCGCCTGACTGAGTTCTATGCGGGGGTCAAGTAACACCTTGACCGGTGTAGATTCCTGCCAGTCGCCATAGGTGATCTGCACAGTATACTCTCCCGGTAGTACCGGTAGGCCGGAAGGCTCGGGAGCATCTTCTTTTTCAGGCTTAGGCGTATCCGGATCACGTACACCCTTTTGGGTAAGGTCCCAATACAGGCGGTTCATTCCTTGCTGCGCTTCCGCTTTAAAAGTACGGATCACTTCGTCCTGACCGTTCAACACTTCCACCAGTACACTGTCTTTTTCAGCGGCAGTACTGTCGGCTTCTTTTTTCAGGATTTCCTCAACAGAATAGGTGATCATCGCGCCATAGGGACGATTCTCTCCATCATAAATAGCATCACCCTGAAAGCGTGTTCCGGCAGCCTGCTTGTAGTTGGCAAGGTAAGCGGCAGGGGCATTGTACACATACAAAGGTTCATCCAGAATGCTGCTGCCTTGCTGCGCCATTTCCCGTAAGGGACGGATGTCATCCAGAATATAGGCGGCCCGGCCAAAAGTACCGATGATGAGGTCATGCTCGCGAGGATGGATTTTCAAATCCATAGTAGATACATGCGGATAGTTTTTACCCCACTTGGTCCAGTTCTGGCCTTTGTCAAGGCTCACATACAAGCCGGTTTCTGTACCCAGAAAGAGAAGGTTCGGTTCTACCGGATCCTGTACGATAGAAAGCGCGAAAGCATCAGCGTCGGTTTCATCTACCAGCCTTGTCCATGAGCGGCCAAAGTTCTCGGTATGGTAGACATAAGGCGTCCAGTTTTTGCGTCTATGGTCATCAAACACCACAAAAGCTTCGCCCGCATTGTACTGAGAAGCATAAATCTGATGCACCCAGGTATTGGCAGGCAGGTCTTTCATCCGCCCCACTACATTCTCCCAGTTTTCTCCACCATCCTGCGTAAGCTGCACATTACCATCATCCGTACCTACCCAGATGATGTCGGGCTGTGCCAGACTGGGAGCGATAGCGGTAATGGTGGTATGATTTTCTGCCTGGGTAGCATCCAGGGTTAAGCCGCCACTTTCCAGTTGCTTCTGTTTGGTGGTATCATTGGTCGTCAGGTCGGGAGAAATGACTTCCCAGGTCTCCCCCCGGTCGGTGCTTTTGTGTACAAACTGGCTACCATAGTAAATGGTATGCGTTTCAAAAGGATCATGGGCAATGGCGGCATCCCAGTTGAAACGCAGGAATACATCTTCATCCGGATGAGCGGGTTTAATGTACTTTGAGCTTCCACTCTCCAAATCTCTGCGCTGTAGATTTCCTCCCTGCCACATGGCGTAGAGGTAGCGTGAATCGCTGGAGTCGGGCATTACGTCAAATCCATCACCGAAGGCGACTTCTTCCCAGTAGGCGTTACGAATACCTCCGGCACGCCAGATGTAAGCTGGACCTCTCCAGGAGCCATTGTCCTGCATGCCGCCCATTACATTGTAAGGCATTTCCATGTCGTAGTTGATATGGTAGAACTGTGCCAGCGGAAGGTTCTCCACGAAGCGCCAGCTCTTACCCTGATTACGCGTAATCGCCAGGCCACCGTCATTTCCGTCAATCATAAAGTCGGAGTTTTCAGGATGAATGTACCAGGCATGATGGTCTACGTGGATTTTGTCAAAGCCCAGCAGCACTTCAAAGTTTTTGCCGCCGTCTTCACTGACACGTACGCTGGAAGCCACACTGTAGAGGCGGTTTTCATTATTAGGGTCAACCGCCAGGTCAGCATAATAAAAAGGACGGCTGCCGATATTTTCGGTAGCAGTCTGCTTCCACTTAAAGCCGCCATCATCGGAGCGATAGATCGCGTTCTTTTTAGATTCCACATAAGCGTACACCACCTGAGGATTACTGGCGGCTATGGCCAATCCTATTTTACCAATTTCACCTTTAGGCAAGCCATCTTCGTCAGTACGTTTCTCCCAGTTTTCACCTCCATCGTAAGTGATGTACATGCCTGAGCCTTCACCCCCGGATTTGAAAAACCAGGGCCAGCGGCGAAATTCCCACATACCCACAATCAGCTTTTCAGGATTGCTGGGGTCCATCACCATATCACCCACTCCGGTACGCTGGTTGACGTAAAGAATCTTTTCCCAGCTTGCGCCACCATCAGTACTTTTGTAGACACCACGTTCTTCGGTATCGGCCCAGGCAAGCCCTTGCACACCGGCATATACAATGTCGGGATTGTCAGGATGTACAAATACACGGTGAATATTGCGGGTGTTTTCCAGGCCAAGGAGTTTCCAGCTTTTGCCGCCATCCATAGATTTGTACATACCTTTCCCGGAAGACTGGCTGTTGCGGGGATTACCTTCTCCGGTACCTACATAAATGATGTTGGGGTTTTTCTGATAAATGGCGATGGCTCCGATAGAGAGCACTGCCTCTTCATCAAAAATAGGTTCCCAGTCAATACCACCCCCTTCGGATTTCCAGAGCCCTCCGGAAGCGGAACCTACGTAGATGATGTCGGGATTGCTCTCTACCACATCAATGGCGGTGACGCGGCCACTCATACCGGCCGGACCAATGCTGCGGGGAACCATTCCTTCTTCAATTTTAGACATATCCAGCTGTTGTGCCGGAGCAATATGCCACAGGCCCAGCCCTAAAGCCAGTCCCAGTAAAAGCTTTCTCATAAGATTAGGAATTAAATAAGTGTGGTGTAATTATATTACAGAATTTCCAAATAAATAAATATAAGTGTATGCTGCCAGCATTTCGCAGGAGATAGTTTGTTAATTGGGCATTTTTACGGATGTTTTAAATGAAGTAGTATAGCCTAATAGTCTGCTCATGAAAGTCTGAGATTTGACTGGCAGTTTAGCTTTGACCAAAAAAAAAGGACGGCTAGAGTGCCGTCCTTATGCAGATATTTATATCTATCTGAAAGTGTTTAGTGATTACGCAAGGCGTCTATCAATTCGTCTTTATTCATTTTGCTATAGTTCTCTATGCCTACCTCTTTGGCTTTCTGATAAAGCTCATCTTTGCTTCTCTCTTCGTACTTATCACCTTTGCCTCCTTTTACGCCAACTTCGTGGCGGTCAGAATTGGCGATGCGGGCCGCTTTCTCCTTGCTGTACCCTTTCTCTCTCAGGTCTTCATACACTTTATCGTCTTTGATTTGTGGTCCGTGATTCTTAGTCATGGCTTATAAGTTTAAAAAGTTAAAAAATCATAAAAAAATATACTGTAATAAACGTGCAAAAGGGTATGAGGTTTAACAGTATCTTTGATTTCCAGTATATTACAATAGATAGAGAATTTCATTATCGCGGTAGCTTTCCAATTCCAGCAAGGCATCGTAAGGGTCTCCCTGAAGCTTAAGCAATTGTGCAAAAGCAGGTTCTGTCTTTAGTCCTTGGGCCTTTAAACAGATGACTTGCTGACAAAAGGAGTCCCCCGCCAAATCCAGTATTCTTTTTTCAATGCACATATGCCGGAAGGCATACTGCTGCTTCACTGGCTGAGCCTGGACAAAAACTTCTATCTTAAAATCTCCACTACTAAAGTTGGTCACCAAACTTAGGACACGCCTTATTTCCGTATGCCTGATAGAAAAATCTGATAAGTGAGCATAGTGTCGCAGTAGGATACTTTCTAAATATCTAAAATCAGCAGCCTCACAGATAATATCCAGGTCACTTCCTGACACATTGAGATTTAATGGAATGGTACCGCAGAGAACAGGGGAATAAGCTTTGAGCTTCTCCTTCAGTTCAAGATGCTGTAAACACTGGGCGGCTTGCTGCTGAACAGGTGTTCCTGACTGTAAAGCCTGTAAAGAATAGAATGGGAATGACAAGAGAAAAGCATTTGAATGTAGAGGCCTGCACAAAGAAGCCTCTACAAATTCAGTGAATGCAAAGAAATGTGATAGGTCGGAACGGAAGTTAAGCCATTGCTAAAAAGCAGATAAGGTCGGGATGATCAATAGTCGTCATCGTCGTCATCTGCCTCGTCTTCACCCTCCTCTTCGTCATCCATTTCGTAGGCATCATCATAAGACTTTTTCTTTTTGTATGATGCGTCGTCTTCATCATCTTCTCCGGCTTCTGCGATGTCTTCATCTTTGACATCATCCGCGAAGTCATCTCTCAAAGTGCCTTCATCGTAATCTTCATCATCTTCAATGATCTGGTGGGCTTCGGTCACCGTCATACGAATGAGGTAATAAATTTCTTGTGTCTCAAAAGGAAGCGCTGATACCCGTTTACCTTCTTTGTTGGTAAAACTAATGAGGTGATCAGCAAAACCATTGGGATAGGTCATCTTGACCTGGTTGGTTACTTCTTCGGGAAGGTTTTCATAATCTTTTACAATCCTTTTTTTATCCATAACTGATACTGAAATTAGATAATGCTTTTTAATGAATGACTAAACATAGTTTCCGATAGTGACAAAGTAGCACTATTCACATTATTTTTCAAAAAGCTAGAATTTTTTTTAGTCAAGTTTATGCCTATAAGGCCTTAAAGAATATTCTGTAATGCCAATGCAACGTATTGAAGCCCTATTGCATCTCTTTATAAATGGTAATTAGCCGCCAGTGTTTTACCAAACTATTTAATAATATGAAAACCTTCTTTAGAATAAGCCCTCTTTTTATCATGTTTTTTGCTTTTCCATTTATATCCTATGGGCAACTTAATACCAATAATAAGTCTACTCAACTTGAAATGAAAAAGCTGAAGATTCAGGCGGAGTATACCATAGACTCGCTGAAGCTAGTATATGAAAATAAGCTGAATTGGGTTCGGGAAAATGCGGAGGACTCTATTCATCAAATCCAGACGGAGGGTGAAAAAGAATTTACCAATTTGCAGCATGAAGCAGAAGTGGAACTGGGTGAGATACAGCGTAAGGCAGAAAAAAGTGTTTTTAGAGCAAGTTTAAAGAAAAAGTATCAGGAATTAGAAGCAGAGTATGTGCTAAAACTATCAACATTGGAAACGGCATATGCAACTCAACTGAATGCTACAGCAGCATATTTCAGCAGTAAACTAAACAATATTGAACAAGAAGGGCAGTTAGAATTAAATAAAATAGAAACCAAATATCAGAAAGAATTAGCTTTATTAGAACTTCAAAACCAGTAGTGCTCTTTGTTGATTGTTTAAGAGATTTTTGTTGCGATGAGATACTTCTTTCTGACAGGACTTTGCCTTTTGTTGAGCTATACCGCAATGTCACAGGGCATCAAAGGTACAGTGTATGCTCCGGACGGTGAGCCTTTGCCCTATGCTACCATTTATATCAAAGCGCTGGAAACAGGTTCCAGTACCAATGAACAGGGGAAGTATGAGATTGCTCTACCGGCAGGTAATTATGAGCTGGTTTTTCAGCATCTGGGTTATGCTTCAGTTTTAAAAAATATTCAGGTCAGAGACACTTATGTTCCCCTAGATATCACCTTGCCTGATCAGGCCATACAACTGAAAGAAGTAGAGGTGAATGCCCGGGCAGAAGACCCCGCCTATACCATCATCAGAAAGGCGATTGCCAAGAGTAAATTTCACCGCTTACAGGTGCAGAAATATCAGGCTAAAGTCTACATCAAAGGGGCCGGGCGGGTAAAAGATGTTCCCTTCTTTCTGGAGAATGCCATGAAAAAAGAAGGAGTAGATTCATCCACTGTTTTTCTGACAGAATCAGTCAGTGAAGTTACTTTTGAGCAGCCCAATACGATCAAAGAAAAGGTCATTTCCATCAGGGCCATAGGCGAAGAAAATAATACCAGCCCCAACGGCTTCATCAATGGTAGTTTGTACGAGCCGGAGCTTGCCGGAGTGATCTCTCCACTTTCTCCCCGGGCGTTTGCTTACTACAAATTCAGGTTTGCCGGTAGCTTTATGGACCGCAGCTATGAGGTGAATAAAATACAGGTGATTCCCCGTTCAAAGGGAGATGATGTATTTACCGGCTATATCTATATCGTAGATGACCTGTGGAGCATTCACAGTGTCAACATGTACACCTACAAACAGGGCTTTAAGATCAGTTTGCAGCAAATGTACGCACCCATACAGGAAACCGTGTGGATGCCGGTGAGTCATAATATTGAAGTGACCGGCAAGATCTTCGGCATTGACCTGGAATATAAATACCTGGCTACGGTAAGCGACTATGACATTACCCTCAACCCTGATCTTAAGGTGGACTTGGTTGTAGTGGATGAGAAAATTGAAAAAGATCTGGCTGCGGCTTTAGAAAAGGAAGAAAAGCTGGATAAGGAGATCAATCCGGAAGACTCGGCCAGCGTATTTAAAGAGCAGAAGCGCTTTACCCGCAAAGAACTCCGCAAGACGCTCAAAGCTTATGAAAAAGAACTGGAGAAGCAGGAAGAAGCTCCTGACGTGGTAGAGAACCGGAGCATGATCGTAGATTCCACTGCTTACCAGCAGGACTCTTCTTACTGGGCTACTATCCGTCCGGTGCCGCTCACCAATATGGAAAGCAACAGCTATCAGAAACTGGATAGCATGGCGGTAGTGGAGAAAGAAGAGAAGGAAGCGGAAGAAAGCGGTACTTCCCGCCCTCGCAGACATCTGGGCATAGGCAAAGTACTTTTCGGTACTACCTTTGACCTGGGTGAGCATACTTCATTAGAATACAAATCTCCTCTAAGTGAACTGAATTTTAATGCAGTAGAAGGCTACCAGTTTACCGTACCTTTGGTATTGCGCACCCGCATGTTTGAAAAGTCGTTGCAAGTTGCCCCTACGGCACGCTATGCCTTTGCCAGAGATAAGCTGATCGGTAAGCTGGCGGTCAACTATTCGTTGGGAGAAAACCACCTTCAGCTTGAAGGAGGACGTTATGTGAGTCAGTTTAACAGTCGTGATCCTATCCATCCTTTTCTCAATACCTTCACCACACTTTTGTATGAGCAGAATTATATGAAGATCTATGAAAAGGATTATGTACAGCTGGGTTACAGGCGGAAAATCAGTGATAAGCTAAGCTGGGAGGCGGACCTGGAATGGGCGAAGCGGAGACAGCTTTACAATAGTACTTCGCACAGCTGGCGTGATCTGGAAACCAGAGCCTATACACCTAATGCTCCCCAAAACATTGAACTGGAAGACACTTCTTTTCCTACACATGAGGCCTTTGTTCTTTCTTTGCAGGGGCGGTATAAGCCATTTCTGAAGTATAGAATCAGAAACGGGAAAAAGAGTATCATCAATCCCTCATCACCGGAATTTCGTTTGAACTATCGCAAAGGCTTATCGGGTGTACTAAACAGCGAGGTAGATTATGATGTGCTGGAAGTAGGCGTACAGCATCAGTTTGAGATAGGCGTCAGAGGACGACTGGACTATAATATATATGCCGGTAGTTTTCTGAACAATGAGTCACTCTATTTTATGGATTTTCAGCATTTTATGGGCAACCGAACGATCATACAGATGAGTGATCCGGTAGGTAGCTTTCGTCTGATGGATTATTATCTATACAGCACCCATCAGAATTATCTGGCCGGTCATTTTTACTATCAGTTTCGCAAGTTTTTATTTACCCAAATCTTTGAAGTTCGTTTGTTAGGCATCAAAGAAAACCTACTTTTCAATTATCTGAAGACCGGTCAGTCACCTCACTACATGGAAATAGGCTATAGCCTGGACAATGTGCTGCGTTTTTTAAGAATAGAGGCAGTGGCAAATTTTGAGGATGGGCAGTATCGTAATTTTGGAGTGAGAATAGGCATTGCCACTACGCTGGAAGATCTTTTTAATTGACATAAAAAAAAGGTTTGCCAATGATGACAAACCCTAACTACACTACCTAATCTATGAGAAAAAAAGTTTAAAAAATTTCAAGTGATATTCAGCTTAAAAAGTTACTATATAGTTTACAAGCACCTTGCCAAGTCGCTAATTCTACCAAAAAGCTCATGTCAGGCATACTTTTGGGGGAATGTTTTCCCCAGTGGTGAGGAATTGTCTGCGCTCAACTGTGGAATTTTTTTTCACATTAAGTGCAGGCACTTAAGAGAGGGTAAGTTAGCTGCAATGAGAGGAAATCTGTTTTTTTATCATTATTTTTAAACCTCACGAAGAGCTGAAAGAAATCGGATTGAACAGCGCATCGCTCATAACCTTTCATGATCAATGAACAGCAATACTGACTATAAGATACCCGATCAGACCCGTATTGGCCATGTGCACCTGAAAGTGGCCGACCTACAGCGTTCCCTGGACTTTTACTGCGGCCTGTTAGGTTTTGAACTGATGCAAACCTATGGTAAGGACGCTGCTTTTATCTCTGCCGGAAAGTACCACCATCACATTGGCCTGAATGTGTGGTACAGCAAAGATGCTCCTCCTGCTACCAAGAAAGCTCCCGGCCTTTTTCATACCGCCATTGCCTATCCTAGCCGGAAAGATTTAGCCATTATTTTTCAAAGGTTGCGCGACGCCAGTTATCCCTTTACGGGCGCCGCTGATCATGGGGTTTCAGAAGCCCTTTATTTAGATGATCCTGATGAGAATGGCGTAGAACTCTACTGGGACAAACCCCGGGAAGAGTGGCCCAAGAAAGCAGACGGCTCCCTGGACATGTACACTGCCCGCCTGGATGTAGAAGGCTTGCTTCGGGAGCTTAGGTAATAGCTAACCAAAGCTTCATTTACTCCTCCTTCTGGTACACCCGCACGTAATCCACTTCCATACTTTGAGGCCAGATGCTTTCGTCTACGCCCTGTGCTCCGCCCCAGTCGCCGCCTACTGCTACATTTAGGATGAGGTAAAAAGGTTTGTCAAAAGGCCAGGCGGCTTCGTTGCCTTCATTTTCAAAGCTATGGTATAGCTCTCCATCAAGAAACCACTCAATTTTTTCAGGAGTCCATTCAATGGCGTATTCGTGAAAAGACTCATTGAAGTCCGGCACCTGTATCTGTTTGCCTACCTGCGTTCCTTTCCTGTGGTTATAGGCTTCGGTATGCACTGTACCGTGTACTACGCCCGGATCAAATCCCACATGCTCCATAATGTCTATCTCTCCATCACGGGGCCAGTTGAGCTTTTCTACATCCGGCAGCATCCAGATGGCGGGCCAGGTACCTTTGCCTTCCGGTAAGCGGGCACTTACTTCTATTCGCCCATATTGCCAATCCGCACGATCACGAGTCACCAACTTAGCAGAAGTGTAGTTATTATCCTGAAAATTTTCTTTTTGTGCAGTGATGATCAGATGACCATTTTGTACCTGCGCATTGTCGGGATCGGCCTCGGTATAGTACTGCAATTCGTTATTGCCCCAGCCATGTCCTCCGGTATCATAAGCCCACTTCTGTGTGTCGGGCATGCCCTCTTCTTCAAATTCGTCAGACCATACGAGCTGCATATTCTCCTGTGCCTCGGCACATTGTGCAAATAGCAGATAGCCAATGATAAGCAGTAGATTGAAATGTTTATGCATAATTTAGGGTTGTATTAGTCTGAAAAACTACAAAAAATGTATTAAGTCCACTGCCAAGCCTTTAGATTTTATTTATAAATTAGCCATTTTGTGAGTATAAAAGAAGATCATGTTGATTGCCAGCCGATGCCTTTGCCTGTTGTTTTGTATACTGAGTATTGATGTGTATGCTCAATCTTCTGCCAATCCCTGGAAACTCCTGGCCGATGTGGAGATCAAAGACCGTTTTGATGAAGCTGAAGGCTATGAAATAGCTTATCCGGTGTTTGGTGATAAAGCAAAAAGCCTGGATGGAAAGACCATCACCGTAGAGGGGTACATGATTCCTTACGAGGTGTACTTAGGTCCCAAATATTTTATCCTCTCATCTTTGCCTATCGCTGCCTGCTTCTTCTGCGGCGGAGCCGGACCGGAGACAGTCATGGAAGTATTTACCACTGAGTCCGTTGAACTAACCGATGAAACCATCACGGTGAGAGGGAGATTGGAACTAAACCCTGATGACCCCGACCGTATGATGTACATACTGAAAGATGCTGAATTGATTGAAGATTGAAAACTGCAAACTACAGATTGAAAATTTAGGCGCTAACAACTAAGACTTCTCCCCCAAAAAAACTATAACACCACGAACTTTAACACTATCCTATGAAACCTAACCGATTAGTACTTTTCTTTTTTCTACTATGCTGTTCCTTTGTTGTGTTCGCCCAGCAAGAAGAGGAAGCCGAGATGATCCGTAGTATTTATGATGAGACTTTGACCCAGGGTGAAGCTTATGAAAACCTGCGTTACCTCTGCAAGAATATTGGCGGACGGGTAGCCGGTTCACCGCAAAATGCCGCTGCTGTAGAGTGGGGCAAGCAACTCATGGAAGCTTATGACTTTGATAAGGTATTTCTTCAGGAAGTAACAGTGCCTCACTGGGTAAGAGGAGAAAAAGAGATTGCCCGTATCGTCAATTCTAAAAAGCTGGGTACACAGGAAGTAAACATTACTGCGCTGGGTAATGCGGTAGGGACCGGACCCAAAGGTATAGTAGCTGAAGTGGTAGAAGTACAGAACTTTGAGGAACTGGAAGCCTTAGGACGTGAGAAAGTAGAGGGCAAGATCGTCTTCTTCAACCGTCCAATGGACCAGACACAGATACAGACCGGAGCAGCTTACGGTATGGCGGGCAATCAGCGTCGTAGTGGTCCTTCTGAAGCAGCCAAGCATGGCGCAGTGGGAGCCATTGTACGTTCACTCTCTACTGATTTTGATGACTATCCGCATACCGGAAGCACAGTCTACACTTTCAATGTGCCTAAAATCCCTGCCATCGCCATCAGTACCAATGATGCTGAGCTGTTGAGTGATCTGCTAAAGGATGATCCTGAACTTGATTTCTATTTTGAAACCCACTGCCAGATGATGGAAGATGAAATCTCTTATAATGTGGTGGGAGAAATTACCGGTACTGAAAAGCCTGAAGAGTACATCGTGGTAGGAGGACATCTGGACTCCTGGGATCTGGCGGAAGGCGCGCATGACGATGGTGCTGGCGTAGTACATTCCATTGAAGTATTACGCACCCTCAAAGCCATAGGGTATGAACCTAAGCGTAGCATCAGAGTGGTACTATTTGCCAATGAAGAAAACGGCTTAGCTGGTGGTAAGAAATACGCTGAACTGGCAGAGGAGAACAATGAAAAACATTATGCTGCGATAGAATCGGATGCCGGGGGCTTTACACCCCGAGGCTTTAGCTTGGACGTAAGCGATGAAGCCTATGCACGTATACAGGGCTGGGCTCCTCTGCTTGCCCCTTATGACCTGCATAAGTTTGACAAAGGGGGTAGCGGGGCAGACATCAGCGCCCTCAAACCTCAGGGAGTAGAGTTGATTGGTTTACGTCCTGACTCCCAGCGCTATTTTGATATGCACCACTCTGCCCAGGATGTATTTGAGATCGTTAACCAGCGTGAGCTGCTGCTGGGTGCCGCTGCCATGACTTCTCTGGTTTACCTCATTGACAGCCAGGGCTTATACCAGGAGCAAAGAGGAAGGTAATCGTAGAGTTTATTTAGTACAATCTGGCGCGCGTTTAACGCAGTGTAACGCGTGCCTGCTTAGTTTTGCCATTTTTCCATACCTGTTCTACATTCTTAATATTATCTATGTCAAGCAGGGGATTATCTCTGAGGAGAAGCAGGTTGGCTTTGCTCCCCACTTTCAATACCCCGATAGGCAATCCAAAAGCTTTTGCAGCATTACCAGTAGCTGTTTTTAATATTTCTTCATTGGATAAGCCTGCCATTTTGTAGACTTCTAACTCCAGAAAATAATCCTCTCCAAAATCCATCTGCCCTTCCTGAGCGTCTGTTCCAGCAACGATCAACACTCCATGTTCATGCATTTTCCTGATCACCTGCGCATGTTCTTCGGAAGACATAATATTATTCCTTATCCACTCGGCCATAGGAGGAGGCAACATAGCTTCCATAGGTTTGAGGGTAATGCCCGCCGTGGGTATCACAAAAGCACCGCTTGCAGCAAGAGACTCATAATAAGCTTCTGACGGAGGAAAGTCGTCTTTTGAAGATACCATATGGACAAATCCATCCGGCTTAAATTTTCCAATTTCAATCATTTCTTCTGCCCTTGAAGTATGCACCACGGCTTTATATCCTTTTTGGTGCGCTATCTCAATTAGTTTCCCGATTTGCTCGTAGCTTAGCGTAGGAGGGGCAGGCATACCCATCCATTCACTGTTTTCGCGGATAATTTTGATGTAATCCACATTACTGGCAATCCTATGCGCTACCCAATCTTCTATGGAAAGTGAGTCATTGATGGTTTCCATTTCCGGACTAAACTGGGTAGGATGACCAGCAGGAACTGTTGCCGCATGACCAGCGCCATATAGCGTTGAGTACCCCATGGAGTCGCGGGAAACCTTTTTCCATTCCAGTTCTCTGTCTTCCAGTCCGGTATGCATATTCAGTAGCGTAAGTATACCCAGAGGATAGCCTTCTTGTAATTGTTCAATAGTAGAAGCATGCACATGGGCATTGACCAGCCCGGGGATTACAAATTTACCGGAACCATCAATAAGTGAGTCACCCCTTAATTCCTCAGGCGTGATTGCGGCTATGGTATCCTGGTTGATGGCAATGTTTACCAATCCTCTATCCTCATATCCATCAAAGAGACCAACATTTTGAATGACCAACTCATAGGTGTCGGGGGTTGAACAACCCATAAGTACCAAAGTGATCAGGACTGATAAGGTAAATTTTTTCATATTCTGAGTATGTTAGCCTATGCCCGGCAGAAGCAGTCGTTTAATGCCCCTCATACCTAGCTGGCAGTGCTTGTATTGATTTTTATTCTAAGATAGCCATTGATCACATAAAGCAAGGTGATCAATTGAATTGCATTGATACCCGCATTAACATAGATTGCATAAAGCTCAAACTTCAGCTTAGTCAAAACCTGTTTGAAGTTTTTGTCATAAGTATGCTGTAGGTCACCTCTAAAGCGCATTAACTTCTTTTTCAAATACAGTATACTGCTGCATTGGGTATGCATCAGACAGCTTGATCTAAGGCGTTTTCTAACATTTCTTTGAAGTCATCAGCTTCGTCTATGTACAGTGCGATGACTTTGAATTTCTTATGGATACCGTAAAGCCCAACTAAGGTGTTTTCTCTTTTTAGCGTGATGATTATGTTATGACTTTCAAGTTCCCCCAGAGGAGATAAGGTCGTAGTCCGCTTATCTTTTCCAAGTTCTTGCTTGGACAAAACCACTGAAGCAATGTCTGAATAGGGAATGTGCGTTTCGTTCATGATACCATACCGTAAACTTAGCTTTCCACTGCCCATGGATATGGGTCTTTGGGATAGCGCTTTTGCAAACCCAAATACCTGAATGGCTGTGTAGATGCTGAGCCCGCTTAAAATCCAGGCAGCCATAGGACTCCATCTGATAAGAAGAACATGTAAGGCAATGGTCTCAATAATGATAAGCAGGATTAACCCTCCGAAAAGTGAAGGTGTTCCACTTTTTTGATGGTAGGTGAATTCAGTCTCTCTGATGCTTCGCTTTTTCCAGTGGACAAAGCCATAGTAGAATACCGCTACTTCGGTGGCGAAGGGTATGACAAGGGGCCTGGGAAGGATTTCGTAGCAGGCACTTTTCAAAGCATCATAAAAGTCAGGGGTTGCCCCTTTCAGCCCGTGGTATGTTTTTATGGCTTTTCTTGCCTTGACCACCACGAAGCTTAGTATGGTAAGCTCAAGTACTGGCAACGCCCAGGTTTTATAGAGACCCAGATAGGTTTGACTCTCTTTCGGCAAAAAGTACGAGCCGATCAACAGTCCGATAAGCATCACGGGAAGTACCGTAGTTTTTGGGATTTCTGTTTTACGAATGAGAAGAAAATAAACAAGTGGTACGGTCAGTAAGAGGTCGGCTGTGATCGCCAGACTCAAAGCCTCATTTTCTACTGGAAAAGGAGATTTTAGCAACAAAACCAGAACCCCCAATAAGGCCAACGGAACCCCAAAGCTGATGAGGTTTCTGTTGAATACCATTGTCTTATGCATACCATTCGTTTTAGTACCCTATGGATAGGACTTGCCGTGCAAGGCGCATGTCATATCCCCTAAAATATCAGTTTTGATGATTACTTTCAAAGCTTAGTAAAGATATGCGCTATATCCTTTGTGAGGGGTACTGGTGTTTAATAGACTGTCAGACGTCTACATGAATTTATGTTTTTTATTTTTTACGATCTATTTGATAATTAAACTGAAGAACATGCTGGTGCCATAGAGTTAAAGTCTGTTCTGCAAAAATATTTCCTTCGCTTAAGTTTACAATCAGTTGGTCACGAAATGAGCGAATGTATTGACACCAAAAGTCTCCTTTTGAATCATTGAGTAAGAAGTAAAACCCTGGGTCACCAAACTTTTTGCCTGATGAATTCAGACGAAGTTCTCCATTAGGCCCTACACTTGGCGACATTATGACTGTAGCATTTCCTTTTGGTAATGGAAACACTGCTTTAATACAAGTTTTGCCAGATGGTAACTTACAAGTAGTGTATACTCCAGAATACAGTACTTGCCCAGTTGATTTGAAGGTGCGATACCAAACCTTATATTTAATCTCTCTGGATTCAGGGTCGGAGAGTGTTATTATTTCACTTCTGATTTGTTCTGAACTTTTCAAGTTTTTGGTTGGTATATTTAGTTGTTCAATGCGGTTGCTGAATAAAGTATTAACAAGACTTCCGAAAAGCTTAAATATAGGATTCCATTTTACAGAGATTGTTAAATTATAATTGGAAGTTTTTTGGTAGAATTCTGTGACCTCAGGCAAAAGAAGAGCTAATTCTTCCTCAGATAATTTTAGTTGATCTATTGCGGGTATAAGGCCTTGTGATTTGGCATTTCTTTCTATTATGAGGTTTTCATGTTTCGCTAACTGCTGAATAAAAGCATTGGATGCTGAGCCAACCTCCCCAAAGGCTCCCATCAGCCAAGGTACAGCTTTGGGATCAATGCGTTTGCCCCATAATATTGCCCATTGTTGAGTAAACCAATCTTGAAATTTCTGCTTATGGTAAGCTAGCCTCATTTTGATTGGTTGTTATAAGGTTTGGAATAATATTGGTGCGTCCTTCCCATTCTCCGAATTCTGCAATTGGTTTAAAGCGTAGCGTTGTAAACTGAAAGTGGAAATCCTTCCTTTCTCTCTCTTTCATTGCTTTTGTATGACGTTTAGGTTGAGGAACAGAACTATGTCCATGAACCATATCAACCATCTCCTGCTGAGACCTCCAAACTGAAAAAGTTGAAACGGTTCGTGGAAGCCTAATTGCTGCCAATGATAAAGAAGTACCAGGATGATCACGAACTAGTTTTTCAACAGGCCTTCCCCAATGTATAAATCTAGGTACTTGTAAAAGTTTCATACGAGCAAGAGTAACAGCAATCACAGGTTTATCGGGTTCATCTATGATCTTACTTTTGCTTGGGATCTCAAATTCATTTATATGGCCCCATTTTCGCAAATATATTAAACGGGTATGCCACCCTTTTGCTAGTGTTTTTCCAAACTTGTTTGTTTCCAGAAAATTATCAATAGCTGCTTCATCTTCCCATTGTGCGAATACTGCTATCTGACGAAGTAGTATTCGTGAAGGTGAAAAAATTGGAGAGCCTAAAGTCATAGCTGTCATACATTCAGTATGAATCAAGCCAGGTACTTTTCCTGCTTCAGGAGGGGCCCAGAGAGCCTTAATAGCAGATTTGACAGTTGTTTTTGTAAGATGAAAAGTAAATACACTCATGCTTTTTCAAATACACGCTTTGCTAATGTCTGATGTAATAACACACAACCAACCTCTAACAGCAACATATTGGCTTGATCTACAATATGTCACTACTAATATAGGGTGTTCCACAACCTTTATGAGATAATGTATGAAAACTATACTTTTTGAATTTACCTCTTGGTCAATGCTTATCTAGCTTTGGCAATACGTATTGAAGGTTGAGCCGGAACAGCAGAGCAGAATCCCTTTCCCTGATGCATTTCTCATCTGAACTCTCCCGCTAATACCACCTCACCCTGTTGTTTCTATACTGAATCATACCTGTAACAGGGTATTGGACTCATGATACATCATAAAAACATGACAAGATGTCGCCTCTGATACGCATTTCACTCGTAAATCATGGCCCAGAGATGGTGTTTTACTGACAATTTATACGCGAATCATCACCCCTATGTAAGATATCCTGACGATTTACACTCAAATGTAAGTGATATGCGAGATACTTGGGATACTTCACCGCAAAGTATGCTATATGCCCCCACGCTGTGCGCTGATTACCAGTGATTTGACGTCAGTGCAGCGGATATTACTTCTGTATGATCTCCCCGGAATAAGGCAGGTAAGCCATTTTATTTCTCTTTTACTTTATCTGCTTTTTTGCCCCTGCCCGGGCAAAAGGGTAGTACCCAAAATAATAACAATATGAAACTGGTTTCAGTCAACGACATTCTGATGGCAGGCCGCCTGATCATCAATAATACCGCTAAAGATCCGGAGTTTGCCCGGCTGATGGCACGCTTTAATTTTAACGCTAACCGGATGCAGGAAGGAGAAAATCTGCATAGCCTGGTGAAAGCGTTGCAAGACAGTAAGAAAAGCTGCTACGATGAGCGTTGGAATATTGCCAACCGTATTACGCAGGAGCTTGGGGTACTTCGCCCTGTATTTATGGAACATGTGGCCACTGCCCGCTTTGCTTTTCGCCACCAGCCCGAAACGCTGAATGCCTTAGACATCAGCAGGATTTCCAGCGTTCGCTGGACGTGGGTAGCCCAGGCCGAAGCTTTTTATGCCCAGGTGATGGCCTATACCGAACAGATGGTCAGTTACGGGGTGAGCGAGGGAGAATTGCAACAGGCCCAGGCATCCGTAGAAGCTATCCTGGCGCTACGCGATGACCGTATGCTGAAAAAAGGGCAGGCAGAAAGCTGTACCGAACGTAAGAACGAGGCGGCGAAGCTGCTGAAAAACTGGGTTAAGGAATTCCATGCCACAGCACGACTGGCCCTGAAAGACTCTCCTCAGAAACTGGAAGCCTTCGGTATCCGGGTGCGCTCTCTTCAGTGAAGATTAATGATCGATGAATAATGATGAGTGAATATTAGTGAATTCAATCAATTGTAATCTGTAATTTGACAATTCAAGAGCATATCACAAGCATTAACCTAAAGTAACTCAGCACCCTTGAAGAGCCACTGCGGGAAGACTGGCTTATTTTCCTTTCATTTTTAAGGAAAGCCATAAAAAAACAGGTACATGTGTGCACCTGCCTTTATACTTTCACATAAATCATATGAGAGGACAAAGCTATACAAGGATTGTTAACGCATTGTTTCCTTAGCGTTATCAAAAAATAAAAGCAATCCTCAGAGAAGATTGCCTTTGCTATAGCATTTTAGATAATTCTAATAGGCTGATGAAAGTATGTCAAAAGTAGCGTTTGAATGTTAACGCATTATGTAGCGCAGATTATCGATAAAAGAATTCTTCAGGGGAGGCCTATTAAGCATTGTAATAATGTGCTAAAAAAAAGCGAATCAGTCCTTTTCTTCCTCTTGCGCTCTCTGCTTGTTCTTTTCCATCAGTTTCACAACATTTACCAGCTTTTCCTGCAGGGCTTCACGGTCGCGTTGGTTTTCCCGTAAAGTGCGGTACAGCCGTTTAAGCTCGGTCTCCGGCCTCAGTCGGAGGATTCTTTGCAGAAAATCCACGAAGATCAATCCCTGCCGGGCTTTGGTGATCACCCCTCGGAGTTTGAAAGAACGGGTAGCGTACTTAAGTCGGGCAATCTGGGAGATGCGTAGCGTACGCAGAAAGGACACAAAAGGCAGGAGGATAATCAGCAGGTCAATCCAGTTCTTCTTCACATAGTGCATCTTACGGTTGCTGATAGAAATCATCAGAAGAAACTCAAAGGTAAAAGCACACCAGATAAAGGTTTGTACAGAATCCAGGATGAGGTCAATCTTGAGATTGGGCATCTCTTCCTTTATCTCTCCCAGAAATTTCCATTCAATGATGAGTACCGGTACAATCAGTAAAGCAATGCCGATCATGGGCAGTACAAAACGTCTTTTGAGTTCGGTAAATAAGCCTTCGTTTACCTTGCACCAGTGCCAAACGGGAATCCAGATATGGCTGCCGCTGGTAATATCGCGCGAACCGATGCGCAGGGGAGGAAAAAGCAGGGTGAGCAGCCGCCTTTTTTTTTCCCTAGGGTTCATCCTTTCTTTATTTTGTTGTCTTTTATAGAAAAGCAGCGCAAGATCTAAGGCAAACAGCAGGTACACCAAGCCGCAAAGGCCGCTGAGCCAGGGTAGAAGTGAAAGGAAAATAGGAGAGAGTTCTTCCTCTGTAAAAGCAGTGACCAGGCCGCCGATGAGTACCAGGCTTAGTATACCCAGGTAGAACATCGGCTGTGCCGAACGCGCATCATATCGCTTTAGTGTAGTGTCCCGCCTGAAGTGCTGACGGGTACGGATTTCATAATCTTCATTCCGTTCTTCTTCTATGAGCTCCTGTATGGCAGGCACATGATGGATGCGGTCAAGGGTATCTAGTTCTTCCAGCACCGCTTTGACACGGCGAAACACCAGAGGATTATCCGTTTCCTTAAGCTTACGGATGATCTCTTCTTTCTGCTGATCCTGTGCAGTAGTATCCTGTATTTCTTTTTCTTTATGCATAAGCTAAGTTTGCATCAGGCTTATAAGTGCTTATAGGGTTAAAGGTTTATCCTGAGCTTGTCTCAGGGTCTGGTTAAAAGTTAAAGGTTGCAGGTTTTAGGTTAAAAATACAAGTATACATATTATGGTATTGCTCAATTTAACGTTAGAGAAGTGTTGACAACAATTTATACAAAAGGTCCTTACAGCTAAATCGCGTACCGTGCTTACAGCTAAGTATGAAAAATAAGCAGGAATGTTTTAAATCCTAAAATACATAATAGCTTGCCGGGCATTCTGTTTAATAATAAAGATGGGAACAGGGAATATACATGTCTAAACAAAGGTTAAAAGTATCTGGCTTAATTGTACTCCTGATAGCCGCTTTAGGTTATTATTGGGCACTGCCTGATCCGCTTTTCAGGCCGGTATACTCTACGGTGCTGGAAGGCAGGAACGGGCAACTGCTGGGTGCAGCCATTGCTTCCGACGGACAATGGCGCTTTCCCCTGTCCGATAGTGTGTCTCATAAGTTCAAAGCAGCCATCATTGCATTTGAGGATGATTATTTTGAATCTCATCCCGGCTTTAATCCCTTTTCTTTATTGCGAGCTACTAAGCAAAACATAGAAGCGGGACGTGTGGTAAGTGGAGGCAGTACCCTTACGATGCAGGTGATCCGCTTGTCGCGCAACGGACAGGCCAGAACGGTATGGGAGAAGCTCAAAGAGATCATCCTGGCTTCCCGCCTGGAACTGGCCTATTCCAAAGAAGAAATACTGGCGCTCTATGCTGCTCATGCTCCCTTCGGCGGTAATATCGTAGGGCTGGAAGCCGCAGCCTGGCGCTATTACGGGCGGCAGTCGGAGCAACTGTCCTGGGGGGAGACGGCTACCCTGGCCGTGCTGCCCAATAGTCCTTCACTGGTGTATCCGGGTAAAAACTCTCCCGAACTGATGCGCAAGCGCAACCGCCTGTTGGATAAGCTTTATGCTAAAGATGTAATAGATTCAATGAGCACTGTGCTGGCCAAGCGTGAACCTCTGCCGGGCAGACCCAATGCCTTGCCCACCCTGGCTCCCCATCTGCTGACCCGCATCAGGCAGGAGGGGCAGGAAGGTAAACGAGTGCGTTCCAGTATTTCGCCCCCATTGCAGCAGCAGGTCAGTCAGATCATCGCGCAGCATCATCAGAAACTGAAAGGAAACGGTATCTACAATGCTGCCGCAGTAGTGCTGGATGTGGAAAGTGGAGAGGCCATCGCTTATGTTGGCAATACCCGTCCGGAAAATGGAAGTGAGCATAGTGCTTCGGTAGATATTGTTACCGCCCAACGCAGTACCGGCAGTATTCTCAAACCCTTTTTATACGCGGCCATGCTGCATGAAGGTAGCCTGTTGCCCTATGCCCTTGTGCCCGATGTGCCTACCTATATTGATGGCTTTGCGCCCAAAAACTTTGATGAAACTTATGATGGAGCAGTTGCTGCTGATGAGGCATTGGCACGTTCGCTCAACATACCGGCGGTGCATATGCTGAGGGATTATGGCATTGAGAAATTCCACTTTCAACTCCGGCGTATGGGCATGACGACCTTGACACAAGCTCCCGGCTATTATGGCTTAAGCCTGATATTGGGAGGAGCAGAAGCAACCCTCTGGGATCTGAGTGGGATGTATGCCAGCCTGGCCCGCTCCATGAATCATTACTTCAAATATCCTGAGCCTAAGCGGTATGCAGTAGCAGATTATCATGCGCCTACTTATCAGCTCAGCGAAGAAAGAGAGGAAGAAGTACAAAGGCAGGAGCATGGACTACTGGATGCAGGCGCTATGTGGTATACACTGGAAGCGATGGCCAAGGTAAGAAGGCCCAATAACCAGAGTGGTTGGGAGTATTTTGATTCTTCTACCCAACTGGCCTGGAAGACCGGAACCTCCTTTGGTTTCCGTGATGCCTGGGCGATAGGTTTGAGTTCCCGTTATGTGGTAGGTGTCTGGGTAGGCAATGCTGATGGTGAAGGTCGCCCGGGACTTACCGGCCTCACGGCAGCGGCACCCATCTTGTTTGACATCGCAGAGCTTCTGCCCGAATCCGACTGGTTTGACTATCCGGGAAGCGATATGGCGAGTGCCTTGATCAGTAAGCAAAGCGGTTATCGTGCTGCCAGACATTGTAAGGATACCGTACGTATGGATGTTCCTCGGGCAGGCTTAAAGTCCGCGGTTTGTAATTATCATCAAATGGTGCACCTGGATAGTGAAGGGCAGTACCAGGTGCATAGCGAATGCGCGGTAGTAGGAGAGATGCAGCACCAAAGCTGGTTTGTCTTACCCGCGGTGCAAGAGTGGTATTACCGCCGCCACCATCCTGCTTATCGTAAGTTACCTCCTTTCCGAGCAGATTGCCAGCCTTTGAACCAGCATCTGGCTTTGCAACTGATTTACCCCTATGATAATGCGCAGATATATGTACCCAAAGAGCTGGATGGCAAGAGGGGGAAATCCATTTTTGATGCTGCCCACCGTGATCCCAAAGCCAGCATTTACTGGCACCTGGATGGAGAATATCTGGGTAAGACGCAGGATCAGCATCAGATGGGCCTCAGTCCTGAGCCGGGAGAACATACCATAACGCTGATTGACGAGCAGGGAGAAAAACTGGAACGAAGATTTACGGTCTTAGGTAAAGAGCAGAGGAGACCTGGCGTCAGATAAGTAAGCAGGTCTGGCAGATCTTATATGCTTAAAATTTCCCGTAAGAACACTGAGCATTTATAACGCTTCAAAGTTCTCTAGTGGGGACCTGTGGAGACACAGGCCATGGGCAATAGAACTGGCAGATTTCTAAAATCTGCCAGTTCTTTACCTGCTCAGAGTTACTCACAGAGAACTCTGAGCATTACAAATTTACCAGCCTACATAAGCTGGTGGTTCAATACCATTCATGCGCAGGTAAATTACTAACTGTCCACGATGATGCGTCATATGGTCGCGCATAAGCATGAGCACTCTTTTCTTATTGGTTTCAATTCGGTTAAATAGGTTGACCGTCTCATTTTCTTCATCTGCCGCTAATTCCTGATAGGAAGCATCTACTGTAGCGATAGCTTCTCTCAACAAAGCTATGATTTCTTCTTTAGTCTTTCCATCCGCTTCCAGGTCAAAGTCTTCCATTTCTTCATCTGAGATATAAGTAGCATTCAGAAAATAAATGTTAGCGGCAGTATGCATCAGTTGTTCTGAGAAAGTAAAAATCTCTTCAGTGGGCTGATAATCATAAAGCTCGGCAGGCATAGCTTCCGCTACTTCCAGAAGATACTCACCGGCACGTTGCCACACCGGATAGAAATCATCGGCAAACTCATTTTCAAGCGCAATCTCCGTTTGGGCAAAAACTACTTGCAGAGCGAGCCCGCTGAGCAGCAGGGCTGTCAAAAATATTTTTCTCATGTTGGTTCATTATTATAATCCACGATAGAAATCTGCAGGCACACCTTTGACGCCGGGTTCGGCGACAAATAAGCCTCCTGCCTGAGGGTATTCCTCCATTTGTTCTTCGCTCATGCCAATAGTGGCAGTTGTGATGTATAGTTTGTCTAAATTTTCTCCTCCAAAGGCACAGGCGGTTACATTCAGCGCAGGTACCTCAATTTTTTGTACCATCTTACCTGTTTCCGGATTGTACCTACCTACCATGCCGCCTCCCCAGTGACCAATCCAAAGCATACCTTCCTCATCAATGGTCATACCATCAGGTGCTCCGTTTTCCTGCGGTACGTTGATCACCACCCGGGGGGAAGAAATTTCTCCGCTTTCAATATCATAGTCAAATGCTTTTACCTGTCGGGTAGGGGTGTCAATATAATACATGGTGGAGTTGTCCAGCGACCAGATGATTCCATTGGAAATGGTTACACTATCCAGTTTTTGGGTGATCTCCTGGTTCTGGTCCATCATATAAAGAGAAGCAGCACCCTTTTTACCCTGAAGATGCATAGAGCCTACCCATAACCGACCCAGGGGGTCACACTTACCATCATTGAAACGAATGCTATCTTCCAATGGATTGGCGATGAAAGTGAGTTCACCGTCCTGGAGATCCATGCTATGGATACCATTTTCCAAAGCGACCAATGCCCCTCCACTTTCAATAGGTACTACTGTCCCCACACGTTCCCCGGTTGAAAAAAAATTATCTTCATTGGTTTCAGGAGTATACAGGTGAAGTTGGCGTTTTTCTATGTCTATCCAATAAAGCTGTTGGGTTTCGTGGTTCCAGATCGGACCTTCTCCCAGTAAGGCGGTGTTTTCAAATAAAAGTGTTGCCTCCATAGTAGTAGTAGTTTCATTGTTAGAGGAGCATGCACTCATTAGGCCAATGAGCAGGCATAGCTTCCAGATGATATTTTTTCTCATAAGATTAGGTGTGTTCACTATTGACAGTAATTACAAGATTATAGAAAATAAATTATTCAGACAAAGTAGCCTCTATTTTGCTACAGAAATATACTTCATTCTCAGGCTTCATAGGGCTGCTTATTTTAGTCATTCACACATTAATGTTGAAAAAACTAAAGCACAAAAAGATAAGCTTCAGAAAAGTTTTAAAAAATATGATGTGTTTTGTGACTTTTTAATATGCTTAGATATATTGATTTCTGGATATATTATATTTAATTTGAGAAAATACTCGCTTTTTTTGTAGACTTTTAACAGAAATAGAATCTTCAGGTAATAATATTACTATCTATTCAAACTTTTTATGACACGAGTGCTGGTTATTGATGACGACGAAATAAATAATTTCACAGTGGATGCAATCCTGAGCCGGACTGATTTCATACATGAGTATGAAATTAAGGATGGAGGGTGGTCGGCACTAGAATATTTGCAGGATGCTGAGGAAAAAGGAATGTATCCGGATCTGATTTTTATAGATATCAATATGCCTGAGATGGATGGATATGAGTTTTTGGAAAGATACGAGTACCAGTTCTGGAAAAATCATGGTGACACCCGGGTATATATGTTAAGCAGTTCAATCAGCGAAGCGGATAAAGAACGTGCTCTGAGCTTCAGTTGCATATACGAGTACATCACCAAACCTCTGAACAGAGCGAAGCTTTCCAAGATTGTATTGGAGCATTGATCAGCAGGAGGGGCATAAAAAAAGCCTTGACTCTCGTGTTCAAAAAGAAGTCAAGGCTGTGGAATCTATGATACTACTTTCTTAAGCAGTATGCCTACCTACCGTAGGCTGGCTTTGGATTGGTGTTCCCCTCCTCCATGCTTCAATCGGATGATCAACAGAACAAAAGGGATGCCAAAACCATTTTTTTAGCTTTAGATGTTACATGCTGCCGTGATGTCAGTATTTTGAGTTATTTTGACAGGCTTTTGTTGAAGAGGGTCTTTATGCGCAGCAGAGCAGCTGCGGACAACTCTCCCAGTTCTCTTCCGCTGCATCAATGCACTCTTCCCGGATGCTCCAAATCTGATCGGGACTCCAACGCTTATGCATTCTTTCTATCTGTAGCCAGTTTTCAATATAGTTTTTATGGTATCTTTTCTTAAAGGTAGCGATCTGGACCGGGGCTATTTCAATTTCTGTAATGATTTCCGGGTGAAAAGCATTTCGCTTGCCTACCAGGTTATAGATGGAGTTATTAATCTGTATAAAACAACGAGCTTCAGGAATGGAAGTCAAACCATAGTAATTCAACACAGACTTTACTTCAGGGTGGGAAGTTTCTGTCATATTATAGGTGCAAAGCGCCAAGCGCATTCCTTTGATGTTATTTTCAAAAGCCAGTTGTACCAACAGGGCATGCTTGGCAGTACAGGTTCCACGACCTTCGTGCAGTACCAGTTCAGGTTTTCTTTTATCCGAGATACGACCGTATGGTAAATCTCGCAGATAAGTAATTACATCCTGCAAATAACGCATCCCTCTCTCCAGGCATAGTTTTGATATTTTTCCTTTGGGCTGAATCTGTATGTTTACTATTGCAGGCTTTTTCATAGCATAGGTCTTTAAAAAGTTGATATTCTTAACTACAGGATGCGATTTTTAAATAAATAGTTGCTCCAATAGTTAAAATTTACGCACAGTACTAACTAATGTTAGGTACAATGTAATACAAAGTAGTGGGTTTTATATTTTACATGCAAGCTTTAAGAAGAAAATTTTAAAGCGATTAAAGCTGCCATACATGTACGTCATGATGGCAGCTTTTGAAATTAAATCAGGTTAGATTGTTTTTTTACCATAAAATAGTAAACCAGAAAACCTAAAGAGATCATAACAGCTTCAATGCCAAAGGGCAGAGGAGAGTCATAAGCGTGAGGGATGAACTCTAAGAGAATAAGGCCGATACCTCCAAAAAAAGCTACCATCCCCCATTTTAAGGCGGTATGAGGATTACTCTCCAATTTAAGCGCATTTACAGTTTTTTCATCCAGGTTATTATTATCAATCATTTTCCTTCTTAGAAAATGCTCACTGAAAGCTTTGATAATACTTACAATACCAAAAAAGATAGTTCCAATAATAATTGCGGGTCCAATGAATTCCATAGTTAATATGATTTTGTTGTTTCTGCCGCATTAGACAGCGCTCCAAAAATTATGTTGCAGGAAATCTGAAAAAAAAATTGCAACCTTTATCAATAGTTATTGTCTAATGCGGCAATGAAGGATGATCATACAATAGTCAAGCATGTATTGGAAGGAGACCAGGGTGCTTTTCGTGAGCTTGTAAAAGCGCATGAGAAACTGGTATTCCATATGGTCAACCGGTTAATAGACAGGCGGGAAGAAAGAGAAGATTTATGTCAGGAGATTTTTCTGAAAGTATTTCGGAACTTATCAAAGTTCAAGTTTCAGTCACAACTCTCAACCTGGATAGCAAGTATTGCATACAGAACGACAATTAACCATCTGAGAAAGCAAAAAAGATATGCGGAAACAGACCTGGAAGAGGTTTCGTTTAGTTTGGAAGATATACAACTCAATGCTGAACAGCGTATAGACAGACAACACATTCATCAATACATACATGAGTTGATCCGGCAGTTGCCCTTGCAATACCGTACTGTACTGACACTTTACCATTTGGAGGAAATGTCGTATGCCGAGATTGGCGAAATTAGTGAAATGCCGGAAGGTACTGTAAAAAACTATATTTTTAGGGCACGGAAGATACTTAAAGAAAAACTTGAGAAGGTTTTTAAAAAAGAAGAACTCTTATGAAAAAGTTAAGCGATAAAGAAATACAGGAGCTGATAGAGTCTAATATGCAAGATCCATCTGCTGCGGCTTCGGATGATTATAAAACCTATCAATTGCTTTTTGACACATTGGCGCAGGCACCGGAGGAAAGTTTACCGCTCAACTTTGCAGAAAAAGTTACGCAAAAAGCAGTGCAGTTTAGTGTCAAAAAACAGGTAAGACGTTATTGGCTCATGGTAGGCTTAAGTATACTTTTCACTTTGTGTATCTGTGCAGTATCGCTTTTCATCTATCAGTTGCCTGCTGCGATTATGATATTTAACTGGCTAAGTGAAGCACGATGGATAATACTATTTTCTTTGGTAATGCTCGGCTTGATACAGTTTGCTGACTACTGGCTTATGAATAAAAAAAGGCTTTTCCCTGAAGCTTAATCATCCAAAGAGGCCTTAATACTTCTTATTGATTTCCTGTCAGTCTTCCTTTCACTGGCGTGTGAAGACATCAGTCATGCTGGTGCGAATCTCACAATAAAATTTTTTTTGTGCAGGGATTCTACATGCGTAATAAATGGTATGATTTTTTCTTATAATCTACTAAGCTGAGTCAATTTTGAAGATTTGGCGGTCGGTATGATTAGAGTACAACAAAATATTTTTTCATCATATTATTATGATAACAACAATGTTTTGTTGTTTACGTTGCATTATAAGTAATTTTTTTAAAATATCGTTAGCATTTTCATATTTGCTAACAAGGTAGCTTGAACTCTAAACTTTAGTATCATGAAAACCGAGAAGACAGTAGCCTCCATTTATAAAGATAAAGGCACAGTATATCGTAGCTACCATGACGGTTGGCTTAAAGCTGTGGATAATTTTGACAAGTACGTTAAGGATTTTAAGCCGAAAAGAGCCTACAAGTTCCATAACAACTAGCGATTAAAGCGTGAGCTGGTGGAAGTTTCTTAGTTTACCATAAAGTTTTTCTACCGGAAGGCCCACTACGTTGAAGTAAGAGCCTTCAATATGTGTGATGCCAACCATGCCTATCCATTCCTGAATAGCATATCCACCTGCTTTGTCCAATGGATGGTACTGGTTGATATAGTAATTAATTTCGTCATCTTCCAGCTTTCTGAAGGTTACGCGGGTAACATCACGAAAACTCTGTTGCTGTTCAGCCAGCGTAAGACATACTCCGGTAATCACCTGATGAGTATTTCCAGAAAGCTGTGTTAGCATCTGAAAGGCTTCCTGAAAATCTGCGGGCTTATTCACCACCGATTCATCTATCACCACAGTAGTATCAGCGGTAATGATAATTTCATCTTTTTCCATGGTTTTCTGATACGCCCTGCCTTTTTTAATTGCCAGGTATTCAGCCACTTTTTCTACGTTAAGATCATCGGGATAACTTTCCTCTACTTCCAGCGTTCGTATTTGAAATTTAAGTCCCAGTTCGCTAAGTAGCTGTTGTCTACGGGGAGAGTTTGATGCCAAAATGAGGTTAAAATTCATTTTCATGGATAGAGCCAAATAAAAAACCACAAATTACTTTGGGATAAAAGTAAGTAGATTTTTGAGGAAGCAAATGACCTCCGTAACAGATTTCCTTAATTTGGTTTATGCTTACTCCATTGGTGATGATTGCCATTTGTGCTTCATGGGTAGTAGTTACCTGATACAAGCAACTGGCAAAACTCCGTTCGTACGCAATTTGCTCTGAACTTCGTTGCTCCTGCCAGACAATTCCTAATACTCTTTCCAGAAAGAAATAATGTAATACCACTATATCAAGCTTCTTCAAAGCTTCGCTGATAGGTAAGTTTAACTCCTGATGCACTTCAGGCTTGAGCTTTAGCTTATAGCAGGAATCCCTGAGAAGCAAGCCAAAAGTCCAGGATTTACCGGCGATCACTTCAGGGATATCACAGTTATTTTCCTGAGGTTTAAGTTCAAAATATTGAGCACTCTTTTTCAACAATGTATCTGTATCAATAGCATGTGTGTTTTTTACCAGGCGATGGGTAGGAAGTACTTTTATGTCTTCGGATTCAGTATTGGTGAGGTACATCAGATGAAAATTATAACCTTCCTTTCCATGATGATGAGGGTTATTTTGCATCATTTTTCTCCGATATACTAATGAACTTTCGTAGCGATGATGCCCATCGGCAAGGATAATTTGTTTTTCAGCGAGTAGTGACAAGAAGTGCTGAATTTTGTCCTCTTTCCGTATGACGCTAAGAACATCCCGTACTCCCTGAAAATCTTCTGCTTCGTATAATACATTTTCCATGCTCAGATCCATGAGTGTTTCCAAGTGATGTTCTGGGTCGGTGTACAAACCATGGGTTGGGCTGGCATTGAGCTGAGTAGCTTCCAGTAGTTGTATCCTGTCATTTACAGAACTGGGTATGGTATCCTCATGACGCAAAACTACATTTTCTTCCCAGAATGAAGCCTCAATCATGCAAATAAAACCTTTTCGGCAGTACTCATTCGGATCACCGGGCAGGCGGAAATATTGGTAGTAAACATAAATACCGGGAATTTCGTCTTGCCTGATAGTTCCTTCCCGCTTCCATTTTTCCAAAGTTTCGGCTGCCTGCTGCGCCGGATGATTTCCTGAAGGTACGGAAAGGTGGATACTGTTGAGCGGGTTTTGATAGAGCGATGCTCGTTGTTTGGGAGATACTACATCAAAGGGGGGTGAAAGTTGATCTCCAATATTTTGAGTCAGCTCATCATTATATCTCCATGCTTTAAACGGACGAATTACTGCCATATTAGTGAATTACAAAAGAGAACAAAAAAGGTTTAGGAGAACCTTCTTTGTTTCCAACTCCGCTGGCTGCTGCCGCTTGAGGTAGTAGCTGCTGTATTAACTGGCTTGTTATCTTTTTGCTGAAAGAGGTGTGAGGCTACAAAAGCTGCTATTCGTTCTAACTCTTCATCCTTTTTCTGTTCAGCAAGTAGTGCTGCATCAAAATGCTGATCTACAAATTTAGTGTCAAAACGTCCTGAGGTAAATGCCTCATGCTGCATCACAAAGCGGCAAAAATCCAGTGTAGTTTCCACACCGGTTATCTCATACTCATGAATTGCCCGCAGCATCCTGCTGATAGCCGTTTCACGATCTTCGGCATGTACGATGAGTTTGGCGATCATGGGGTCATAGTATACGGGGATTTGCATACCTTCTTCAAAACCATCATCTACGCGAATACCTGGCCCCTGGGGACGACGATAGGTCTGTAACTTACCTGTATCTGGCAGAAAATTATTGGCAGGATCTTCTGCATATACCCTTACTTCAAGAGCGTGACCATTAATAGTCAAATCCTCTTGCCGGAAAGAAATAGCTTCACCCTGTGCGATGAGCAATTGTTGTTTGACAAGGTCAATTCCGCTAATCATTTCGGTGACCGGATGCTCAACCTGCAGGCGAGTATTCATCTCCAGAAAATAAAACTGCATGTCTTGCCCCATGACAAATTCTACGGTACCGGCCCCTACATAATTACAGGCTTTGGCTACGCCTATCGCGGCTTCGCCCATCGCCTGTCGCACACTTTCTGTCATGATTGGAGAAGGAGCTTCTTCAATCACTTTCTGGTAGCGTCGCTGGATGGAGCACTCTCGTTCAAAAAGGTGAATGATGTTTCCGTGCTCGTCACCAAGTACCTGGATTTCAATATGTTTTGGGCCAACAATAAATTTCTCAATAAACACTGATCCATCTCCAAAAGCGGAGGTAGCTTCGCTGACCGCTCTCTCCATTTGCTCCTCAAAGTCTTTTTCTTCCTCAACGATGCGCATTCCTTTGCCACCGCCTCCTGCACTCGCCTTGATCAGGATTGGGTAGCCTATTTCTTTAGCGGCAGCTTTTGCTTCTGTAATATCAGTCACGGGTTTTTCAGTGCCCGGCACAAGAGGAACCCCATACTTTTTGACTGCTGCTTTGGCGGCGAGTTTGCTGCCCATCGTTTCAATGGCTTGAGGAGAAGGGCCTACAAAGATCAGCCCTTCATCCGCTACACGCTGAGCGAAAGCAGCGTTCTCTGAGAGGAAGCCATAGCCAGGGTGGACTGCATTTGCTCCGGTTTGTTTACAGGCTTCAATGATGTTATCTATTTTAAGATAGGATTGTGAAGACTGGGGAGGGCCTACACAAACAGCTTCATCAGCATAAAGCACATGGGGAGATAGTTGATCAGCTTCGCTAAAAATAGCTACCGTAGGTATACCTTCTTCACGTGCGGTGCGCATAATTCTTAAAGCGATCTCACCCCGGTTGGCTACGAGAATTTTTTTGATTTTGGACATAGAAAAAAGGAGTATTCTAATAAATTATTGACATATTTCTAATAAATGATGCTTTTCATTTAAAATTAGCTAAGTGAAAGCGCAAAATTAATGATATGAACCATTGTGGAGGAATTTTATAATGTTAACTTTGCCCGATAATCTAGTAAAATTTTGTTTACACATAACTGAGCAAACGTGGATTTATTCAAGAAATTTACGGTTGACATGGGGCCTTTGGGCAGACATGCAGGGGTAGAAGATGGCTATTTTATGTTTCCCAAATTAGAGGGAGACATTGCGCCCCGCATGAAATTCAGAGGTCGCGAAGTCTTGACCTGGAGTCTTAATAGTTACTTAGGACTTGCCAACCACCCTGAAGTTAGAAAAGTCGACAGAGAAGCCGCTGAAAAGTGGGGCATGGCTTACCCGATGGGTGCCAGAATCATGTCGGGAAATACGGAAAAACATGATGAGTTAGAGAGGAATCTGGCAGCTTTTGTGAAGAAAGAAAGTGCTATGTTGCTCAATTATGGATATCAGGGAATCTTATCCATTATAGATGCTCTGGTAGACCGTAAAGACATTATTGTATATGATGCCGAGTCTCATGCCTGTATTATTGACGGAGTGAGGTTGCATATGGGTAAGCGGTTCGTATACCCTAACAATGATATCAAAAACCTTGAAAAACAGCTGGCTCGCGCTACTAAGCTAGCCAAAGAAACCGGAGGAGGTATCTTGGTAATTACTGAAGGTGTCTTCGGTATGTCAGGTAACATGGGTGCACTGAAAGAGATTGTTGCCTTAAAAGAGAAATATGAGTTCCGCCTGTTGGTAGATGATGCTCACGGATTTGGTACTATGGGTCCTAATGGGTCAGGTGCCGGAGAAGAGCAAGGTGTTCAGGATGGTATAGATTTATACTTCTCTACCTTCGCCAAAGCTATGGCTAGCATCGGTGCTTTTGTAGCTGGCGATGAGCAGGTAATTCGTTACCTACGCTACAATACCCGTTCTCAGATTTTTGCCAAGTCACTGCCCATGGTACTGGTTGAAGGAGGCCTCAAGCGTCTTGAAATGCTCAAGAACATGCCGGAACTTCGTGAAAATCTCTGGAAAGTTGTTAATGCATTACAAAATGGTCTTAAGGAGCGTGGGTTCAATATTGGTACCACACAAAGTCCGGTTACGCCTGTGATCTTGACTGGGGGTGTAGGGGAGGCTGCGGCTTTGGCGTATGACCTGAGAGAAAATTTTGCTATTTTCTGCTCTGCCGTAATTTATCCGGTAGTGCCTAAGGATGTAATTATGCTACGCCTGATTCCTACTTCCGCACATACATTGGAAGACGTGGAAGAAACGATAAAAGCGTTTGAGGCGGTAAAACATAAACTGGAATCCGGCGTTTACAAAAAAGGTGAGCTAGCGGCAGCTTTCCAATAAATCTTAATTATTGGCAAATTTTTTTGCTCATTGTATAGCATATTAGCTATATTGCCGCCTAAACAACATTTTTCATACAACCAGACTTAACTATGAAAAGATTTGATCAACTTAGAGATTTAGTAATGTCCCTAGAAGGAGACTTCGAGAAATTTTACGACAAAGAAAATCAAGCCGCTGGTACCCGTGTAAGAAAGGGTATGCAGGAGCTGAAAAATTTGGCGCAAGAGATCAGAATCGAAGTTCAGGATATTAAAAACAAAGCTTAAAATCGATATTACTGATTTTAAAGACATAAGGCAGTTCAAATTTGAGCTGCCTTTTTTATTTTTATTAATACAGTTTGCACTTCGATTGGTAGCAAAAAATGTTAGTGATTATGTTAATTTCCTGAGCTTTAGGGAAGTTGCCTATTAGCTTTAGACCTGTTCTTCATTCACATTTACAATTTTGACATAATGCTGCATAAGATTACAAAGTTGGGTCAAGGTGTCAGATTTGATCATTAGCTCATAAAAAGCACGATGTTCTTCCATGTCATTTCCTATGCGACATTTAGCCTGGCTTAAAGCCAAAATTTTGTCCAAAACCTCATTAGATTCCAGGTCAAGATGAAATAAGTAGTCAAAATCATTGTTGATAAAGTCTATGACATGTTCATCTTTAAATTTGCCCACCAAAGAAATATTCTTGTCAGTAAATTGTAAGTAACCAAAAATCTTGTTGCGAGCCCGACGCTTATCATAGCAGAGTACCTGCACTTCTTTTTTGTCAGCAACCAAATGATCAATGAACTCATCTATAGTATGTTGCTTCTCATGATCATGAAAAGTAACCAGGATGCCCACCCTCTGAGCTTTGTCATAGTTAACAGTTTTGTGCTTCACCTGTGACTTTTTGAGTAGCCCAGGAAGTTGAAATTTGATGATTTTTCTGGTGATGAACATGAACATAGCACACTACATTTTTTGGGTGTTTAGCATATTTAAGAAATCTTGTTCAGAAATAATTGAAATGTTCAAATTTTCTGCCTTTTTACGTTTGGCAGGCCCCATATTTTCCCCTGCCAATAAATAATCTACTTTACCAGAAACCGCTGATACAATTTGTCCGCCGTTGATTCTTACCTTTTCTTTAATTTCTTCTCTGCTGAAAGACTGAAACACACCGGATACTACAAATGACTTTCCTTCCAAAGTAGTGCTTTCTCTCAGCTCTTCTTCTTCTACAATCTCAAACTGTAAACCAGCTTCCTTTAACTCGTCTACAATATCGCGATTATCCTGATCTTCAAAAAAGTCAATAATGCTTTGGGCAATTCTCTCACCTATTTCCGGTACATTCACTAATTCATCAAAACTGGCATTCTCCAGATTTGTGATATTTCCGAAGTGACGGGCTAGCTTTTCGGCTACTGTCTTACCTACATAACGGATACCCAATGCAAAAAGAACATTCTCGAAAGGGACTTTTTTAGACTCCTCTATACCTTTCAGCAGATTTTGGGTAGAAAGATCTTTGAAACCTTCCAGCATAAAGATGTCTTCGTAGGTTAACTTATACAGGTCGGCCGGGGTATGAAGGAGCCCTTTTTCGTAAAGCAAAGCAACAGTTTCTTTCCCCATGCTGTCAATATCCATGGCCTTGCGCTGGATAAAATGTTCCACCCTTCCCTTAATCTGGGGGGGGCACCCTTTGATATTGGGGCAAAAATGTTGCGCCTCTCCCTCTTTCCGTATCAGAGGGGTATCGCATGCCGGACAGTGATCTATATATTTTACAGCCTGACTGTGGGGAGGACGTTTGCCTACGTCTACACCGGTTACTTTAGGAATGATTTCACCGCCTTTTTCTACAAATACCGTATCCCCTATCCTTAGATCCAGGCGGGCGATTTCGTTAGCATTGTGAAGAGAAGCTCTTTTTACGGTGGTCCCAGCTAATTTTACTGGAGAAAGATGGGCAACCGGAGTAATAGCTCCGGTACGGCCTACCTGATAATCAATATCCAAGAGTTTGGTAGAAGCGCTCTGTGCCTTATACTTATATGCAATGGCCCAGCGGGGGCTTTTTGCGGTACTACCCAATACTCTTTGTTGATCATGACTGTTTACCTTAATCACAATACCATCTGTATCTACAGGTAGCTCCAGTCTTTTCTTCTCCCACTCATTAATGTATTTGAAAACCTCATCTATGTTTTCGCAGCGCCGATAAGTATCGGAGATATGGAAATTCCATGTTTCTAAAGTTTGAATAGCCTCGGCATGGGTAGAAACGGGTAAGTCATCGCCTACCAGTGCATAAAGGTAGCAGTCCAGCTGGCGTTGGGCTACCAGTGCAGAATCCTGCATTTTAAGACTACCTGAAGCCGCATTTCTGGGATTAGCCATGAGCATTTCACCTTCTTCTTCCCTGATTCTGTTCAGCTTATTAAATACAGTGCGAGGCATAAAAGCTTCTCCACGGACTTCAAAACGAGTAGGTAGATTTTCTGCCTGTATTTTGAGAGGAATGGTACGGATAGTTTTCGCATTGTAGGTGATATCATCACCCCGGGTACCGTCGCCCCGGGTAGCAGCTCGCACCAGATACCCATTTTCGTAAAGCAGGCTTATGGCTACGCCATCAAATTTGAGTTCGCAAAAGTACTCATAAGGCTGATTATTGAGACCCTTGGCTACTCGTTTGTCAAACTCGCTTAGTTCTTCCTGGCTATATGTATTCCCCAGGGAGAGCATAGGGTAGTCGTGTACTACCGTTTCAAACTCCTTAGTAATGGTACCGCCTACGCGCTGAGAAGGAGAGTCAGGGTAGCGAAACTGAGGAAAGTCATTTTCCAGAGAAATCAGTTCTTCCAGCAACTGGTCAAACTCATAGTCTGAAATTTCGGAAATGCTTTCCTGATAGTACTTTTGGTTATAATAGTTAACTTTTTCAGTAAGTTCTTCAATCTTTTTTTTCGCTTCCTCGCTTGTCATAAGGGCATTTTTGAAGTATTACAAATCTACTTGATTTACCTGCAATTCAAAAGCTCAGGACCCAACTCGCTATGTCAGAATAACAAACACTTACAATATTGTAGAAGAGACTGTTAGTCTGCTAAAAGCAGAACATGTAGTTTCGGGGCACCCTCTAATTATTTGGAGCTTTATTAATTTGAAAATCAAAATACGCTGTGAAAATACTGAGCAGGTAGAAAAAGTCCTACTCCAAAGACAGGCAAAATATACTGTATTGTTTATAGGGGAGGTACTTGTTTCAAGATACTATATATTTGAAAGTTGTGCTTAGAAAGGTGCATAAGGTGGTAATAGATAAACAGTCTAAAACCTTCTTTGTTGGCAATGAAAATATTCTACAGTGATATGTTGTTCAAAGATCAGCCGTAAGTCTTTTTAAAAGCAGCAATGCTTTGTGCATTGCCAATGATAATCATGGTGTCTCCTTCGCTTACTTTCAGATCACCGGGAGGTGTAATGGTGAAGCCGTGGCGTTTACTTTTGAAGCCAATGACAGTGGCTCCCGTTCTTCTACGAATGTCAAGGTCCATGATAGTTTTGTCTTTAAATTCATCCTTAAGTTCATTGTAAGAAAAGTCTTCTAACTTCAGATGTTCACTACTCACTCCAGTGAGTAGATTTAAAAATTCAATTACCTCTGGCTTAGTGATCAACTGGGCCATATGTATGCCTCCTATGGCATCGGGCATCACTACCTGATTGGCACCGGCCCGGTACAGCTTCTTGGAAGCACTTTCTTCAGTAGCGCGCGAAATGATTCTTACCTTAGGATTGAGTTCCCTTGCTGTTAATGTGATAAATACATTGTCAGCATCGCGAGGTAAGGTAGTGATGATCGCCTCTGCCCGCTCTATTCCGGCGGTGAGCAGCGTTTCGTCACTGGTAGCATCTCCGATGATATACTCAAAATTGCTATCGGAAGGGAAATGGTCCGCCAAATCTACATTCTGCTCTATAAGGATAAATGGACGTTGACTTTTCAACAGCTCAGCACAGGTTTTGGTCCCATTTCGGCCAAATCCACAAACGATAATATGATTCTGCATACGTTGAACCCGTTTACTAATCATGTATTGATGATAAATTTCTTTGAACTCACCTTCTACAATATAGGTAGTGATGATACTGATGGCATAAGCAAATATTCCCAGGTTGAATATGATGTAAAAGCTGGTAAATAGGCGCCCATTATCTGAGAGGGTCTGGACTTCAGTGAAGCCTACAGTAGATAAGGTGATAATGGCCATATAGAAGGCTTCCAGCATTGAATATTTCTCAAGCGTAATGAAGCCTATCATTCCTACGACTACACTAAATAATAGTAAAGACAAACCAAGAGTGATACGGCCTAACTTTATTTTTTTTAGCCCAACTTTTCGGATAGCGTTGCCAGCACTCATGTTTTAAGCAAATGAATAAACGTCAAATGGGGATACAATACTTTCAAAGATACAGCTTGAAAGAAAACTACCAATATAACGGTGAAAGAGGGTATAATGGAAGTTAAAGGTAGGAAAGCTATAATTTGAAGAATTCTAAAAAATAAGTGAATATTTTTTTTATATATTGCTAAATTACTATGCAATAGTAACCTGTATTTACTTTTTCAACAGTAAATTAATATTACTGATCCTTTTTGCATAATAAATTGCTACAGTGTAATTATGTATTATAAAGGAATTCTGTTGAGCTATAGAGAGATTAAGTAAGTTTTATAGATGATAGATTTGAATCTTTCTAAGAGTCCGGTCGTTGGCACAGTTTTGGTAATCAAAACTGTAAATTTTGCAGTTAGTTTATGAATGTAAAGATCATTAGAGCGTTTGCGATCACTTTGATTTGCTGGTTGATGCTGGGAAGTGCTTTTTCTAATGCACAGAATGAGGTGATCAATAACGTAAGAGATGCTTTAAAAACAGGAAGCTCAAGAGAATTGAGCAAGTATCTCAATAATACTGTTGAGATTAGCGTAAACGGAGAGAAGGCAAGCTATAGCCGCAATCAGGCCGAATTTGTACTCAAAGATTTTTTCAATAAATACCCCCCTCAAGGTTTTCGTTATGTGCATCAGGGTTCTTCAAAAGAAGGATTAAAATATACTGTGGGCACCTATACTTATGATCGCGGCGAGTTCAGAGTCTTTATGCTGATCAAGCAGATAGGAGGAGCCTATATGGTAGATAAGATTGATTTTAATGAAGAATAAAATAGTCAATTAGACTTATTCTACTTTCCTATACCTACCTAAAAATGACTGGCAAGCCAGTAAAGTACTTACTTCTCTGACTTACCAATCAATCTTTCTCAGTACTTATTGAATTTTTCCTCAATCATCTTCTTTGCTTCTGTCAGCACATTATCTAAGCCGCTTATATCTTTTCCTCCGGCTGTAGCAAAGAAAGGCTGTCCACCTCCACCACCTTTGATATTCTTGGCCAACTCTCGTACCATATTACCAGCATGTAGCTCGTGGGCTTTGATAAGAGGTTCGTCAACAGCCATAGCAATTTGAGGCTTTCCATCAATATCAGCAGCTAATACCAAAATCAGGTTATCCAGTTGGTTTTTGATATCAAAAGTCAGCTTCTTAAGCATATCGGCACTAGGCAAAGACACCTTGTCTACAATTACTTTCACATCGCCCACCTGATAGGCCTTATTGATAATACTATCTTTAGCATTTAGAGCCTCTTTCTGTTGTAGGCTTTCTATCTCTTTCTGAAGTTGATTACGCTCGCTTACCAAAGTTTCAATAGCTTTTTTGAGATCAGCAGGGTTCTTGAGTGTTTCTTTGATTTCTCTCATCAAATCTTCCTGCTCATAAACATAAGCTTCAGCAGCATCAGCTGAGATGGCTTCAATCCTTCTAACTCCGGCAGAGATAGAACTTTCGGAAACGATCTTGAATAAGCCAATATTACCGGTAGAGGTCACGTGGGTTCCTCCGCAAAGCTCCAGCGAGTAATTTCTGTCAAAAGCGATCACGCGTACAAAATCACCATATTTCTCCCCAAATAGGGCAGTGGCTCCCATCGCTTTGGCTTCTGCCATAGGGATATTGCGCATTTCTTCCAAAGCAATATTTGCACGAATCTTCTGATTTACAATATGCTCTACCTTTCTGATTTCCTCCTCACTCATCTTGGCAAAGTGTGAGAAGTCAAATCTTAGTAAGTGATCATTGACCAACGAACCTTTCTGCTGCACATGCTCTCCCAGAACTTGTTTGAGCGCAGCATGCAGCAGGTGGGTAGCACTATGGTTATTCATGGTCAGCAGGCGCTTGTCCGCATTCACTACACAGCTAAAAGTAGCGTGAACATCCTCAGGAAGTTCTTTGGTATAGTGAATAATGAGGTCGTTCTCCTTCTTGGTATCAATGATGTGAGTTTTCTTACCCTCTGCCTCAATAAAACCTGTATCTCCTACCTGTCCACCGCCTTCGGGGTAGAAAGGCGTACGGTTCAGGACGAGTTGATAATAAGTTTTGTTCTTTTCTTTAAGCTGTCGGTAACGGACGATCTGAGCTTCAGTAATAAGGCTGTCATAGCCTATAAACTCAATATTATCTTCATCCAACAGGCTGACCCAATCTCCGGTGTCTACCGTAGCGGCTCCTTTGGAGCGTTCTTTTTGCTTCGCCATTTCCTGCTGAAAACCTTTTTCATCCACTGAAAGACCACTTTCTCTGGCAATCAAAGCGGTGAGGTCCAGCGGAAACCCATAAGTATCGTACAGTTCAAAAGCTACAGCTCCTGGAATAACTTTCTGTTCGTTATACTCTTGCTTGATCTGGTCCAGCTTACGCAAGCCTATTTCTAATGTGCGCAAGAAAGAAGCCTCTTCTTCCTGTATTACCTTAGCCACGAAGTCATTTTGTGCTGGCAGTTCGGGAAATATATCTACGAACTGCTGAGAAAGCTGAGGAACTATACGGTAGAGGAAAGGCTCTTTGAAATTCAGAAATGTATAGCCATACCTCACTGCTCTACGCAAAATGCGGCGAATCACATAACCTGCTTTGTTATTGGAAGGCAATTGTCCGTCGGCAATGGCAAAGGAGATCGCACGGATATGGTCTACAATGACTCTAAGGGCAATATCCGTTTCTTTCTTTTCACCATACTTTACGCCAGCCCAAGCAGATACCTGCTTAATGAGCGGGGTGAAAACGTCAGTATCGTAGGTGGAAGCTGTTTTTTGTATGGCCATAGCCAGACGTTCAAAGCCCATTCCGGTATCTACATGTTTAGCAGGTAGGGGTTTAAGTTCACCCGAAGCCTGACGGTTAAACTGCATAAATACCAGGTTCCATATCTCCACTACCAGCGGATGATCCTGGTTGACTAACTCTTTTCCGGGTTTTTGATCTACCTCTTCCTGAGGGCGAAGGTCAATATGAATTTCTGAGCAGGGGCCACAGGGACCGGTATCGCCCATCTCCCAGAAATTGTCCTTTTTGTTGCCGTAAAGGATGCGATTTTCATCAATAATCTCCTTCCAATGGTCAAAAGCTTCCTGGTCAACAGGTAAGTTATCGCCTTCATCTCCACCAAAAACAGTGACATATAAACGATCTTTGGGGAGTTTATATACTTCTGTCAGTAGTTCCCAACCCCAAGCAATGGCTTCTTTTTTAAAATAGTCTCCGAAAGACCAGTTTCCCAACATCTCAAACATCGTATGATGGTAAGTATCTATGCCTACCTCTTCTAAGTCATTATGCTTGCCGGAAACTCTTAGGCACTTTTGACTGTTTGCAACTCGACTGTAAGGTGCGGGTTTATTCCCTAAAAAGTAGTCTTTAAACTGGTTCATACCCGCATTCGTAAACATAAGAGTTGGGTCGTTTTTTGTTACGATAGGGGCAGATGGTACAAACTGATGTTTCTTACTTTCAAAAAATTGTATGAATGTTGTTCTTATTTCCTGAGAATTCATTGTACACGTAATTTTTCAGCGCAAACGCATAATATGAAATAGTGTAAATTTAGGATATTACCACATTTATAACTCACTCTTTCATGCATCTATAACTGATACCTTGATTTTCAAATGCTTAAAGGGACAAAATTAAAGATTAGAAACCAGCATTAACAATGTCTAAGATAAAATATTATTACGATACCGAAACCTGCAAATACGAACGCATCCGGGTGAGTAAATGGGATGTCTTTTTAAATGTATTAGGGTTCATATCACTAGTGTTGGTAGCAGGAATATGCCTAATTATAGTTTTTGACACCTATTTTGAATCACCAAAAGCAGCCAGGCTCAAAAAGGAAAACGAAGAGTTACAGTTTTATTATGATATGCTGAGCAAAGACATGGAGCGTGCCAACGATATGTTGACATCTTTGCAGGATAGAGATAATCATGTTTATCGTACCATATTTGAAGCTGAGCCTATTCCTTTGTCAGTAAGAAATGCGGGAGTAGGAGGAGTAGAACGCTATAAAGAATTACTGGAAGATGGTTTGGAAAGAGAAGAACTTATCCTCAATACCAAAGAAAAAGTAGATAAGCTTAAGCGTCAGCTGTATATCCAGACCAAATCTTATGATGACTTGCTGGGTATGGCGGAAGATAAAACGGAGATGCTGGCAGCAATTCCTGCCATTCAGCCAGTATCTAACAAAGAGCTTAGAAGGTTGGCTTCCGGTTTTGGTATGCGTATGCACCCTATTTATAAAGTGAAAATGATGCACCCTGGCATTGACTTTTCTGCTCCGCAGGGTACACCTATCTATGCTACGGGTGCTGGTAAAGTGGTTACAGTAAAAAGCTCATTCACCGGATACGGAAAACAGGTGGAAATAGAGCATGGCTTTGGCTATATCACCAAATACGCTCATATGTCTGACTTTAATGTAAAAGTTGGGCAAACTGTAGAGCGTGGCCAGTGCATTGGTTATGTAGGGAATACAGGTACATCAACTGCACCTCACCTGCACTATGAAATTCTGAAAGATGGGGATAAGGTAAATCCTATCCACTTCTTCTATCAGGATATCACGGCTGAGGAATACGAAGTGTTGGTACAACTGGCCTCTATTGAGAACCAGTCACTCTAGTTTGATTGCTTAAGGTTAAAAGTTGAAGGTCAAATTGTGTTGCAATACTTATAACTAGGCATATAATGATATTAGGGAGCTTCGGCTCCTTTTTTTATGTCCCTACTTTGATAAAGCTTGTTGTGAATTCATGAAAGTTTGGCAAACTTGCTGTGCCATTTCAAGTTGAAGCATAAATAAGTTGTACATAGTTTGATACTTCCGTCAATTATTCAGGCCGCACAAATATGTGCCCAGTTGGGTGTAAGACACGCAGTGCTTTCCCCCGGCTCACGCTGTGCTGCTTTGTCTATTGCCTTTGTGCGCCATCCGCAGATCAAAACCTATACTCTCAGTGATGAGCGTTCTGCGGCTTTTGTGGCTTTAGGCATAGCCCGCCAGTTGCACGAACCGGTGGTATTAATATGTACTTCAGGCTCTGCGGCTTACAACTATGCTCCGGCAGTAGCCGAAGCTTTTTTTCAGCAGATTTCTCTACTTTTGCTTACCGCAGACCGCCCGCCGGAGTGGATTGATCAACTGGATGGACAGACAATCCGCCAAAGAGAAATTTACGGAAGGCACATCAAGGCCAGTTTTGAGTTTCCGATTGGACAAACCCAAGAAGATCAATGGTATGCGAGCAGAATGGTTTCTGAAGCACATAATCTATGCATAGCTTATCCGCAGGGGCCAGTACATATCAATGTGCCGATCAGAGAACCTTTTTACCCACAGCGTGGTGAAGAAATCAAGTTTGATCAGGATGTGAAAGTTATCCGGCAAATTCCTGCTAACTATAGTTTGCCAAACGCGCAGGCTTCAACTTTACTGGAGCAGTGGAATGCAGCAGAGAAGAAGCTGATCGTTTGTGGACAAGGTGCTATGGAAGTTGATTTGATTAAGGTTATTGAGAAAATAAGCAAAGAGCATCAAATCCCAGTAATAGCAGATGTGATCTCAAATATGCATGCTCTATCAGGAGCGGTCAAACATGCGGATGTGCTACTGGCACAAAAAGATGAAGATTTGTTAAAGCAGCTTCAGCCCGATCTGCTCATTACTTTTGGCTTGTCGGTGATGTCCAAAAACCTGAAGCTCTTTCTACGAAAATATCGCCCCGCTCAGCATTGGCATATACAGCCTTCGGGCAGTGCTGCCGACACTTTTCAGGCATTGACTCAGGTAGTGCATGCTTCTCCTTTGGCGTTTTTCCAAAACATGCTACAGCAAAAGGGAATACTTTCTACCCAAAGCGATTTAGTAAAGGTCTGGCAAAGAGAGGAGCAAAAAGCAGCAAATTATATTAATACTCTGTTTGAAAAAGAGGAGCCCAATCAACCTGGTGAGTTCCAGGCAGTGAAGGAAGTACTTCACTATTTGCCTGACCAAAGTAATCTGCACCTGGCCAACAGTATGGCGGTGCGTTATGCAAATCTTGTGGGTTTGGGCGAAAAACAGGATGGGGTGGAGGTTTTTGCTAATCGGGGTACCAGCGGGATAGATGGAAGCAATAGCACTGCGGTGGGTTCAGCCTTGAGTTCTGACCGCCTGACTGTATTAATTACCGGAGATCTGGCCTTTTTCTATGATCGTAATGCTTTCTGGCATAACTATAAGCTGCCTAATTTGCGGGTAATATTGCTGAATAATCATGCGGGAGGAATCTTCAGAATGATTGACGGTCCGGCAAGCCAGCCCGAACTGGAAGAGTACTTTGAAACCAGACAAACTCTGGAAGCTGAAAATACAACACGAGACTTTGGTATGCAGTATCAGCACATTGAGTTAAAAAGCGAAGCAGATATGCACGAACTAAAAGAGTTGTTGCCTGGTTTTTATCAGCGTTCGTCAGCGCATACTCAGCTATTAGAAATTGTAACGGATGCTCGTGTGAATACCGAAATTTTTAAGCAGTACAAAAAGCTGATTCAGCAGAAATATGGAGCCTGAAATAGCTGTTGGTTACACTTTTCAACATATAACATTAAAGCAAGAATGCCCATTTCTTTTGACAATATCAGGATAGGTAAAAAATACTTTTTGACCAACTACGGTGAAGAATCAGAGTTTGAGGTGATGGAGTGGTTAGGCGAAGATAACTACAAGCTCAAAGACCTGACTTCACTGGAAATTTACACACTGAACGACCTGATCAAATACGGCAAATCCGAAGATTTTGATATTTACGAAATTAAATAATAATGTAGCTTCCTGGAGTTTGGCAAATTCAATTTTAAGTATTCTGACTCTGCTTCTCTTCACTATTGTTTTGCCAGGGCCATTTACCAGTGAGTTCCAGTTCTAGTGTGAAACTTAGAAAAGTACGAATAAGCACAATAACAGCCAGTACGCCTACAGTACTGAATGATAAATCTACAGCGACAGTGTGGATGATATCGGCCGCAACAAGAAGCTCAAGCCCCATGAGGATGCCTCTTCCAAGTCGTTGACGTGCTTTATGAAAAGTATTTTCAGTTTTGTCCTTGCTTAAAACTTTTATTAAGCTATAAAAACAAATATAAAGAGCCGTTAAAGTGAGTATACCTACACCAATTACTTCTACGATTGCCGCACACCACTCCGCAATTGGTTTGACTAATTCGGACAAAACTTGGTTTCTTTAAGTTGAAAAAATAGTTGTCACTGACAATTTCAAAATTGCTGGCACTAAAAGCAAGCTAAGATAGAAAATCTAACCTATCTCGCTTCTTCATAAACAGAACAGTTTTGCATATGTTCTTTGATTTCTTCCGCACTTAGATAGACGCTTTTCTTGTAGGTCTTATATTTTTTGGAAGCTTCAGAATTCTTCAACACATGTTCCTCCCAGGCAATTGCCTGCCAGCCCAGGCCTCTTTCAATCGCGATTTTATCTACTTTGTGTTCCAGTTTAGCCCGGGCTTTTTTGCTGAAAAGGTATTTGATACCAAGCCAAAGAATATCCAACCCACTCCGTTTGGAGTAGTCAATGATGTGGGCATACTCATGACCGATTCCCCCTAATTGGGCATTAAATGGAAAATCTTCAAAAAGTACACCTTCCCGTTCCTTTACTTTTTTATCAATAAAAATATTGTAACTGCGTTTGTCCCTGCCACGAAACAGGCTCCAGAAACGTGGACGGGCTGCCAGGGTAGTTTTGGTATCAAGATAAACAAAGCGGATTTTGGTGTCTTTAAGTTCAGGATAGTAAGCCAGAGCGATCAGGCTGGGTAACAATGCTTGATCCGAGAAATCTTTATTACGCTGGTAAGCTTCCAGTAAATCTTCCTGATAGTGCATACAGTCTTCTGCATGAAAAGTCTTTTTAGGAATTGTCAGCGCATTAAAATGGGCAAAGGAAAAACCATTGTGTTCTACCGAGGATATAGCAGAATTAGTGGATTCTGGCTGAGAATATGCTGAAGTAAATACGATGCAGAAGAGCATCAACGGGATAACTGCTTTCATAAACTGCTCATTAAATAAGCGAAACTTTTCACATTGTCAAGTCGCTCCTTAAATATAAGCAAGAATTACCCCGCTTGGTTATGAGGAAAAATATAGACGCCCCTTTGAAATGTACTATTATTCACATAAGCTGGTCTAAAGCCAGTAAAAAGTATTTCTGTGTGAAAATGGTATATGAATCAGTATTGCAGGGAGATAAAAGGTATCGGGAGTTAAGCGATCACTCCCGAACCTATAAGCTCGTCATCCTGATACCAGGCTGCAAATTGCCCTTTGGCTATACTTTTCTGCGGGCGCTCAAACACTATGTATAAGCCATCATGCTCCTGATAAAGAGTAGCTTTTTCCAAAGGTTGGCGATAACGTATGCGTACCTGAAATGAAGAAGATTCTCCATTTTTCAGTTGTAAATCTTCTCTTACCCAATGCATCTCCGCCCGACTGATGAACAATGCAGGACGATACAGTCCCGGATGATCACCGCCCTGCCCGGTGTAGACAATATTTTTATCTGTGTCTGTAGCAATGACAAACAGAGGCTTGGGCGTACCTCCCACATTCAGACCTTTGCGCTGTCCGATGGTATAGTAATGCGCTCCATTATGTGAGCCTACTTCTTTACCCATATCTGCAGAATATTCGTAGGCAGCACTCAGGTCATTCAGACTTGCAGGCTCTGCGTCCGAGGTTCCGGCTACCGCCAAAGACCTCTCATATACAGCCGCTTCAGCAGGAATTTCAACGATCTTACCGGGTTTTGGCTGAAGTTTTTGCTGTAAAAATTCAGGAAGCCTTACCTTACCTACAAAACAAAGTCCCTGAGAGTCTTTCTTATCTGCAGTAACCAGGTCCTGCTCACGGGCAATTTGCCGCACTTCAACTTTCTGCAATTCACCGATAGGAAACATAGCTTTGCTCAATTGCTCCTGATTGAGCTGGCAGAGAAAGTAGCTCTGATCTTTGTTACCATCTTTTCCTGCCAAAAGGTGAAAAGTAGTGCTGCCATCAGCATGAACAGTTTCTGCTTTGCGACAATAATGTCCGGTGGCTACATAGTCAGCTCCTAGCTTAAGCGCAGTTTTTAGAAAGATATCAAATTTAATCTCCCGGTTGCAGAGTACATCAGGATTGGGTGTACGCCCCCGCTCATATTCATTGAACATATAGTCTACGATGCGCTCTTTGTACTCCTTGCTAAGGTCAATGGTCTGGAAAGGAATATCCAGCTTTTGTGCTACAATAAGGGCATCATTGCTGTCTTCCAGCCAGGGACACTCACGACTGATGACTACACTGTCGTCATGCCAGTTTTTCATGAACAGGCCGATCACTTCATAGCCTTGTTCTTTCAATAAATAGGCGGCGACACTGGAGTCAACTCCGCCCGACATACCTACTACTACGCGTTTCATAATATGTAATACCGGAAGTGAGGAAAAAAGGTTCGGGTACGATTGTGTTTGAATGTTATAGTTTTTGGCTACTTGCAATAATGACTCAAGATTTTTTTGTTTCAGTTTGAAGGTGCTCTTCCGGGATTTGATAAGAGTCCGAACTGAGGCGATAATTTTCCCTGGGTTCTCTGACTCTGGAACCACTCATACCACTGAATTTCTTTTCACTCGTTGACAAATATTTGATCAGGGCCAAAATAGATTTTCTGGTATTGTCCGTTTGTGTATGTAGCTTTTGAATTTTCTCCTGCTCAATGTAAGCCAGATCTTCACAGAGATAAAGCATACTTTTTACTTCAGCAACTGAACTCTGGGCATAGTTGAGAAACAAAATGAATTCCTTTTTAGAATAGCGGGCAAAGCCTTCAGCAATGTTGTTCATTACAGAAATAGAAGCCCGCCTGATTTGGTCTCGGGCACCAAAGTCCCTGCTAAGCTCTCCGGATGAACTGGACTGATAAACTTCTTTTACTAGCGTTCGTGCCATCTGCCAGCATCTCAAGTCTTCAAAATATTCTACTTTAGCCATTTTATCTATTTTTTCACATTAACTAAATCCTATTAAGGTCGTTCTCCCATCATAACCCCCAAACACAAAGAACTATAACACCATAACACTATCCTATATGAATATCAGTGCGTTTCAGCAAGCCAGAGAGAAATATCGCCCTGCAAATATAAAGCTTCTTTTGATCACTGAAGCTCCCCCTGCTGAAGAGCGAAATCGCTATTTCTATTATGAGTATGTAAGCAGAGGGGATAGCTTATTTCTGGAAACGATAAAAGTACTGTTCCCCGAAGAGGTAGAAGCATTTGAAACAGTTAAAGCCATTAGAAGAGAAAAGACTTATTTTTTGGAACGTTTGCAGGAAGAAGGCTATTACCTCATCGGTGCAGTGGATAAGCCCCTGCCTGGAAAAACAGCGGCTGCAAGGACAAATCTTTACCGCGAAAATCTGCCGATTTTGATGAAAGAAATATTACAGGTAGCGCGTCCCAATACTCCTATCGTACTGATTTCGGCAGTGGTTTACCGGGCCATAGGCGAATCTCTGCGAGCCAGCGGTTTCAATGTAATCCATGACGATATTATTGAATTCCCCAACTCTGGACAGCAGGTAAATTTCCGTCGTAAGCTTAAACCCTTGCTCAGAGAAAATCAGCTTTTGCCCTCCCCAGTCTGATAATGTTGTAGTGTTATGGTTCGTGGTGTTATAGTTCAAGCATTATAGAAAAGAATTAAGTAAAGCATTACAAATACCTTTGCTCTTCTACAACTGCAATATCAATACGAGGAAGCTGAGAACCATAACACTATAACACTTAGAACTAAGAACCCAAACACTTATAAACCTGACTTTTCCTTTAGCTTTCATTATATTGGATAACCACATGATATCTAAATTATTATGGCTTACAAAAATTTAGTCCATCTGCACAATGAGCACCGCCACTGGCTTAATGAGTTTGATCTTTATCAGGATGAAATCAAGTATTTTCAGCATCAGCTGGCTAAGAAAGTTCCTCTCCTGGAAGATCGTGAACTTAAGGACGATTCACAGTATTTTAAGAGCCAGTGGATAGAAATTCTCGCTAAGATTGATGATTTCCGACACAAAGTGTATGCCCACGAGGCACGGCTCTACCGCAAACTGGAGCTTGCCAACCGTACCAAAGATCATGTGATTACGGATGAAGAACACCATATTGTGAAAGGGGAGATGGAAGAGTTTTCTTTACGTTACAAAGCCTTGAAACAACGCTTTCAGGAGTTTATCAAGCGGTGAGAAAATTTGCAATATGTCGGTGATCTGCTCAACAAATTAGTCTAGCGGTGACTACCGACTCCCACTTGCTGGCACATGGATTCCAGCGGGCAGCGAGAACACAACGGAGCTGTGCCCTTACAAACGTGTTTACCAAAAGGAACCAGCAAACGGTTAATTTCTACCCGGTATTGTTCCGGCAGTATTTCTTCAAGGGCCATCATGGTTTTTTCAGGGGTTTTGGTTTGCACATAACCCCAACGATTGCTTACCCTGTGCACATGAATATCTACACCGACGCGCATCTGCTGACAGGCAATGCCTAGTGCCAGATTTGCACACTTAGGACCCACTCCGCTGAAAGATAGCAAGGTGTTAAAATCACAGAGTAGTTCACCTTCATATTCTGCCGTGATCTTTTTAGCAATGTTAAGAATCTGTTTGGCCTTACCTTCATGAAAAGTGCTAGCCTGAATGGCGGTATCAATTTCTTCTACTGATAGATTTACCATTGCTTTGGGAGTGCGGGCTTTTTTGAAAAGTTGTATAGAAGTGGGTACGGTAACTTCATCATAAGTGCGAATGGAAATCATACATGCAACCAATTGCTCAAACAGAGAAGTATAGCCCTGGTCATAAAGGTCAAAAAGAGCAGCTTTAGGAAAACTTTCTACTACATTTTGTAAAAGGCTTACGGCCCGATCAATATCAAAAGCTTCTTTTTCAGGCATACATCTTAAAGAATACTTTCTGCCTGAATGTTTAGCCTATCTCAACTCCGGCAAAGAAATTCCTTTGATGTGACGGAAGAGGTCAACCGCATAGAGGTCGGTCATGCCCGAAACAAAATCTACGACCGACTGCACTTTTTCGTACAGGCAGGTATTTTCTTCAGGCTGAAATTGCAAGGGTAGTAAGCGGAGTAATTTTTTACTTTGATGGCCTTTCATATTCAACACTGCCGGGACAAACTCTTCCAGCAGGCCTCCCAGAATCTTATAACCGGCCAGTTCAATCTCTACCACCGGACGATAATTATAGATGCGGTCTATAGATTTACTTTGCAGCGCCTGAAAAGCTTCGCCCAAACTTCCGGATAGCTCATCCAGTAAACTTTTTTCATAGGTGCCTTCCAGAATTGCGTCCCGATTTTGCCAGAAAATATCCGCACATTCATTTACCAGACTATTGATTGCTACGGCTCTCAGGTAGCCCATTCTTTCATTTAAGTCCTGAATTTTAAGCGCATTGCTCTTAATGCGCTGATATTTATCAGTAGTTAAGTCAGCAAAAAACTGTAAAAGTTGATTTTGGGCTTCTTCGGTACTAATGATCTTTAGTCGGTGGGCATCCTCCCAATCAATCACCTGATAGCAAATGTCATCGGCAGCTTCTACCAGATATACAAAAGGGTGGCGTACATAAGCTTTGGGATTATCAGAAGTAGCTTTGATTTTCAGTTCGGCAGCAATCTTACTAAAAGTCTCAATTTCTGAATGAAAGAAGCCAAATTTACTCCGGCTCTTACGGCTTTTGTTCAGGCCAATCGCTGACTCACAGGGATATTTCACCATGGCAGCCAAAGTGGTATAGGTAAGTCTCAGTCCTCCGTAACTCCGTTCTTTGAACTGATGCGTCAGCAACCGTAAACCATTGGCATTTCCTTCAAAATTAGTCAGATCATTCCATTGGCTGGAGTTGAAACTATCTTCCAAAAGACTTCGGATTTCTCCCTCCAGATTGGTAAAATAAGTGGAAATCGCTTTCTCTCCTGAATGTCCAAAAGGAGGGTTGCCAATGTCATGGGCAATGCAGGCAGCACTGATCACCGAGCCCATCTCATTGCGGTAAAAGTGTGCAAACTGAGGCGTCTCATCAGGATGTTCATCTGCTATGCGGTGTCCGATGATATTGCCTAGGGACCTTCCTACGCAAGCAACTTCTAAACTGTGAGTTAAGCGATTATGGACAAATACGCTGCCGGGTAGCGGAAAGACCTGCGTTTTGTTCTGTAAGCGACGGAAAGGAGAAGAAAAGATAAGTCGATCATAATCCTGCTGATAAGGGTTACGGATCATATCCGTATAAGTAGGGCGGTCTTCCACGCCCAGCCGTATAGGAGAAAAAAGATGATTCCAGTGCATGATGTCTCTGTGATTACTACAAGCTCAAAATGAACAGCAAACAAGATGGACAGAATGTCTGAATCTGCAAAATGGAATCAGAAAATGAATTATTATAAAAATTGTAACTTGAGCATCTGAGAAGGAATTAAAACAAAAAAACCTGAAGTGTGGACTTCAGGTTAATGAGTAGCGGGGACAGCGCTAGAACCTATACAATTCAGTAAAATCATATTTAACTTAAATATACTGTAAATCAATTACTTATGAAATATTGAGATTAAACCACATTAGAATAAGACAAAGGAAATAAAGATTTAGTGTCCCCTATAGTGTCCCCTAATTCTCAAATTATTATATTGCCTTTGGTTCAAAATTTAGATCAATGGCAAGTATTAATTTCTACCTCAAGAATCCCAAAGAGGAGGAAACCTTAATTTTTCTATTCCTCCGCGTCAAAAAGTCAACCGTTAAAATTCACACCGGCCAAAAGATTCCCCCTAAATACTGGGATCATAAGTCACAACGGCCAAAGAAATCATACGCTAAAAGTCCGGAGCTAAAAGTATTCCTGAACAACCTAGAAAAGAACTCCGGCAAGTTCCTGTTAGAAGAAAGTTCTAATGATACTACTCCTAATCTGGCAAGGGTAAAAGAAAGAATATTGGCAAGTATTCATTTTGAAGATGCGAAGCCGGAGAAGAAAGAAGATTTTTTCGGAGTCTATGAGGAATTCCTGACAGTAACCAGTACCCACCGGAGCGAACGCACCATACAGAAATACCAAACCCTAAAACAGCAATTACTAGACTTTCAGAAGAGGAAAAAAGTAAAGGTCAAATTTGAGAACATAGATATTAAGTTCTTTGATAAAATGACCGACTACTATTACAACGATCTGAAATTTGTAAATAACACTTTCGGAAAGTATGTCTCCTCTTTTAAAACCTTTATGAGTTGGGCAACTGATAGGGGGTACAATCAAAAGATTGATTACAGGAAATTTAAAGTAATAAAAGAGGATGCCGATATAGTGGTTTTATCAGCCCGGGAACTTGCAAAACTTTATGAACTTGACTTATCCGATAATAGCAGATTAGAGAGGGTAAGAGATGTATTTTGTTTAGGGTGTTTCACCGGATTAAGATTTTCTGACTTGGAGCAACTGAGGCCGGAACACTTCAAAGGAAATAGCCTGTTAATCAAAACCTACAAAACCAGAGATACGGTTAATATTCCTTTGAGGGAGGAGGCACAACAAATCATAAACAAGTACCTCATAAAACCTCACTTTTTACCGGTAGTTACTAACCAGAAAACAAACCTATACCTTAAGGAACTGAGCAAATTAGCCGGTATAAATGATTCTACCACTGTGAGCCGGTATAAGGGCGCTAAACGCATTGAATTCACTAAACCTAAGTATGAGTTCATTACTACCCACTGTGCCCGTAGAACCTTTGTAACGTTATCATTAGAGGCCGGAGTAAGGCCGGAGCTAGTAATGTCTGTTACCGGCCATAAGAGCTACAAGACTTTCAAGAAATACATTAAAATCACGGATAAGGTAGTAGAGAATGAATTCCAAAGGATTTGGAAACGTGACCAATCCGGCGAAAAGTCATTTATGAAGGTAGCTAACTGATAGTAAAGGCCATACGATTATGAATACAACAACAACAACTTTAGGTATTAGCAAAATAGATTTTATGGGAAATAATCTCATGTTTTTGCACCTGAGCAATGAACGCACGGTATTAGTACCCTTAGAAAAGTTTGAGCCAATTGCCCGACTCACTGCGGAGGAGCGTAACGACTTTGAGATTATTGATAACCAATACCTCTCTTTTTTGGCAATTGATGAGGTGTATAGTGTGAGAGAGTTGATAGGGATTGAGTAGGCAATTATCCGGCGAAAGTCATTTATGAAAGTGGGTATTTAAAACTTTTTACAATTACTTGATCAATGGAAAAAAAAATCTTTTTTCAATATAAAATTATTGATAACAGTGAATCTATAGAGCACGATGTGGGTAATTATTATTATCACCTACTATGTATCAATCCTGAAGGTTTTGATGTAATACTTTATAAAAAGATTTTCGTCTTAAATGGTAGGACTAAAAGTCTTACCTTTCCTACTCTAGATGAAATTAAAAACTTTGATGTTAAAATTTATGATTCAATACCTTTTTGGGCTATTGAAGAAATAGAGGAATACTCAAAAAAGTATCCTGATTGCTCAGAACTATGGCCTCATTTAGGGTATCGTTTCTATACAGAGGCCAGATTAAAATACATCAGAGGTGTATTAAATTCTAAAAGTGATGAATTTGAGATTGTTCCAAATCCATTCATTAAACATATTAATGGATCAAACATCTTTGAGGTAAATTTAGAAGCTAAGTTTTTGGAAAAATTAAAAGTTCTTAAAACTAAAGATGTTCAAGGTTTTCTTAACTATCATTATGATAGATACAAAAATGAAAAAATAGAGTTTATTGATTTATTGAAAAATCTGTTAGTGTCGTTTCCGTACCAAGAATATGACACATTTGAAACCCATAATAAACATTTTTTAGGGGAGATTTATGGAAATTCAAGAGAGAATTACCTAGCTACAATGAATTGGATAGACAATAAAAGAGCAGAAGTTTTTTATCAGCAAATCGATAAACAGAAACCAAAGAAAGGAGAAGAAACCACAAGAAACCAGCAAATATTAATTCTTTACTACCTAGAATTATTCCATAAGAATTTAGGGTTAACCTCTGCTCAATTAAGAGAGTTTTTAGCAATCCTGTTAAATAAAAGTCCTGATAACATAAAGAAGAGTTTGGGTAATGATTTTTTGAATGCTAAGAGTTCAAATGAAGGAAAAGACTTAGAATTTGTTAAAGATTTATTTGAACGGTTTGGTTTTTCAACAGAGAAGATCATTCAAGATTTAGACGAAATAGAAAGAATTAAGAAGTTTAAGTAAAATCGGGGGTTACCCCCAGCCCTACCCCCATCACCAACTAGGTTAAGTTGCGGTCATAATCATTAAATCTTTACATTATGACCGATGTAGTATTATTATCTATGCCAGTAGATGAGTTTCGGGTTTTGATCTCCGAAACAGTCAAAGAAGAGTTAGCACAACTCCGGCCAGCTCCGGCCAATGAAAAGAAGTACCGCACCCGAAAAGAAACTGCGGATTTACTTCATATCTCCTTACCCACGTTAAACGAGCGCACTAAAAAGGGCGAAATAGAAGGATCTCGGATAGGGGGTAGGTTACTCTATTCTGAGGAGGCAATAGAGAGAGCCTTAACCAGTACGAATTTAAAAAAGAGAGGGGGTAGATCATGATTTGCGAACCTATAACCCTACCCCCTCATGAAATTATCCGGTATGTATTAGACCATGAATCCGGATGCTATAATTTATCCTTTGCGCCGGTAGGTTTTAACCGGATGCCTTTTCGTCTAAAGGTAGAGCGTACATTCAACAGGCAAAAGATTGGTTCCGATATGGTAATATCAGGCTCTTTGAATGGGAAGAAGTTTTTTACTGGCATACGTCCCATATCAGAAAATTGGTTTTATGGTGACCAATTGTATAAAGGTAAAAAGTACCTGCTGTTATTTCAGTTTTCGCCGGATAACCAAGAGTTGAGGGTTTACTATAACCTCAACGTTTACCCTACTTACAAAAGTGTGAGAGCAAAAAGGGTAGAACAGTTTATCCAGAGCTATAAAATAATTGTTAAATAGAACCTATGCGAAAGGAGGAGGTTTATGGCCTCCTCTTTTCTTTGGTTCAAAATCAATCAATGGTATGATTGACTTTGTTAAGATAGGAATAGATCAGTTGACCGCCAAGGAACTCCTTTCAAATAAGTTACTTGACTTTAGCCTGCTAGTATCAGAGAAAACCGGCGAAATAAAATATAGAGAAGCAAAGTATAAGAATCTAGATTTTACAGTATATGAAAATGGGGTAGGAAAGATAACCGGATCACTCCACAAGTTTTGGCGCAATAACGCCAATTACGATGACTTTTATTTCAGGGAGTTAATAGAGGTTATTGATACTTTAAAGAACTCCTTTGGCATTAATGCTCATCATGCCAGGTTGCAAAATGTAGAGATAGGGGTAAATTTAACTGAATTACCGATAAGGCCGGATCAGTTCATAAATACTCTAATCCATCACAAAGGAGAACCATTTTCCAGAATGAGGAACATTCATAGGAAATCATTAGGCAAAGATTGCTATCATCAAAGGTATGGTATCAAAATCTATAACAAGGCCAAACAATATGGTTTACCTTATCCGGTACTCCGGTACGAGTTAAAGTATATCAAAATGAAGGAATTGAATGAGATAGGTATCTTTACATTGTACGACCTGACAAAACCTGACATTTTACCAGCGTTAGGAGCGCTATTAGAGGCCAAATTTCGTGACATACTCTTGATTGAGCCACAAATACCCAAAAAGGATTTGAAGTCCGTAGAGCGCCGGAATTTGGCCAATTACACTAATGTTCATTACTGGGAGGAGTTGAATTTTCGGAGTCCAAAAAAATACCAGTACCACCGGAAAAGATATGATGAAATAATAGGCCGGTATGTAGTTAATCCGGTGAAAGGTCAGATAACCAATGCTATCCGGCAAAAGTGGCAAATACTAACTTTTACTAACCCCAAAACTTTAGACAAATTAACCGACTTACAAAAATCAATGTCGGGTAATATTAACCACTCGTATAGTAGGTTAAAAGACTATAAGTTTACAGAAGTGAACACCATAAAAAAAAGGGTGTGTAGCTATACCGGTAAAGACATTTCAAATCAGAGAGCAGACAGTAAATTTATTTCAGCAAAAAACACTAGTTATGAATATGCTCACAAGGTTAGGAATAGGGATAGCAACCCAAGAAACAACCTCCGGAGGAGAATTCTAAAAGGTGAAGAGTTGCCAACTTTATTTGATGTAAACCAGTGTCTTAAACTATCGGATAAGGATAAAGAACTTCTTAAATTCTGGGAGGGTACTAAGTATGAGGTAAGAATTAATTGATTGTAAATTATTGTAGTTAACAATGGCATTTGAAAAAGGTAAATCCGGCAATCCTAAAGGCCGACCAAGAGGAGCAAAGAATAAGGTCACTATTGAAATGAGAGAGGCCTTAAGTGCAGTATTGTTTGAGGAGGTAGAAAAAATACCTCAATACATTAATGATTTAAATTACCCATCTGCAAAGTTGGCATTTATCATTAAGTTGTTGCCCTACATCATGCCTAAAGTGGAGGCAACAAAGTATGATGAATTTGGAGAGGGAAAACCTTTTGATATGGATGCATGGAATTAATAAAAACGCCGAATCCATGGAATAGAAGAGTTTTTAGACTCCTAAAAAAGGAATTGCAGATAAAAAGGGGGTAGGGGGTGTAAATCGCATAAAACTGAAGTTTTCTCAATCGGAAGAGAGTATCTTTGTTCTCGGAACAACTTCCTCACGAGGGGGTATCAATATCATTTGTTATTCCAACCTGTTTCCTCAAATTTCTTATCGTAGTACAATTTTTCATTGGAATAGGGTTTGTTATTGGTAATAACCCACTTTCGATATAATTCGAAAGGTACTGCATAAATATAGGCAAATGGGCCATTAGTATATTTTACATAATCTGGCATAGGCATCTGATTAATAACATGGAAGAAGAATTCATCAATTTTCTCTAACTCATCTATTCCCGTACCCCAGCCTCCTTTCAGCCTTTCATTTGTTTTAAATGGATAACGATCATCAGGATATCTATTTACCGAATAAAGGTCAGAAAGTCTTTGACCATATTCATTGAAACGCATTAGATCACATTCTCTTTTACTCTCAATGGCTTTAATTAGGCCCGGTATATCATGGAATCTATGTTTTCTCTTAAAATCAACTAGTGGATCAATTTGAATATAAAGTGCCTTTAAGATTTTTTCTATAGCCTGCTCTGCTAAGACGAGTCCTGATTGGTGAAGTGCATTTAAGAAACAACATCTACAACCTAGATAATCATTAGTTGCCATGAAATAGAACATTGTTACCAAATTATTTTCAGCGGTGTACTTTCTTATCTTTTTATGGACGTCTTCCATTTAAATAGACCTAATAAGATGATACTTTTAATAGTTTCCCATAGATAAGGCATTGTCTTTCCTCAATTTGGATGTAGTTTATTTTATTCTACAAATGGTTTCCTCATAGAGGTAGACTTTTCAGTAATTATATCTAACAGCAAAATTGTTACCCCCTAATTTTGGTGCAATAATCGTATTTAATCTTAGTAACAATCCCTCATCATTATTAGCCTCCAATACACGTTCATACCCTGATTCATTTGGATTTAATAGTAAGAACGGGTAACTGTTGCAATTGATTGAAGAGTGATCCTTTCTAATTTCATCATAATTAGGTAGATCAGGAATTCTAGTTACAAGTAAATGTTGATCCACATGTATAAACGTAATCAGATATAGCGAACCTGAACAGAAGTATCCAGTTGTATGATTATTGGGCAACTTAATTATGTCAGTCCTGTCTAATAATTGAGATATTGTTTGATCTTTTATATTTATATGCATGTAATCATAATAAGTTGTTAAAATGAATTTAGTGTCCCCTATAGTGTCCCCTAGAAATGAGAAAACCTCACAACTTTCTGATAAACAGATTGTTATGAGGTTAATTAGTAGCGGGGACAGGACTCGAACCTGTGACCTTCGGGTTATGAGCCCGACGAGCTACCAACTGCTCCACCCCGCGATGTATATTTTTAAACGTCTTTTTCGCTTAAGAGGATACAAAAGTAGTACTTTTTATTTTTTAATCAAATATCTTTGTAAAAATTTTCTAAATGGAAGCCAAAATACACAAAGCAGGATTTGTGAGCATCGTAGGGAAACCTAATGTGGGGAAGTCAACCCTGATGAACCAACTGGTAGGGGAGCGGCTTTCTATCATCACCTCCAAAGCTCAGACCACCCGCCACCGCATTATGGGAATCATTAACGGTGATGATTTTCAGGTGGTCTACTCCGATACCCCGGGCATTCTAAAGCCGGAATATGAGCTACATCAATCTATGATGCGCTTTGTGAGTGTAGCCCTGGAGGATGCTGATATCATTCTTTTCGTGACCGATCTCTACGAAAAATACCAGGAAGAAGAGCATATACAAAGACTCAAGGATTCGGAGGTCCCAGTTATTTTGGTGATGAATAAAATTGACCTGGCCAAAGGCTCTCAGGCTGAGGATAAAATGGCTTACTGGCAGGAAATCCTGGAGCCCCAAGAATCTATACTGGTTTCCGCACTGGAAGGGCTAAATATTTCAGAGGTTTTTGAAGCCATTTTGCGCCGACTTCCTGAGCATCCCCCTTATTTTCCCAAAGATGAACTTACCGATAAGCCGGAGCGTTTCTTTGCAGCTGAGATTATTCGTGAAAAGATTTTTAAGAATTACAAGAAAGAAGTTCCCTACAGTTGTGAGGTAGTGATTACCGAGTTTAAGGAAGATGAAAGTATCATCCGTATGCGTTCTGAAATCTTTGTGGAGCGCAAAAGTCAGAAAGGAATAATAATTGGCAAAGGAGGAGAGGCCATTAAAAAAGTGGGCATTGAAGCCCGGGCTGATCTGGAAAAATTCTTTGACAAGCAGGTTTACCTGGAGCAGTTTGTGAAAGTTTCTCCCGATTGGCGTAAAAAGCAGCCGAAACTTCATAATTTTGGCTATAGATAAATAGTGTTATGGTTCTAGGTACTATGGTTATTGTCTTTCATCATTTTTGAACTATAACACACGAAACTAAGAACCGAGAACCATTTCACTCAGAACCAAGAACCATAATACAAAAATAAAGTGTCAAATATAGTAGCGATCGTAGGTAGGCCTAATGTAGGGAAGTCAACGTTGTTTAATCGTCTGATAGAGCAACGTAAGGCCATTATGGATGATGTAAGCGGAGTAACCCGTGACCGCCATTATGGTTACGGACAGTGGAACGGACTGCATTTTACTGTCATTGACACAGGAGGCTATGTAGCCAATTCTGATGATATTTTTGAGGAAGCCATCCGTACCCAGGTTCAACTGGCGATTAATGAGGCTACTGTGATCCTGTTCATGGTAGACTGTGAGACCGGGATTACAGATTTGGATGAAAGCTTCGCTAATATTCTGCGAGGTACACAGAAGCCCCTTTATATCGTAGCCAACAAGGCCGATAACCATGAGCGTTCATTCATGGCGTCTGAGTTTTATGGCATAGGTTTGGGAGAAGTTTTCCCGATCTCATCAGCAAGTGGTTCAGGTACCGGTGATTTGCTGGATGCAGTTGTTTCTCACTTCCCTGCCGACGATGATGAAGACCCGGAAGCGGGTATTCCCCGACTGGCTATTTTGGGACGACCTAATGTAGGGAAATCCTCTTTCCTGAATGTGCTCTTGGGTGAAGAGCGTAGCATCGTAACTGATATTGCCGGTACAACCCGTGATGCACTCCACTCTCGCTACAATCTGTACGGCAAGGATTTTATCCTGATAGACACTGCCGGGCTGCGCAAAAAAGCTAAGATATCTGATAATATAGAGTTTTACTCTACCATTCGCTCTGTGCAGGCGCTGGAAGACAGTGATATCTGTATCATTATGCTGGATGCACAAAGGGGCATGGAAGCACAGGATATGAATATCGTACAACTCGCCGACAAGCATAGGAAAGGCATACTGATATTGGTCAATAAATGGGATTTGATAGAAAAGGATACCAAAACAGCACTGGAATACAAAAAGAAGATTGAAGAGCGCCTGGGCGAATTTAACTATATCCCCATTGTCTTTACTTCTATGGCGACTAAACAAAGGGTGTTTCAGGCGATAGAAAAAGCTTCTGAGATTTATGAAAACCGCCAGCGACGTATCAGCACTTCCAAACTGAATGAACTGCTGGGTAAAGACATTGAGCATTACCCACCGCCCTCAGTAAAAGGTAAGCATATTAAAATCAAATATATCACGCAATTGCCTACCAGAACGCCTTCTTTCGCCTTTTTCTGTAACCACCCCAAATACGTAAAAGCAGCTTACAGGCGTTACCTGGAAAATAAATTAAGAGGGCACTTCAACTTTGAAGGGGTACCTTTGAACATTTTCTTCAGGCAGAAGTAGACCAATGTAGCCTACTCCTTAGGTGGGGTGAATTCCCATATTTGACTTTCGTCTGCAACTCCATCATATATATTTCTTATATGGTAACCCTTTGTGGAGGTACTGATACCAATTGGATTAGAAAATAGCATATTTCCAATATCCATCTGCTTCCAAGAATCAAGTATAGGGTCATATTGATAGAATTGAACTTTGTCTGTATGATCAACATAATAATTGTTACCAATATATGCGTAGTTTCCTATACTAAAGCCGACCGCACCACCTAAAAGACCAGGGTAATCACTGAGTTGTTTCCAAGAGTTAATAGCAGGGTCATACTCCCATAAGTCTCTTAAATTGGCATGATCACCTGCTCCTAAACCCACATAACCTTTACCGTTCATAGAGAATGCAATAGCTCCATATCTTCCCTCCGCAGGTAAGTTTGCGAGTTGCTTCCACGTATCTGTTTCCGGATCATATTCCCAAAAATCATTCTGGATTCCTCCTAAGCCTACATAACCTTTATTATTGATAGAAAAACCAATGGACAGCCAGCTTATTTTGCCTGGATAATCAGCTAGTTTTGTCCAAGTGTCAGTATTGGGATCATAACCGTAAAATTCATGATCATTTCCTGAAGTAGAATTTGTCCCAAGCCCAATATATCCTTTATTACCTATAGCAAAGCCGATTCCCTCTTCTCTCGCACCCCCTCCATAATCAGCTCTTTGAATCAATTGATTAGTTGCAGGATCATATTCATAAAAGGCTTTTGTTACCCCATTGTCAGCACTTCCGGTACCAAAGTATACTTTATTGTCTATTGAGAATGCTGCAGGGCGTCCGTCAAATGCTCCCACAGACAATGAAAGTTTAGCTACCCAGGAGTTTTGCTCTGTAGTTACAGTAAAAAAAGCTTCTTTGTCATTGATGACCAGTGAGGAAGGAAGGGTAGAAGAGAATTCTTCTGAAGCAGTAACTTCTATCCAGATTTTGTCTCCGGTTTTCACGCTAAAGCCATTGTTTCTGTAATTTACACCATTTACGTAAATGGCACCTGTTTCATGATCATCGGTGCTGAACCAGGCTATGCCGGATGGAGTAGGATGAGGCAGTCCGGTGATGGTAATTGTATCAGAGATATACTTCCTCTTTATTTTGGCATTCTTAATCGGCGTAAAGCTAAAAGGATCAGGAGAGTAGTCATCGGTAGTAATGCTGAAGCTGGCAGCTATTCCATTAATATCAACTAGAGCAGAAGTAGCGGCTTTAAATTCGGTGCTGGAAAGCAATTTGACAGCTAGTTCATCTCCGTTTTTAACTGAAGTAGTATCAGTTTCCAATTCTACACCATTTTTAATAATAGTACCTTCCTCAATTTTTAAAGGAGTAGCGAAAGGAATTCCACTTACGGTAATGGTATTGGAAGTATAAAATGAATCCACCGCCACATCTTTCTGGGCAGTGAAGCTGAAAACATCAGGGATATAGTCATCGGTAATGACCTGGAAGTTTTTGACTAGTGTACCAATCGTAATTTTCGTACTTACTGTATCAGCATAAGCATCACTGGAGGTAAGCTGAAGTTGGAGTTGGTCGCCATTTTTCACCTGTGTGACTGAGTCTTCCATCAATTTTCCGTTCAGAATAATTTGTCCATGCTGCACGATAGCATCAGCCGTACCCCCTTCTTTCAACCCACTTAGGGTGACTACATTTGAAATAATATTTACCTTGGTAGCTACGTCTTTTTGTAGGGAAAAGTTGAAATTCTCAGGCGTATCATCTTCATCTTTATTGAGGATGCCATCACCATCGCTGTCAACATACTGTTCAAAGTTAGGAATTGTAGCCTCTACGCCCATGTCTGTATAACGCTTCTCCAGATGCGTTCGGATCTGGGGTAGATTGAGTGACATGGCCTGCTCTTTTAGCTTAGTTTTGGTTGTTTCACTATTGACCACCCCATCTTCTTTGAGGTCAGTGATGATGTTGGCCAGAAGCTCAGAAAGTTCTGCTACTGAATTATCGGCCTGTAGTATGGCAGAAATGACGAGTAGAATTGCATTATCATCACCATCATGTGAAATGTCCAGTGTTTCGGAATAACCGATACTGTCAGCTTTTATACCAAAAACAGTAAGAATTTCGCTTTGTGCTTTCTGCTTCGCTTCTTCAAAAGTACTTTCTTCTTCCTGCATAAGGTAGGCCACTCTGCTAAACTCAAGGTAGGAAAGCAGGTTGACATTAACTGAAGTGGCATCAGTAACATGAGCAAGTCCAAAAAGCGTAAGCTGTGCGGAAGATTTCTCTCCCTTTACCTCATCAAAATAGAAACCATTGGCCTGAAGCTGTACAAAAGGGGAGTTAAGTGGTACTTCTTTGAAATTGAAAGCGCCCTTATTGTCATTGATTTGAGAGGTAAAATTCTTACCAGTAGCCAGGAGGTTTTCATTAAGTTCTGACAAGGTAATAGCTGTACCATTGATGAATGGTCCTTTTTGCACATAACCGGAAAGGTCAATGGTGAGGGTAGAATCTGTAGCAATGGGTGGTGTATTAATGAACTCATCATCTTCTCGGCAGGCCAAAAGCATAAAAAAGCAAAAAATGAATAGTGAGGGGTAGTTTATAAATATTTTCATTACAAGTTAATATTTACTTTTTTGTGTAAATATACTTATAAATGTATTATTTATAATAAAAAATTGAATATTTAAATAAGCCTGGTAAGATTAGTTGTGGTGTAATAAGTAGAATTCCACAGGTTCTGGAGAAAAGATGCGTGCAGCAGGCTGATCTTTTGAGGTAAATGAAAAAAGCTCCTAATGATGAGGATAGGAGCTTTATATAAATTGCTTAGAATATTTATTATTAAAACGGTATAGATCTAGGGCATAAACCTATAAAAGGAACTTCCCATAGCAGTACTAACGCTTGTGTTTAAGATAGCGTAATTATCAGCAGTAACTGCAAAAATGAAACTACGCGACTCCTGTTCAATCCCTTTGATCTGCGTTATTGAATTATTGCTAGGGTCATAGGCATAGAATGAATTTCTGAAATTATCATTAAAGTATAAGTACCCTACGCCTTTCAATGAGAAACCAAATTTAGGATTAGTTTTGGGTAGGGTGCTTACGGTTGTCCAGGAAGCACTGGCAGGGGAAAAGCTGAGTAGTTCAGAGGAGTTTTCTTCAGCAAAATATCCTTTACCATCCATGGCAAAAAGAAAGTTTGATGCTTCTGCATTTCCAACTGTGTGCCATGATTTGCTCGCTGTACTAAACTGCCATATTTCAGCAGCTTTACCTGACTCCTGAAAGGAAACCCAGGCAAACGTTTCACCATCTATGACAAAAGTTTCAATATCTGATGTTACTACTGGAAAATCGCCAATAGAAGACCAAGTGTCGGTAGCAGGATCATATGCCCACAGCGCATTACCATTATCTCCCAGCCCAGCATACATTTTACTGCCACTTGAATAAGCAAAATATGTATCAGCCTGACCAGGAAATTCTGCGATAGCTGTCCACGAATCTACTTCAGGGTCATACTGCCAGATTGCCTTTCCGTTTTCACCCAATCCGGCATAGAATTTATCATTTAATGAGATTGTAATGTTTACTCCTGCATTACCTGGAAAAGAAGCTTTTTCTGTCCACGTATTGTTTTCGGCATCATATGCGTACCATTCGTTTCTGAAAGCAAATCCTATATCAAGCCCAAGGCCTGCAAAAACCTTATTATTTGAGACAAAAGTTTTTAAATAATATTCCGCATTACCAGTATCATTCTCTGTCAATTGAAAAGGATTGGACAAAGTAGTTACTGTCCAGTTGGTAATGAATGTTCCTATGATCAATTCAGCTGAATAGGTAGTAGAAAAATCAGAGCCAGTTTGTAGTTTAATAGCTATTTCGTCTCCATCGGATAATAAAGCACTATTATCACTTAACTCTTCTCCATTGATAATCAATGTAGCTGAATAATCCCCTCCTCCAGCGTACAGCCAACTTTCTGTAGGATTAGGGAGCCCCTGTAAAGTAATTGTTTCCGAGACATAAAAAGTATCCATTTTGGCTTCAGTGATAGGAGCAAAAGAAAATTCATCCGGCGTTTCGTCATCTTCTGAGTTGATGATTCCATCCCCATCACTGTCCAGATATTTTTCAAAATCAGGCAAAGCTATTTCAGTTCCTACCTCTTTATATCTTTTAATTAAATTTTCTTTAATGTTTGCAGGGGAAACAAATCTGGCACCAGCGCGAATTTTTTCTTTGATGGTCTCATTATCTAACGTTCCATCTTCTCTTATATCGCTATTAATATTCGCTAATAATTCAGATAGTTCTGCTACGGTGTTTTGTCCCTGCAAGGTAGCAGAGATTGCTAACAGGATAGCATGTTCATCACCTTCTTTGGAAATGTCCATAGTTTCAGCACTAGCCAAGGTACTTTTTTCTATACCAAAAACTCTAACTACTTCTTGCTGAGCCTGTGCTTTAGCTTCATCAAAAGTCTCTCCCTGTTCTATTAAATAAATTACTCTTTCTCTCTGCAAATGAAGAAGTATATTGAGATTAGTAGCCGTTTTGTCTTTAATGTTCACAATTGCTTTAAGCGTAAGAGGAGCGGATGACTCTTCTGCTTTGACTTCATTATAATAAAAGCCCTCTCCCGTTAGCTCTACATAAGGAGAAATCAAGCTGATCTCATCAAACACAAACGTGCCTCTATTGTCCTGAATCTCTGTACTAAAGGTTCGGCCACTGGGCTTAAACTCATCATCCAGTTCAATAATCGTAACGGTTGAACCATTCAGAAAAGGGCCTTTCTGCACATAACCAGACAAGTTGACATTTATTTCTGGTTTATTTCCTTCTTCATCTTCCTGACAACTCATCAAGAAAGTCAGTATAAACGCTAGCGATATTAAGTGTTTGCCCATATTAAATAATAATGGTTAATAGCTTGTAAATATAGCAGATTAAGTATTTACATGTATAATCATAAGAATAATTTATTTAATTTTTTTATGATTACTGTAGCGCAAAAAATGAGACTCATTTTTAAAAAGAAGCGAATCCTTAAACTTTAAGTTACGTGCTTCAGGATGCTCTTTTGGCAGAAGTAGGCCACAATAGCCTACTCCTGGGGTGGGGTGAATTCCCAGAAGTCCAATGCATCATTAGATGAACTTCTTTTAGTTAAACAGTATCCTTTACCATTAACTGAAAAACATTTTAATGGAATACTTTTATCCATGAATCCATCTACGCCTTTCCAAGAATTATCTGAGGGGTTGAAGCAAAACCACTCATCTGACCAGTTTTTTGTAGCATAGACAAGACCATTAATTTCAAATCCCATATCATCTATATATAGTGGGTTATTTATCTCATCCCAGCTATCTGTATGCGTATCGTATACATAAATGCCAGCATAAAAATCATAGGTAAAGTAAGCCTTACCATTAACTGAGAAGAGAAATGTATTATAGCTAACATTACTAGGAATAGGATTTTTTTGTATCCATTGGTCATTTTTAAGCTCCAAGAGATTTCCTCGATTAATAATAAAAGCTCTATCATTAACATTAAAGTCCTTCGCATAGCTATCTGCATTGGGTAATTCAGGAATGAGGCTCCATTGATCCGTAGTTACATCGTATTTCCAGATATCACTAAATTCCATCATTTGATCTGTATCGATTTCACCTAAGCCGATGTATCCGTAACCTCCAGTACTTAATCCAATAGCCATGGCTCTAGGGTGTCCTTTAAAATTTGCTTTTTTTGTCCATATGTTTTTTTGAGGATTATATTCATAAAAATCATTAAGCTCCGTTCGGGGAGAAAAGGTATATCCTGTTCCTACATAGATTTTGTCATTCAAAGTAAAACCACTATGAAAATATATGGCTTTCCCAGGATAAGTTGATACCAGTTGCCAGGGATTTTGTTCAGTAGTAAGATTGAAATAAGCCTCTTTATCATTGATGACCAGCGAGGAAGGAAGGGTAGTGGAGAATTCTTCTGAAGCGGTAACTTCTATCCAGATTTTATCTCCGTTTTTTACGCTAAAGCCATTGTTTCTGTAATTTACACCATTGACATAAATGGCACCTGTTTCATGATCATCGGTGCTGAACCAGGCTATGCCGGATGGGGTAGGATGAGGCAGTCCGGTGACGGTAATTGTATCAGAGATGTACTTCCTCTTTATTTTGGCGTTATTGATTTCTTTAAAGCTAAAAGGATCAGGAGAGTAGTCATCGGTAGTAATGCTGAAGCTGGCACTGATACCATTGATATCTACCAACGCTGAGGAGGAAGCTTTAAACTCACTGCTGGAAAGCAATTTAACGGCCAGTTCATCTCCGTTTTTAACAGATGTAGTGTCAGTTTCCAGTTCTTCACCGTTTTTGATAATGATTCCGCCATCAATTTTAAACGGTGTTTCGTAGGGTATCCCACTTACGGTAACGGTATTGGAAGTGTAGAAAGAATCAATGGCTACATCTTTCTGCGCGGTGAAGCTGAAAGCATCGGGAATATAATCATCGGTAATGGCTGTGAAGTTTTTGAACAGTGTACCAATCGTAATTTTCGTACTTACTGTATCAGCATAAGCATCACTGGAGGTAAGCTGAAGCTGTAGTTGGTCTCCATTTTTCACTTGTGTGACAGAGTCTTCCATCAATTTTCCATTCAGAATAATTTGTCCATGCTGCACGATAGCATCAGCCGTACCCCCTTCTTTCAACCCACTTAGGGTGACTACATTTGAAATAACATTTGCCTTGGTAGCTACATCTTGCTGTAGCGTAAAAGAAAAATCTTCAGGCGTATCATCTTCATCTTTATTGAGGATGCCATCACCATCGCTGTCAATGTACTGCTCAAAATTGGAGATAGTAGCTTCCACACCCATGTCTGCATAGCGCTTTTCCAAGTGAGCCCTGATTTCAGACAATTTGAGTGACATGGCCTGTTCTCTGAGCATGTTTTTACTGTTTTCGCTATTCAGTTCGCCATCTTCTCTCAAATCAGTGATGATATTGGCCACTAGTTCTGAGAGTTCAGCTACGGTATTATCGGCCTGAAGTACTGCCGAGATAGCCAGCAGGATAGCATTGTCATCGCCATCCCGAGAAATATCCAGTACTTCCGAGTATTGAATGTCTTCTTTCTCAATCCCAAAGACCGTAAGAATTTCCTGTTGAGCCTGCTGTTTGGCTTCCACAAAGTTTTTCTCTTCTTCCTGCATCAGGTAGATAACACGGGTTCTTTCCATGTGGGAGAGCAGGTTGGCATTGATGCTACTTACATCTTCTACATCAGAAAGGGCAAAGAGCGTAAGCTGAGCTGCTGACTTTTCTCCTTTCACTTCATCAAAGTAAAAACCATCGGCCTGCAACTGTACAAAGTTAGACTTGAGCTTAATCCCTTTCAGGCTGAAGGAGCCTTTGTTATCAGCAATTTGAGTAGTGAAGTTCTTGCCGGTGGTGACCAACTTCTTATCCAGTTCGGATACTGTAATCGCTGTACCATTGATGAATGGTCCTTTCTGCACATAGCCGGATAAGTCAACTGTCAAAGTAGAATCCACTGCTATTGGAGGGGCATCAATGACTTCCTCATCCTCACGGCAGCTAAATACTAAAGCTAGTATGAAAACTAAATAAATTATATGTTTCTTCATTATGCCAATCGTTAACAAAATAAATACTTAGAGGACTGCAGTTATTTTTTTAATCTTTGTAGGGGTAGAGGAACCGAATTCGTAGTACTCAACGGTAATGGTTTGTTTGTTATTAAGAAATTGTATTATAATAATGATACCATCATCGTCTACATTAAAAACTTGTGGATTGCTACTGTAAGTATAATAACCAGGAGTATTGCCATAAGCAACTTGGCCCCCTTTTAAAACGATTTTCAAGCGTCCATTCTTAGGTACATTGGCAAATAGGCTGTAGTCAGTGAAAGTTTTAAACGTGTTATTTTCATCTGATAAGATATTTTTTCCATATTTAGATGAAGATGGATATGTAATTGGTTTAGTGAACTCAAAACTTGTATTCTCTTTAAAAGCTTTCACATACTTCTCAAAATCAGCTAGAATTATGGTCTTGCCAAATTCTTTGTACTTATTTGTTATTGCAGAATGAATGGCAGCCAGATCCAGGTACATGGCATTATTGATTAAAGCTGAGCCTAATACCGGATTGTCTATTGTACCATCAGTTTCCAGGTCTTCGCTAATGTTTCTAAGCAGTTCCTGTAAAGTTCCGGTACTTTCGTAGCCTTGCAGTATGGCAGAGATGGCGAGTAGAATTGCTCCTTCTGTATTGTTTTGGGTAATATCAAAATGCTCAGAAAGGGTGGATATGTTATCCTGAATTTCAAATACCGCTAATACTTCCTGCTGGGCTTGTTGCTTGGCATCCGTGAAGCTTAGCCCGGAATTCACCAGATATTTTACCCTCGGAGCTTCCAGATAAGTAAGCACATTCACATTGATCTTATCATTGCCAGATAGATCAGTATAAGCAGTGAGCTGTAGTTCACTTTCGGAAATCTGTGCATTGACAAAATCATAGTAATAGCCTTTAGTTTCGGCTATTGCCCAGGGATAATCAACTTCTATTTCTCCCTTTTGGTACGCTCCCTGGCTATTGCTGGTCTGGGCATTGAAGCTTTTTTCAGTTTTACTGAGGCTAGAATCCAGTTGTGTTAAAGCAAATGAAGCTCCATTGGAAAAAGGTCCTACTTGTAAATGTCCAGCAACTGCGGTCGCCCAGGAATAAGCCTCATTGCTCAGGGCAAAAGTAGTTTGATAATCACCTACTGTGAGTAGCGCAGAAAGTTGTTCGCTCCAGCCAAATGGAGCCCTAATTTTAATTTGCAGCTCATCTCCATCACTAATATAAGCAGTATCCTGTCCTACACTTTTTCCATTAATTAGCAATTCTCCCTCACTGACTTGAGCGATGGCAGGAAAAGGTAATCCGCTTATAGTAATCTTTTCAGAGAGATAAACCGTATTACGTTTAGCATTTTCTATAGCGGCAAAGACAAATTCATCGGGTGTATTATCATCATCTTTGTTCAGTATTCCATCTCCATCACTATCTACATATTGCTCAAAATTGGCGATGCTGGCCTCCACGCCGAGTTCTGCATACCTTTCTACCAGATGCTGCCGAATAGCCGGAAGAACAAGGTTGATACTGTTATGCTTAAGGGCGTCTTTTATTTTGTCAGAATTGATAATTCCGTCTTCTCTCAGGTCAGTGCTGATGTCAGCCAGTAATTCAGAAAGCTGGGCGACAGTATTATCTCCCTGGAGAATGGCTGAAATGGACAGTAGAATAGCATTGTCTTCTCCTGCCTGCGAGATATCCAGCAGTTCAGAATGCTGCATATCTTCTTTTTCAATGCCGAAAATGGCTAAGATTTCTGATTGGGCTTGTGCTTTAGCCTCCAGAAAACCTACTCCCTGATTCAGCAGGTAAAGTACTCTGTCTTTTTCCAGATGAGAGAGGATATTGACATTGATTCTGGCATCGGTAGAGACATCGGCCAGCGCATAGAGTGTAAGTTGTGCCGCAGATTTTTCACCTTTTACTTCATCATAGTAAAAGCCGGTAGCAATCAGTTGGAGATTGGTATAGTCAAGCTGACTGGTTTTTATAAAGAAAGAACCTCGATTATCAGTGATCTGGGTGGTGAAAGTTTTGCCGGTAGCCGCCAGAGAATCATCCAGTTCGGTAATAATCAGCGTAGTTCCGTTGATGAATGGCCCTTTCTGTACGTAACCATTGATATTTACCTTAGTGGTGCTGGTAGAGTCTTCTACTACAGGCTCACTAGGCTGTTGTATAATAATAACCTCCTCCTCACGGCAGGAGAATATTGAAACTAAAATAAGAGAGGTGTAGAATAGTTTTTTAAACATGATCCTGAAGTCTATTGGTAATTGGCCTTAAAATTACCGATAGACTTCAGGAGAATTTGATGGGCTTTCCTGATACCTTACACTACACAGAAAATCAAATAAGTTTCAGCAAATTAATTGTGTGCTTCCTCGTAGTGCTTGCTAAGTATATCTTCCCCAAAATCTTTTTCCATATCACGGATCACAGTGTGAATATGGTTGGCGTCATTTTGCGTGTTGTCATATTCTATTACAAAGCTTGGCCCATGAATGCGATAATAATGTTTGTCGCCTACTTCGTAACTTCCCGCCCAGGCAAAACGAATATTCTCAAAACCTGCTTTTTTGATTCTTAGCATAGCTTCTTTCACGATTTCAGCCTTATGTACACTGTAATACAATTCTATTAACTGTATCAATTGCTCCTGCTGTTCTTGCGTCATCTGGCTGTAAGCAAGGCCTTCCAATTTCGTTATATTTGCCACTTTATCATTGCTGGTTACAATATCAGGATAAGCTTCCTCTGCAATTAAAGCAGTTTGCTGCTGCTCATGAGTGAGTGATTTCACTAGTACTCTTCCCAGGTCTTCTTCTGGTTTCAGTATTCTCCAGCCCTTACGTGGTCCTGAAGGTACTTTAGCAGGATTAGCGCCAAAAAAAGTAGGGGTTACCGAGACAATTTCGTCACTTACTGAGGAAAAATTGAGTGAGATGTGATGTCCCTCAAAACGCCATCCCCAGGCCTCATTTTGTGCAGGTTTACCGAAGATGGAGAAGTAATAATTATTAGGGTCACGATAAGTATCATTGGGGCCACGGCCTTCTACACCTCTTAGTATTTCTTCCAAATCTCTTACCTGCTGAGCCTTTTCATAACCTTTCTCGCTCAGCGAGGCCCGCATCAATGCAAAAGCGGCTTCTTGCTGAGTCTCAGTCATTTCTTTAAGAGGAAGCCCTTGCCGAGGAACAGGGGTGAAGTTCCAGTTGTAGCGCTCTTCGTCAGCCAATGAAAAAGTTGCTTTGTCCAACTGGTCTTCACTGAGCGAAGTAAGGAATGCCTGGGCGCTTCGCATCACTGAGTCATCATCTGTCTTGAGGAGAAAGTTTTGGAATATACTAAGGCTGATCAATGTAATAAGGCAAGTATAGGCGAGCTTTTTCATGGTTGTTGTATTTAGTTGACCTTCTTCTGAATTTACAAAAATGTTTGGCCATACCCTATGTTTTGGGTACTCCCTCATTGGTTTTCTTTTTACATTCATTTAGCTTTAGCACTATACTAACAACCTGAACTTATATGAATCAACAGCAAATCCAAGGGTTTCTCCAAGAGGCAGAGCAGCACTTAAAACAAGAGCTACTTCCTTTCTGGCTCGACCGTAGTAAAGATGAGCAGCACGGAGGCTTCATCACCCACTTTGATAAAGACGGTAAAGATGCTGGCACAGATGAAAAATCATTAATTGCCCAAACACGCTGCGTATACACTTTTTCTTCAGCCCATCGGGCAGGCTATGGAGAGGGTAAATGTCTGGAATATGCAAGGCATGGGGTAGACTTCCTGGTAAACCATATGTGGGATCGCGAATATGGTGGTTTTTACTGGCTGCTGGATCGTAAAGCCAATGTCACAATAGATGAGAAAATACTATACGGCCATAGCTTTGCTATTTATAGTCTTTGCGAATATACGATGGCTTCGGGCGATGATATAGGGCTGGAGTATGCCTGCAAAGTCTTTGACCTGATCCAGAAGTACTGTGCTGACACTATGTATGGCGGTTATTTTGAAATGTTTACCCGTGATTGGCAACTCAAAGGACCGGGAGCCGCGGGGGGTGACCGCAAGACTTTGGATGTACATATGCACCTCATGGAGGCTTTTAGCAGTCTTTATGAATGCAGTCAGCTTCCTGTACATCGTCGCAAACTGCTGGAAGTGATTGACATTATGCTCAAAAGGATATTACACCCAGAATATCATACGGGAGTACCTCAGTTTTATCCAAACTGGGAAGTGGCTCCTCAGATCAAATTTGATATTGTCTGGGGCTGGGACCGCTTTACGGAGGATGGAGCCAAAAAGCAGGCAGATGATAATACCAGTTACGGGCATAATGTGGAATTTGCCTGGCTTTTCACCCATGCCTTAAAGGTATTGAAAATTGATACAAAAGAGTTTGGCACGGTGCTCAAAGCCTCTTACGATCATGCGGTAAATTATGGGATAGATGAAGAGTATGGTGGAGTTTACGTAGAAGGTTCGCATGCCGGAGAGGTATACGACCGTGAGAAAGAATTCTGGCAGCAGGCGGAAGTGCTGATCGGAATGTTACAGGCTTACCTTACTTTCGGTGATGAAAAATATTTGGGAGTGTATGAAAACGTTCACCGTTTTGTATTTGATAAGATGATTCATCATCCGGTAGGAGAATGGTGGCCTTTGTTATCCCGCGAAGGGAAGCCTATCTGGACCCATATGAGTCACTCCTGGAAAGTGAACTATCACACAGTAAGAGCAATGGTCCAGTCGGTGGAAAGACTGAAACTAATCAGGGATAAACTGAATAATTAATCGTTCAGCTTATCCCAGTTCATCACATACTCAGGCAAATTCTTTTCGTTCTGCTTTGTGTCACTTTTGAGCTTACTATTAAGAATAGTTGAACGCCCAGAGAAAGTAGTAAGGCAGATGGCAGCCCAAAGAAGTAATACTATGGTGATTCTAACTTTTAATTCTAATGCAGATCTAGTACTCATATCTATACACTTTTATAACTAAAAAAATACTTTATATGTAATATTTTATAAAAATAGTGATAATTAATGTTTAAAACAATAAAAAGTTACATTTTTAATGTATAAAATATAACAAAAAGCATTTATCTAATCTCTATTACAATGATTGTATACTGGTTTTTCGCACCAAAGTTTACCAAATCAGCTATTTTATGACTTAGTAAGATTTAGAAACGGGAACAAAAAAAGTGCTAAATGTAAACAGATAAGAAGTTAATTTCTTCTCTTCCTGAAGAAGAACGAATTTTAAATAGAAAAGGAAGCAACATTCTTTCTTTGCTTTAGACACTGTAGAAAGGTGCTCGCTATACAAATTCACCTCTTACAATTGGTATTAGGCTGAGTACCTACCTCCGCAAAGTTATACATTGACATGAACGCCATATTGTTAATTAAAACCCCTAGCACATGCAGAAGTATCTAAGCTTAATTGGATTATTATTAATCATAGCTTGCCAGCCTCAGGATAGCCGGGTGAGTGAACAGACACAACCGGAAGTAGAACCGAAAATTACGCCTGCTTTGTCAGAAGAGCCACCGCCAATTCAGCGGATTGTCGCTTTTAAGTTTAAGGAAGATGCTTCTGAGGAGGCTATTCAAAAGCACATGGATTATTTTGCCTCTCTTCAGGATAGCATTCCACAAATATTATCTTATAGGGCAGGTGAAACTTTCCCGGCTGAATATGAAAATACCGGCGAATTTGATGTGCTGCACTATTCTACTTTTGAGAGCGAAGAAGCCATTGAAGAATACTTCAATCACCCGGTACACCAGCGTTTTATTGAGGCTAATAAAGACATCTGGGCAAATGTGATTGTGCTGAATTCACTGGTGAGAGAATAGTTGTGTTGTATCTCTACAATCTTATTTTTCAATAAACTATCTAATACAATTCAAGATGCATGTTAACTGTTTTGCTGCTTCAAGTACCAAACTTATTCTTTTCAAATATGTGATCTTTACCAGCACTTTCATCTTCTGTTTCTTCCCGCTCAAAGCTCAAAAGGCTACCATCCAGGAGGAAAGCAGAATGATCAAAACCTATCCTTTTTCTGATCCCAATCCTGTCCCTGCCCTGACATTCAATCCCAAAATCTACCCTTATCATCAGTTTACCGGTTACAGTCATGAGGGGAAAGAACAGGAGTGGAAAGTAGTAACGATGGAAAATGATTATATACAGGTTTTTGTATTACCTGAGTCAGGGGGCAAAGTATGGGGAGCGATTGAGAAGGAGACCGGTGAAGAATTTATCTACCGCAACGAGGTGATGAAGTTTCGTAATATCGCCATGCGGGGTCCCTGGACTTCAGGAGGAATTGAGTTTAATTTCGGAATTATCGGGCATGCCCCTTCCACAGCATCGCCAGTAGATTATATTATTGAAGAAAATGAGGACGGTAGCGTAAGCTGTACCGTAGGCACCATTGATCTTCCTTCCCGAACGCAGTGGCGTGTAAAAATCACCTTGCCGGCAGACAAAGCGTATTTTGAAACACAAGCCTTATGGTACAATCCAACTCCTGCACATCAGGCCTATTATAACTGGATGACTGCGGCAGCTCTGGCTGCTCCGGATCTTGAATTATTTTATCCCGGAGACTCCTACCTGGGGCATGGCGGAGAGGTACATCCCTGGCCTATAGATCAGGAAGGCAGAGACCTGGAAATGTATAAGAACAATGATTTTGGGGGCAGTAAGTCTTATCATGTGGTAGGCAACTACCACGATTTTTTTGGGGGATACTGGCATGAAAAGGATTTTGGCTTCGGCCATTGGTCACTGTATGAAGAAATGCCCGGCCAGAAGCTATGGATTTGGGCTTTGTCCCGCTCCGGCGCAATCTGGGAAGACCTGCTTACCGATACCGATGGGCAGTACATTGAATTTCAGGCTGGCCGCTTGCTGAATCAGTATTCTTATTCCAGCCAGGTCAATCCTATCAGTGAGGTGGATTTTGGTCCTTATGTAACGGATCAGTGGCATGAACTGTGGTTTCCGGTCAAAGAAATCGGAGGTATCAGCGCGGCCTCTCCTTTAGGAGCAGTCAATGTGGAAGAAACAGAAAATGGATTGGCTATCGGCTTCAACGCTTTTCAGCAAATTGATGATGCCCTGACGGTGAAATCGGGTGACGAAATCATCTTTCAACAAGCTGTGTCGCTAAAGCCTATGGAAGTTTTCCAGCATACTTTAAATATAACTATAGAAGATCAGGGTTTAGTAATCAGCATCGGTAATGAAGTCATTTTCTCCACTGCTCTGGAAGAAAAAAATGACCTGAAACGCCCTTTTGAAAGCGATGCAGATATTCAACCTACCCAGGCTTATCAATTGTATTACGCAGGAAAGTCTTTGATGAAAAACCGTAATTATGCGCAGGCAGAAGAAAAGCTGAAGGCCAGTCTGCAGGAAGATCCAGCCCTTTATCATGCGCGTGTAGCCCTGGCAGAATTACATTACCAGAATGCCCGGTATGAAGAGGCTCTGGAACAGGTCAATCATGCTTTGAAAGCTGATACTTATGACTTTGACGCCAATTATATAGCGGGAATTATTTACAAAGCTTTAGAAGACAAGGTAAATGCCCTGGAAGCGCTGGGATGGGCTGCCCGCTCTATGGAATATCGTTCTGCCGCTTATGCCCAGATGGCAGAAATTTATATGCAATCTCAGGAGGTTGAGCGTGCAGCACATTACGCGCAGCAGGCGCTGGATTATAACCTTTATAACATCAGTGGGCTGCAAAGTCTGGCGGTGATTCACCGAAAAAACAAAAATGAGACCTCTGCTCGAGAAGTGCTTGATCAGATTTTAGAGTTGGATCCCCTGAATCACTTTGCCCGCTTTGAAACTTACCTATTGGATAATAAAGCTCAGAGTCTGGAGCAATTCAAATCTAGTATTCAAAATGAATTTTCTGCACAGACTTATCTGGAAATGGCCATGGATTACCTGAAATTGGGACAGCAGGAAGATGCTCAGACTGTACTGCAGCAATCTCCCAAAAACCCTATAGCAGCACTCTGGCTGGCCTATCTTCATAGAGATAATACGGAAGCAAGTCAAAAATATCTGGCAGAGGCAGTAGCTCAACCAGCTGATTTTGTAGCACCTTTTCGCAGTGAAACTTTAAAAGTACTGGAATGGGCAGTCAACCAGCAAAAGCAGTGGAAGCTGCATTATTATCTGGGATTGAATTATTGGGCTAAAAATCAATTGGAAAAAGCTGCTGAACAATTTAAAGCCTGTGGTGAGCAGCCGGATTATGCTCCCTTCTACCTGAGCAGAGCTGACTTGCTGGAAAAGACAGAAGGAAAAGATAAAGAAGAGGATTTGCGTAAAGCCCTGACTTTGGATGAGGGATTTTGGAATAGCTGGCATTTACTATTGCAGTACCTGAACAGGCAGGAAAAGTATGAGGAAGAATTGAAAATGGCCGAGCAGGCTAATCGCAAGTTTCCTGACAACTATGTGATTGGGATGGACTATGCCCAGGCCTTGTTGCACAATGAAAAATACGAGCAGTGTATAGCTTTGCTGGATAACATCCAGGTACTGCCCTACGAAGGTGCTTCTGAGGGAAGAGCGATTTATGAAAGAGCACATCTAATGGCTGCCATGACCCAAATGGATAAAAATAATTACAAAAAGGCTGTCAAAACCCTTCAGGCGTCTTTGGAATGGCCGGAGAATCTGGGGGTAGGAAAGCCTTATCATCCTGATGTGAGTGAACAGGACTTGCTGCTGGCACATGCTTACCAACGGCTTGGGCAGATGCAGAAAGCCGATCAGCACTTACAGCAAATTGTTCAACGCTACGAGAATAGTGGTGATGATGGAGTCAATAATCTCTTACTGCTGGGAGCACTGAAAAAACTGGGAAAGACAGAGGAGATTGCTAAAGTGCTGTCACAACTGGAAGATGCTGATAGCCCGGAGGCAAAATGGGTAATAGCGGCCTGGACCAATGATGAAGCAGCCAAATCAACTGTTCAGCCTAAGCTCAGCAATAATCGTTATGAGATGATTGACAAAATTATGCAGGCTACAGCCAATTAGTCGGCGTTTGTTCAACCAGAAGTTGGAGAGAGAAATAAAACTCTGCCAAAGACCAATGCTTTGGCAGAGCCAAATGAAATATCAATTTTTCTCCGGTCCAACTGGCGGTAAAGCTTCACCTTCTATCCAGGGGGCTCCGTTTTCCATAAGTTCAGCAGAGATCTCTGCCATCTCACTCTGGGCTGATTTGAGTTTGTTCTGGATGTCCTGCAATTGCTCTTTAACGATCGCCAGGCTTTGCTGATGGGTAGGGGTAGGGCCATAAGTAGAATGACTGATCCCTCTTTCCACTGCAAAAAGCCTTTCGCTTATGGTAGGTTTGGTTTTCTCACCAATTTCCTGCTTAGCCCGATTACCATTTAGCTCTTCGTCCAGATCCATCAGTGACTGCTGTAAATTATACATTTGTGCATCAAACTCACCGGGAGCAGTGGTAGAGCGTTCCAGTGCCAACTGCAAACGCTCCGCTTTGGTCAGGGCATTGTCTAACGAAACGCCTACCGCACTCACTGCTCGGTAAGTACCTTCATATTCTCTCCAGAACTCAGCCACCTGACCGGCAGGCGCGCCTTCAAGCGTTCCATCATACAGAGGTTCTACTTCAAAAGTGATGGGTTCAGAAAGTGTTGTAACTTCACCATCCACTTTTTTAGAAAGTGAAGCAGTATATGTACCGGGAGCAGCCATCATACCTTGACTTTCTCCGGCTTCACTATCCATTTGCAGAGGCTCTGGGGCAGGATAGCGAAGATCCCAGGCGATTCTATGGAAGCCCGAAGTCACAGGACCTTCAATACGGCGAACCGTATTACCATTGGTGTCTTGTATGGTGAGCAAGATCTGAGGTGCCTGCTCTCTTCTTTCACCTTCCACTGCTTCCCAGCCAGGGAAAGGAATATCCTGATTTTCTTGTTTTAATGCTTTTTCTTTTTCTACACGAACCTCTTCCCGTGTCTTAAGTCCATCTTTGAGGTAATAAGTAAAAATGGTTCCAAAGTCAGGGTTGGGTGCTACGAAATGAGCATCACCCAAAGAACCTTTTTTATCCTCAAAATCAATGTCGGAGCGGGGAATGTACCATAGGGCTTTGCGGGCAGGAAAGAGGGTGGCTTCTGCCATCAGTTGCTGATCAGATACACCACGCAACGCAGTATAATCGTCCAGAATAAAAATACCTCTGCCAAAAGAAGCAGCTACCAGATCATTTTCTCTTTTGTGAATTGCTAAGTCTCGGAAAGAAATGGTAGGTACACCACCTTCAAGTTTTACCCAGCGCTGCCCGCCATCTACAGTAAAGTAAACGCCAAATTCAGTAGCGGCAAACATAAGCTCGGGCTTCACATGATCCTGCACGAGTCGCCATACCAGTGTACGGTCGGGAAGGTTGCCCCGAATGGATTGCCAGCTTTTTCCACGATCTGTGCTTTTCATCAGATAAGGCGAAAAGTCACCGTACTTATGATTATCCAGGGCTACATAAACAGTATTGGCATCATGCAGATCCGCTTTAATATCATTGACAAAAGCGGTAGCAGGTACTCCGGGCATGCTGCCTACATCTATTCTACGCCAGTTCTGCCCTCCGTCTTCCGTCACCTGTACAATTCCATCATCCGTACCAGCGTATACGATTCCTTCCTGCACAGGAGATTCTGCCAAAGAAGTGATGGTGTTGTAGTTGGACATCGCTCCTACATCCCAGGCAGCATCCCAGCTTTGGGTTTTGTCCATAATCGGTAGTTCTATGCGTTCCTGATCTTTAGTCAAATCACCAGAAATCGCTTCCCATTCGTCACCCCGATTGTCAGATTTCCAAACCCGTTGCGAAGCAAAATAAATGCTGGCCGGATCATGCGGACTTACCAGAATGGGAGCGTCCCAGTTGAAGCGTTCGTAGTCCTCATCGGCTCTGGGCTGGGGCTGGATGTCAATGACTTCACCGGTTTTCATATCCAGACGGGAAAGTGCTCCCTGCTGACGCTCGGCATACACTATGTTGGGGTTGCCCGGCTCAGTAGCAGGCTGATGTCCATCCCAGTTGAGTACCAGTTTCCAATCTGAATTCTGGATGCCCTGCACATTGTCGGTGCGTGATGGACCACCCTGAGAACCATTGTCTTGGGTGCCACCGTAGATTTTATAGAAAGGCTCGGTATCGTCAAGGGCAATTTTATAAAATTGGGTAAGGGGCAGATTCTGCATATAACGCCAGGTTTTCCCCAGGTCAAAACTTTCATAAACTCCGCCATCAGTACCAATCATAAGGTAGTCAGGATCATCTTTTTTGAAAGTAAGGGCGTGATTATCACCATGTCGGAATTGGGTGTTGAGGTCTGTAAAGGTTTTTCCTCCATCGTCTGAAACCTGCATGGTGGCATCAGCCAGGTAGATGCGCTCAAAATGATGGGGTGAAGCATAGAGTTCCTGATAGTAATGCGGTCCGGTACCACCGGAAACCACATCAGATCTTTTCTCCCAGCTACTTCCCCGGTCGGCAGAGCGATAAATGCCTCCTGTGCCCCGGTCCAGTTCTATGGCTGCATAGACAATATCTGGTTGCTGGGGTGAGATCGCCAGACCAATTTTTCCCATATCTGATTCAGGCAGACCATTAGTCAGTTCTTCCCAGCTTTCGCCGCCATCGGTAGAGCGGTAGATACCTGTGCCCGGACCGCCTCCCATATAAGCCGCTACTGTACGATGGCGCTGCCAGGTAGCCGCATATAATTGATCAGGGTTCCGAGGATCAATAAGCAAGTCGGTGACGCCTGTCCATGCATCATCGCCTAGTTTTTTGGTCCAACTCTTACCGCCATCAGTAGTTTTGTAAAGGCCGCGTTCTCCTCCTTTATTCCATAGCGGACCCTGAGCAGCCACCCAGACAATATCAGAATTTTCAGGATGTACAATGATTTTAGAAATATGCTCAGAATTTGGCAGTCCCATATTTTGCCAGGTCTGTCCGCCGTCTTCACTACGATAAGCGCCATCTCCATAGCCCACGTGGCGCCCGCCTACATTCTCACCGGTTCCTACCCAAATGATATCCGGATCGGAGGGATCTATACTGACACAGCCGATAGAATATGAATCCTGTTCATCAAAAATGGGCTCAAAGGTGGTTCCGGCATTGACAGTTTTCCAGACGCCGCCCGAACCTACGGCGATGTACCAGATGCTCGGATCTTCCGGATGAATAGCCAGGTCAGCAATACGCCCTGACATAAAAGCCGGGCCAATATTGCGCAGTTCCAGCCCTTCAAAGGTGGAGGCTGACATGGGAACTTCGGAAGAAGAATTTGCCCTGTTTCGCTGACTCATAAGTGGATGAAACAAAAGCAGACACAGCAGTAGTGCTGTTGTGTAGTGTAAGAATGTTCTCATAAAGTGCTGTATAAATTAAGGTTAGGAAAAAAATGATGAAATATAGGTAAGGTTATTCCTTAGACTTTATGAGGTCAATATAATAAATAATTTGGCTGAAGCTGAAATATCAGCTCGGTTAAGAAAGTAATTCTAAGAAACGAAGAATTAATTTTTGTGCTAGCGAGCCAGTAGGGTAGCGTGACTTTCCTTGATCTGTTCCATCAGATCATCATCCAGCAAGGCTTGATGAAGCGTATTGGCCTGGGCAAGCTGCTCTAGCGTGAGGCCTTCAGCACCTCTCAAATCTGCTTTATAGAGATTGGCATTTTTAAAGTTGGCACCTACCACATAAGTATCTCTCAGGTCTGCTTCCATCATAAATGCATTCTCAAAGTCAGACCTGATCAGGAAAGCAGCTTGTAAATTGGCTTTGATAAGGTAAGTGTCTTTGAAGGAGGCACCACTGGCATAGGCGTGCTTGAGGTGAGCCTGATTAAGATTAGAGCCTTCAAAGTTGGTTTGGTTGAGGCGGGCCCCTTCCAGATTACACTCTATCAGGTTGGCATGCGTAACATTGGCATTATTCAGGTTAGCCGATTTGAGCACCACATGGCTGAGGTTAGTACGCGTAAGGTAGCAGTCTACCAGATCAATACTATAGATTTTCTCTCGGTTTAGCCTTTTGATATTACCTACCGTACGAAAGGCCGCTTCCTCTGATTGCCAGGTACGGAAGTCCTCAATCTCATCCCGGTAAGTACGAATGGCCTGTCTTTTCTGCCCCCGTTCGTTGAGCCAGTAGATCAGAATACCAATGACGGCAATGTCAAAGAGCATGCCGTGGGCTTCGGCCAGTACTTGTCCCCAAAACTCATAAAAATCGTGCTTATAGTAGCCATAGCTTAAAGAAAGAACCAAAACAGAAAGACACAGGAGTACGAAGAGTGAAATAGTGACCGGTCGTTCCATAATGGACTTACAGCGGTCAATAATGTGCCTGTATCTTCCCGAATATTTCATGCCTGCAGCGCAATTGTTGTATGCAATATCTTGCAATTTAACACTCAGGGATATGAAATCATTTTGGAAATCTAAGCAAAACTCACATCACACAAAGTCTCTTAGTTTAAAGATTTGATTTTCTCTACCAGAGTTTTGTTGATCTTCTCATAAGACTCAAATGTCCATCCGCCAACGTGAGGGGTGAAAATAACATTGTCATGATGGATAAGTAAATTGAAATAATGCTGCTGCTCAGTGGTGAATTGTGTTATTTTTTCATTTTCCAATACGTCCAGCGCTGCTCCTTTTAACTTACCATTTTCCAGGGCTTCTACTAATGTTTTGAAGCTAATGTTCTTGCCGCGTGCAGTGTTGAGTAGGTAAATGTCTTTTCTGAACTTTTGTAGAAACTGATGGTCAATCATATAGTAGGTTTCTTCCGTCAAAGGAACATGCAGGCTCAGTACGTCTGCCTGCTCAAAGATCTCATTCAGGCTGGCTTCTTGAGCATACTCATCACCATAGCTTTCTTTATATTTATCATAAGCCAATACTTTTACACTGAATCCTTGTAGGCGACGTGCAAAAGCCTGCCCCATAAAGCCATAACCAATGATTCCCACAGTTTTGCCCATGAGTTCCACGCCCCGGTTTCCTTCTCTGTCCCAGGTGCCTTTGCGAATCTGGCGGTCGGCCATATGGATTTTATTGAACAGGCTTAGCAGCAGCGCAATGGCATGCTCACCCAAAGCATCCCGATTACCTTCCGGAGCATTGACAATTTTGATATTTCGGGCTTCCAGAGCATTTACATCCAACTGATCCAGTCCGGCACCGGCCCGTCCGATCCATTGCAGTTTTTCTGCACGATCAACGATTTCTTTGTCAATAGTAGTTTTACTCCTTACGATCAAACCTTCATACTGGTGAATGACCTGTAGGATTTCTTCTCGCTTGATCTCCGGACGGTAGTCTGCCTGCCAACCAATTTGCTGGAGAAGTGAGAGGATACTTTCGTGCATTAAATCTATAATAAGGCAGGTTTTCATTTTTTATAGTGTTAAAGTGCTATGGTGCGAGAGTGTTATAGTTCTTGACAGTCAGAGCATAATGTTGAAGAAAGATATTCTACTATAACACCAAGAACCATGATACCAAAAATAGTTAAAATCCATACAATGCATGGGCTACTGAGAAATAGACAGCTAGGCCCAAAAGGTCATTGGCGGTAGTAATAAAAGGACCGGAAGCCAAAGCCGGATTGACACCGAGCTTATCTAATATGAGTGGCGTAATGGTACCCATGAGCGAGGCTAGCAAAACCACGCTGAACAATGCAATGGCTACTACGGCAGCCAAGGTCAGCTTTTCGCCAAAGAGCAGATTGAAAGAAAATACCAGGGCAGCGAGTGCCAGACCATTTACCAAAGCTACCAGCAGTACTTTACCCAATCGTTTGCCGAGGCTATCAGTAAAGACTGAAGTATTGGCCAGGCTCTGCACCACCAGAGAGGAAGACTGAATACCCACATTACCACCGGTAGCGGTGATCAGGGGTATAAAAAAGGCCATGGCCGGAACCAGCGCAATATCTTTTTCAAAAATTCCGATAAACTGTGCGCCTAAAAGACCTCCTACCATACCGATTACCAGCCAGGGAAGACGTGCCCGGGAGAGCAGCCATACACTTCCGCTGCGTTCTTCCACATCTTCAGAGATACCGGCCATCATCTGTCGCTCCTGCTCCGCCATTTCAGTAATGACATCCACTACATCGTCAATAGTAATGCGGCCTACCAGGCGATGCATGATGTCTACTACCGGAATAGCTTCCAGGTCATAGCGACGCATGATATCGGCTATTTCCTCCTCTTCCTGATAAGTTTCTACAGAAACCACCTCTTCATCGTAAATATCTGCGACTTTGGTGTCGTCATTAGAAAGCACGATCCGTTTGAGGGATACTTTGCCGATCAGGTGGTTTTGCTTGTCTACCACATAGACAGAATAGACTTTCTCTACATTTTCTGCCTGCCGCCGGATTTCTTCTATACACTGCCTTACGGTCCAGTCAATGTTGACTTTGATTAGCTCCTTGGCCATCAGACCACCGGCCCGATCTTCCTCATAGCGGATCAGGTCTTTGACATTGCGGGCCTTTTCGGCATTCTCCATTTTGTCAATGACCTCTTCGCGGGTCTGTATAGGGAGGCGGTTGAGAATATCGGCTCCGTCATCAGAGTCCAGGTAGTCTATAAAGCGGGCTACTTCTTCGGAAGTAAAGTTTCTCAGGAAAGCAGTTTGCTGCTCATCCTCAATTTCTACGATGATATCAGCTGCCCGCTCCTCATCCAGCAGCTTAATCACGTACTTGGATTCTTCGGTGTTCAGCTCATAGAGCACAGTAAGGATATCAGGAGGGTTGGCATCTTCCATACTCTCCTGTACAGACTGTGCATCGTCCTGTCGTATGGCTGCTCTCAGCCACTCCAGATACTCCTGCGATACCTCAAAATGCATTATGGCTCCTGTTTCCAAGACTCTTCTATTTTTAGCGTGAGTTCTACAAAATCATTGACGGATAATTGCTCTGCCCGTAAATCTAAGGTATTAAGCTGCCTAATTGTTTCGGGCAAATTTAGAGGTTTCAATGCATTGCGCAAGGTCTTGCGGCGGGTTTGAAAACTTTGTTTGACTACCCTCCTGAAAAGCACCTCATCACAGGCAAGTTGCTGTCTTTCATTACGCTTCAGTCGGATTACACCGGAGCGTACCTTAGGAGGCGGGTTGAATACACCCGGCTCTACGGTAAAGAGGTAATCAATGTCATAATAGGCTTGTAGTAACACACTCAGTATGCCATAAGCCTTACTTCCGGGAGGAGATTTGAGGCGGTCGGCCACTTCTTTTTGCAGCATGCAGACGATCTCAGGAACTTCGTTTTTGATATCCAGAATTTTGAAGAAAATCTGCGAGGATATATTGTAGGGGAAATTGCCGATCACCGCGAAAGGCTCCTGCATCAATGCCAGTAGGTCAGTTTTGAGAAAATCTTTGGAGAAGATGCGGGGCTTCAGATCAGGATAATGCTCCTGCAGATAATGCACGGATTCTGTGTCCAGTTCTATAAGGGAAGTAGTAAAGCGCTCATCCTGTACGAGAAATTGTGTAAGTACACCGGTGCCGGGACCAATCTCCAATACCTGCCGGTAGTCTCTGTGCAGCGTCAGGCTTTGAACAATCTTGGAAGCGATGTTTTTATCCTTCAAAAAATGTTGTCCCAGATGTTTTTTTGGTCTTACCACAGTATTAGCTTCTCAGGTTTATGCTTTGTTAAGCTCAAAATAGAAAGGTGAGCAATAATCCTCTTTATTAAAAAAGCATTGTTAAATTGCGCCGTAAAATAAGAGATTTTTTATGTCAGTAAAGCTAAAGCAGGCTAAAGAAGTTAAAAAAAACGTGACTCTGGCAGTCTTACTCACCAGCCAGGAGGAGGCTTCCGGCTACTGCCAAAATGATGCGGAAAAGCAATACGTGAAGAGAAAGCTGAAGGATAAAACAGGCCTGGTGGCTGTCAATCAGTATGCACGCATGCTGTATTTTATAGCACCTGCCGAGGAGCAGGAAAACCATTTGAAGCGAGAATATTATCGCAAGAAGGGTTTTGATCTGGCGAATATCGTCCGGAGTGAGTCACTGGAAAATCTGCAACTTAGCACTACTGCGGATGTACAAGACCTTCTGGATATCAGCGAAGGATTATTACTCTCAACCTATAGTTTTGATAAATATAAATCCGCTGCTAAAGAGAAAAATGCAAGCGTATTTAAAGAGCTGACCATCATCCACACTGATCTGAAAAAGAAGGCCTTGGAGGAAGTCAGTAACCTTGTAGATGCTACGTTCTACGCACGTGATCTGGTCAATGAGCCGTTGATTTCATTGAGTGCGGAGCAACTTGGCAAATCTCTGAGGAAAGCCGGCAAAGAGCTTGGCTTTAAGGTAGAGGTTTTTGGTAAGGATAAGATCAAAGCATTGAAAATGGGCGGGCTTCTGGCTGTAAATGCAGGAAGTGTAGATCCACCAACCTTCAATGTGCTGGAATATAAGCCTGAAAAAGCTGTCAATAAAAAACCTTATGTACTGGTAGGCAAAGGCGTCACCTATGATACAGGTGGGCTTAGCCTTAAACCTTCCAACTCCATGATGATGATGAAATCGGATATGGGAGGTGCGGCTGCGGTAGCCGGGGCATTTATGGCAGTGGTCAAGAATAAATTACCCATCCACCTGGTAGGTTTGATTCCTTCTACTGATAATCGTCCCGGAGGCAATGCCATTACGCCCGGTGATGTAATTACCATCTCTGACGGTTCCACCGTAGAAGTACTGAATACCGATGCTGAAGGACGCTTAATCCTGGCCGATGCGCTGGTGTATGCTAAAAAATACAAGCCGGAATTGGTTATTGATCTGGCTACCCTTACCGGAGCAGCGGCTATGGCACTCGGTAAAGAAGGTATAGTGATGATGAGTACCGCAGATGAGGAAATGAAGCAGCAACTCAAACTGGCAGGAAACGAAACCTACGAGCGTATCGTTGAATTTCCTTTATGGGAGGAATATCGCGAATACCTTAAATCCGATATCGCTGACCTTAAAAATATTGGAGGACGAATGGCAGAAGCCATTACCGCAGGTATGTTTCTGAAACACTTTACAGACTATCCTTGGATACATATGGACATTGCGGGCTCAGCTTTTTTGGAAGCCCCTGATGTTTACAAAGGAAAAAACGGAAGTGGGGCAGGCGTACGACTTTTGTATCAGTTTCTTAAAACACTGGCGAAATAGAGATCATGGAAAAAACAGAATTATCAATAAATAAACCACAAAAAGTTCAGCGAAAGAAAAAAGGAGAGCTTCCGGTGGTGGGTATCAGTTTGGGAGATTTCAATGGTATAGGGCCAGAAGTAGTGATCAAAGCACTGGCGGATAAACGCATGCTGAATATGATGACGCCTGTTATTTTTGGCTCCTCCAAAGTGGTTTCTTTTTACCGTAAGAATTTGAACCTGGAAGATAGCTTCAACTTCATGACCATCAAATCACTGGACGAAATTGCTTATGGCAAAGTCAATGTCATCAACTGCTGGCAGCAGGTAGTCGTAGAAGTTGGTAAAGTTACAAATGAAGCAGGGGAAGCAGCCTGGCTATCCTTAAAAGAAGCTACCCAGGCCCTTAAAGATGATTACACGGATGCTATCGTAACAGCGCCCATCAACAAGCATAATATCCAGAACGAAGAATTTAAGTTTGCCGGACATACTGAGTTTTTTGCCCAAACCTTTGAGGCTAAAGATATGCTTATGATGATGGTGCATGATCAACTGAGGGTAGGAGTAGCTACCGGCCATATTCCGCTCAGTGAAGTAAGCAATCACCTCACCCGTGACCTCATCCGCCGTAAGCTGAAGGTAATGGAAGAATCGCTGAAGCTAGATTTTGGTATTCTCAAACCCAAAATCGCGGTTTTAGGTCTAAATCCTCATGCCGGAGAGGATGGTCTATTAGGTTCCGAAGAGCAGGAAATTATCAGGCCGGTGATTCAGGAGCTTAAAGAGGAAGGTAAGTTGATCTTCGGTCCATTCCCAGCCGATGGTTTTTTTGGAGTAAGTATGTTCAAAAAGTATGATGGCATACTGGCCATGTATCACGATCAGGGTCTAGTAGCTTTCAAGACAATGGCTTTTGAGCAGGGCGTTAATTTTACGGCCGGTTTACCGGTAGTTCGCACTTCACCGGATCACGGTACCGCTTATGATATAGCCGGAAAAGGAGAAGCCAGCGAGGTTTCCATGCGCGAAGCGCTCTATCTGGCATGCGATGTAATCAAAGCCCGGCAAGAACAGATGCCCGACGAATAAGAGCATTTACTTGGAAAGTTCTACCTGTCTGAATTTGGATTTAGGACTTCCACATACCGAACATCTAAAGCTGTCGGGCAGTAATGAAAAGGGAGTGCCCGCAGGAACCTTGGCCAGCGTATCTCCATAAGCTTCATCATAAATACTCAGACATTCGCTGCACTGAAAAACCAGCTTATGTGATTCCTGATGAGGCTGGCTTTTTTCTGAGGCAGAAGCTACTTTTTTGGTGTTGAGTTGTTCGTAATATTTCTTGCTCAGCTCAATGAGCAAAGAAGGGATAATATCACGATTGACCGCCCGGGTATAATAGTAATACTCAAAAAAGTTTGGGTTAAAATCTTTAGCATATAAGATGTTGTATTGATAGGCATCTTCTTCATTTTCAGGTTCTTCTCTTTCTATAACGATAGAAGTAAACAGCACGACATGCTTCTGTGTCTTAATAGAAAATGATAGTCCGTAGGTGCTGATGTCCTGCTGGTCAAGCGCACGTACCAGATAATTCTTCAGTTCCAAAGCATCCTGATCAGCTACGGGAAGGTGCCAGTTAAGCTCCAGAGAAGAGTGGCGCATATTGATGCCGTACTTTCCAAGGATTTTCTCCCACTCCAGCTTATCCTTTTCCATCACCCCTTTAATCAGGATAGATTTCCAGGGCGTAAGGCAGATGATGCCAATATTGGTTTTAAGACATTGGTTGCAGAAGACCTCCAAAAACTTGATGGTAAACCGGTTATTACGCCAGTAGAGTCCCATCCAGTATTTATCGCTTTCTGTTCGGTTGATGCCTTCAAAATATGGAAAGATCATTTCCGGATACTCCAAAGGCTGCTCAATTTTGCGAGTATTGAAGTGTAATTCAGACTTGATCCGAGCATAAATATCTGCCAGAGGAATAAGGTTTTTTACTGGCCTAAGCTCCTCAATAGCTTTTGCGACTTTTGCGATATCAAATCCATAAATCAGATCCGGGCAACACCAGGGCTTAGTATCCAGGGCAGAATAGCGGATATACAAGTACCAGTAATTGTCAATGCCAGAAGCAATGAAGTTAATATTACCGGTAAACAGCGGTACCATACCTTGTGTAGGATCTGTGATATTAATTTTATCCGATGGCTCGTAGACAAAGCTATCCAGAATGTAGTGATAGATATGAGGAGCCAGCCAGGAAGTAGCTGGCATTACATCCAAAGTAACGTAGGAGCTTACAATATTCTCACAATTTTTACTCTCATGCTCATAAGGAAGAGGTAATTGCTGGAGTAGCGTATTGACCTTTTCCATATTACTAATGCGTATAGGGAAAAGAATGTCTTGGCGGGCACCTAGGTGTACATAATCTGAGCCTAACTCCTGCGCCAATTCTATGACTTTAGAAAAATCACCAGGTGATATAATTCCACCTTTAGCAAAAACTCTGACGAGCATAATTTTTTGTTTTATCGGAAGTTCTCATAAACAACAAATTTGTTTGTGGGAACTATCAAGAAATGTAATACTTAAAGTTAATATTGTAGGATTGCAAATAGAATTTTTTAGCCCCTTTCAATCTTTTATTACGTTACTCTCTACACCTTAGCCATCAGTTCCTCATCAATCATGGCTTTGAGTTCGGGTTTGCAGCTGCCACAACCGAGACCGGCACCCGTAGCTTCGCAAAGCGATCTGAGTTCGTGGCAACCCTGCGTAATTGCTTCTGTGATATTGCCTTTGCCCACATTTCCGCAGGAGCAGACGAGCTTACCTTTTACAGGCTTTGATGCACCACCGCTCCTGAGTAGTTTTTCCCGCATATCGCCCAGTTCTGTCTGCTCTTCAATCAGGCTTTTGAACTCCGCAAACTCAGACTTATCCCCCAGCAGGATAGCACCTACCAGCCGGTCTTTGTGGATAATACACTTTTTGTAATAGACTTTGGACTTATCCAGGAAGAATATTTCTTCGTACTCATGACGATGCTGGTGGGGTATGTCAGGAATACCAATGGAACATAAGTCCAGATTTGAGAACTTGAGGATATTCATAGGCACAGAACCCTGATACATGCTCAGAGGGTCACCGGCAATGAAACGGGCAGCCATATCTGCCTGCTGCTCTGCGGCAGCGGTAATGCCCAGCATCTTTTCCCGGTGTTCAGCGATCTCCCCCAGCGCAAAGATATTGGGGTCGGAAGTTTGCAGGTAGTCATTGACCTTTACGCCTCTTCCGCAGGCCAGCTGTGCTTCGCGTGCGATCTCAATATTGGGCCGTGTGCCGATCGCATAAACTACCGCATGAGCATCCAGAGACTTGCCACTCTTGAGCCTTACCTTAATCGGCTGATGGGCTTCATGCGGATCTATTACCTGCACCTGGTCGTTCATTTGTAGTTGAATACCCATTTCTTCTACTTTTTCCCTTAGCAGGTTACTGGCTGTATAATCCAATTGTCTTTCCATCAGGCGGGAAGCCAGCTGTATGATGGTCACTTTTACGTTCATTTCCAGCAGCGAAGCTGCCAGTTCCAGGCCCAGAAGACCTCCGCCTACGATGATCACATGAGCCTTTTGAGGTAGATAATACTTGAGCTTATCGGCATTTTCGCGGCTGCGCATGGTAAAGATGCCCGGATAATGTATGGGTACATCACCTGGTATGAAGGCCCGGCTACCCGTAGCCATCACCAGTATGTCGTAAGCATGTTTTTGTCCGTGCGCATCGGTCACTGTTTTGTGCTCCCGATCAATATTGCTGATAGCATTAGAAGGATGCAGGTGAACGTGGAGTTTGTCAAACTCTTCTGCCGTTTTAAACTTCATCAGATCGTGCCATTCCAGGCTTTCGTTGATGTATTCAGGCAAAAGCACACGATTATAAAAAGGGTGCTCTTCTTTAGAAAAGACATGTATCTCATCTTCCTCGTTCAGCTCCCGATAGGTATTGATAAAACGATAGGCGGCAGCTCCCGCACCTATAATGACAATTTTCTGACGCACTTTTTTTACTTTTTCCACCTGCACAGCCGAAAATTTGAAGTCAGGCTCTTTGGAAACAGGGTCATAAAGATTATTGGTAAGATTGTTGGCTCTGCCAAAATCTTTCTTCAGTATTTTGCCCCAGTGCATCGGCAGAAAGACTACTCCTTTCTTGATGTTTTCGGTAATTTTCGCCTTTACTTTTACTTCTCCTCGGGGGTTACTAATCACGACCACATCATCTTCGCGTATGTCTCTAATAAGAGCGTCTGAGGGATGAATCTCTAAAAAGGGTTGGCTGATGTGTTTCTTGAGCTTCTGTACTTTTCCAGTACGGGTCATGGTGTGCCACTGATCACGTACACGGCCGGTGGTCAGCACCAGAGGAAAGTCAGATGTAAGGGGTTCGCTTGCGTTTGCGGCACCGCTGCTTTGTATCTGTGCACGCTGATTGGGCGTATAAAATTTCTTGTCTTCAAACAGTCTTGCCGTTCCCGAATGACCTTTCTGTGGAACCGGCCATTGCATGCTGCCTTTTTCTTTTAGTACTTCGTAACTCAGGCCGGAAATATCAATATTAGTGCCTTTGGTAAGTGCGCAATGTTCGGCATATACTTCCGCCATAGAAGAATAGTCAAAGCCACGGAAGCCCATCTTTTGCGCAAATCGCCACAGAATTTCCGCATCAGGAAGTGCCTCTCCGGGTGAGTCAATAGCCTTTTCCAGATAGCTAATCCTTCTCTCCGAATTGGTCATGGTGCCTTCTTTCTCCAGCCATCCCGCGGCGGGGAGCACCAGATCAGCATAGGCTACGGTATCGGAACGGTTAGAAATGTCTTGTACTACTACGAAAGCCGCATTTTCCAGTGCTTCTTCTATTTTACGAGCATCAGGCAAGCTTACCAATGGGTTGGTACAAATTATCCAAACTGCTTTCATTTTACCTTCCCGCAAGGCATCAAACATTTGGGTAGCCGTGAGACCGGGCTTGGCGGCAATGCTATCCACGCCCCAGAAGTCCGCTACTTCCTGTCTGTGTTCTGCATCCAGCAGATTTTTATGGGCTGCCAGCAGACTGGCCATGCCTCCCACTTCTCTGCCCCCCATGGCGTTGGGTTGTCCGGTAAGTGAAAATGGTCCTGAGCCGGGTTTTCCAATATGTCCGGTGATCAGGTTGAGGTTGATCAGGGCCAGGTTTTTATTGACGCCAGCGGCACTTTGGTTAAGCCCCATTGCCCAGAAAGTAAGAAAGCCTTTGGCATTGCCGATATACTTGGCAGCCAGTAGTATATCGTCTATAGAAATGTCACAGATCGCAGCGGCTTCCTGTAAAGTTTTTTGCATCACCTCTTTGCGGTAGGCTTCAAAGCCATCGGTGTGCGATTTGATAAAGTTCAGGTCAATATCACCCTGTTCAATCAGGCATCTTCCAATAGCATGATAGAGTACGGTATCAGTACCCGGACGAATTTGCAGATGCAGGTCAGCTAAGGCACAGCTCTGAGTTTTGCGAGGGTCTACCACTACAATTTTAGCATCAGGATTCTGCTCTTTGTGCTTTTCAATCCGACGAAAGAGGATAGGATGGCACCAGGCAGGGTTGGCTCCCGCGATGAAAAAACAGTCAGCCTGCTCAATGTCATCATAGCAGATAGGTACGGAATCTTCTCCCAGCGTTTTGACATAACCGGCAACCGCTGAACTCATACAAAGACGGGAGTTAGTATCAATATTATTGGTACCCAGAAAACCTTTGGTCAGTTTATTGGCCAGATAATATTCTTCGGTGAGGCATTGCCCGGAAACATAAAAGCCTACGGAGTCGGGGCCGTAGTTTTGGATCAATGACTTGAAGACAGCAGCTGCCCTGTCCAGTGCAGTATCCCAACTGACTTTTTGCATAGGCGCGGCACGACTCCAGCGCATTTGCGGATGCAGGAGGCGGTCGTTACGTTCCTCCACCACATAATTCAGGTTCATCCCTTTGGAGCAAAGCATTCCCTTATTCACAGGATGATCAGGATCACCGCTGACGCTTACTTTTCCCTGACGGTCTTTATTCACAATAATTCCACAACCAACTCCGCAGTAAGAGCAGGTAGAACGAAAGCTGCTAGCTTGATTTGTCATACTTTTGAAGTTTCGGGGTAAATGATGTTGCTGATGATGAACTTAGCGGTAGAAGAAAGAGCCTGAGGTGCTCTACTTCAGGCTCTTTCTTTTGATAGATATTTAAGCTATTGCGGGCTTGAGTGCCAGCTTTCCTTCTTTGTCAGCCAGTGCGGTATCCATTTCTTCTTTGGCTTCTTTTTCAGCGACGGCAGAGAAACGTACCGCCAGCGTAAGCGATGACACGCAGGCTACGGTGATACCCATGATCAGCAGGGCTTCAGGATAGGTCAGGCTTTCAGATTTGAAGAGGAAGCCAGCAGCCACAGCACCGGCATTACCACCTGCCCCTACGATACCGGAGATCGCACCTACTGCTTTTTTGTTGACGAAAGGGACAACGGAGTAAGTGGCACCTTCGGACATTTGTACGAACAGGCTGAATACAATCATGGTGATGATGGCGAGAGGAAGTACGCTCATTTGAGAGAAAAGGATCAACGCAGCTCCCTCTACCAATAAAGCAATGCCTAAGAACGCAACCCGACCTTTGAGCCCCCACTTGATACCGGCTTTGTCACCGAAAAACCCTCCCAGCGAGCGAGCGAAGATATTCATCAGGCCAAAAAGCCCGGCAATAAGTCCGGCAGTTTTCAGGTCCAGGCTGAAGTAGTCGTGATAGTAAATTGCAGCAATATTATTGATGGTAAGCTCTACGCCAAAGCATGCACCATAGATCAGGAAAAGCGCCCACACGCGATAATCTTTAAGTGCGGCTTTAAATGCTCCCTTGCTCTCTTTGCTTTTGAGGTGAAAGTCAGGATCATTTTTTTTAAGGTCTGTCAAATTACCTTCGGGTAAATCGGTGGTATACTTATAATATAAAACGCCGCAAATGATAAGGGCGATACCGGGCACTACCATCGCATATCTCCAGGCATCAGTATCTAGAAAGCCTAATCCCACAAAGGCAGCAAAGATCAGCGGCATTACCATCTGGGTTACCCCACCCCCCATATTACCCCAGCCAGCGGTAGTGGCATTGGCTGTACCTACCACATTAGGCGCAAACATCATGGAAGTATGATACTGTGTAATGACAAAAGACGCACCGATTACACCAATGGCTAATCTGAACATCAAAAATGATTCGTAGCTGTTGCTGAGTCCGATGAGCATGACCGGAATGGACCCGAGTATCATCAGATAGGTATAGGTGATTCGGGGGCCGATTTTGTCACAAAGCCAGCCGATGGCAAGCCTTGCAAATACGGTAATAGCCACTGAAGAGATGATGATATTACCGATTTGTGATTTGGTAAGGTCTAACTCTTCACGCACCACCGCCATCAAAGGGGCGATGCCGAACCAGCCAAAGAAACAGAGGAAGAATGCGAACCATGACAAGTGGAAAGCTCGCATATGTACTGTCTTGAGGCTGAATAATTTGATAGAAGTCGCCTTTTTAGAAACAGCAGGTTTCTTAGAAGTAGTTTTCATAACACTGAGTTTAAGTATGGTTTCTACGAATTTTTACTTAGAATAAAATGTAGGTTTGATGGTAAGCATTGCCCAGGCCCATTGGTTGAGGCCTTTGCGCTCGGCTCCGCCTTTGATCGCTTCCAGCGATTGAGTAGAAAAGAGTTGTGAGTAGCCTAGTTTAAAGTTGACATCGGGCGTAAGATTCAGATTGTACACCAGGTCAATTTCTTCACCTAATTGTGCTGAAAGTTCTTCTCCATTTCCTTCAGCCGCGTAAATAGTAGTCGGTGAACTGAAATGATGTAAATGAGCGATCAAAGCGGATTTATTACCGAGTTTAAATTTTGACTGTACATAAAAATCCAGCAGTCCTGAAGTCTGACCATTTTGTCCGTGGTTGTTACCCACATAGAAATAGTCCATAAATCCATAAAACTTATGATTGGTACCATAAAGCGGATTAAATGAATGGTTACTATCATCTGTAGGGTTGGTGCCCGAGAGATAGTCAAGCCCAATGGTTAGGGGCGTATATTTGGTATTGAAGCTTACATTTACAGCAGCCAGCCAGGCGCTTACATTTCTACCTGCTGGATCTTCCCCTCCCTGATAGTAGAGTTCGCCTCCTAACTTCACTTTTCCTAAACTTTTGTCACCGATAAATCCGTAAGTCTGACGAAATGCGGTGGTAGAATCTGCCTGCTGACGGCCATCATTGAAAACCAACAAAGATGCCTGAGCGCTTGTCCAGTCTTTATGCAGCCAGATGTACTGCATGGTCTTATAATTATTTACGCCTTCATAATAGGTAGAAGACAGTTCTCCCGGCTCAAAGGGTACATTTTGGTTGAAGCCTGCCCCTGCATGAAAGGCAAAACCGCTACTGTCCTGGTATATAAATTTCACTGCATCATGGCTACGGCCCTGCTGAGCCCAATCCAGGTCGCCTAGAAAACGGGCATTGTCATAATCCAGCGCCTGACGCCCTACCCGGATAGAAGTTTGGGGGCTAAACTTATACTCTCCCCAGGCTTCATACACATTGGTAAGTGCCGGATCATCTTTGTAGATCTGGTCAGCATTTCCCCAGATACGTACATCCTGAAGGCTAAACTGAAATCCGAGTTTCTCCTGCTGATAGCCTACATACAGTCGGGAGCGCTGTTCTATGAAGAAAGCGGCTTCCTGTGCTTCGGTATTGATGGTCTTGAAGCCATCTCTGAATTCAGCCCGGGGGCGAATTTCGCCTCCTACCGTAAATTGGGCATACACTCCTTTGATGAAGCCCAATTGAAGCAGCAGCAAGCATATAATTTTTGTAAATGTTAAACGCATGTTTTTGAAGTTTTTATTGACCAAAGCAATGCGTCATCTGGATTGCGCATCCCGGTTGACATTTCAAAGGTATAAATTAAAATTCATTTTTACGTAATATTACGTAAATTTTAATTTGATAAAAGTATTTTTTGCAGAATAATTACTTAGAAATAAACTCAAAAGGCTAAAAAAATGACATTTTTAATTGAAATACGTAGATTTTGATCACTCCAAAAAAGTTTCAGCAACGAATATTCCATCAGAACATCCGCAAGTATTTATTCATGTCAGGAAAATGGATAGAGAAGGGGGAGAATGATCAGGCCTACAAGTCGTCAGGGGTGTTGAAATTTTTAAACTGGGGCAAAAACTCAGAGGGAATGCTGATCACAGTAGCTTTCAGCATTTCTTCTATTATGCTGTGCATGCTCTGGTCCCGAAGCTTTTCATCTTCATAATATTGCATAAGTCTTTTGAGAGAAGCCTGGCTGTAGACGCCACAGAGCGGTTGTAAATAATCCGGGGTGCTGCACACAACTACCTTATCTTCCTGCTCCGATTTGGTAAACTCGCTTATCCACCACAGAAAGGTATCGGTAGATAAAGCAGGCATATCACAGGGAAGAAAGAGAATATCCTGATTTGGGACAGCAAGATGAGCGGATAATATGCCTTTTATGGGACCATTAAGGTGAGCAGAAGAAGGGTGGTCAAGGATTAAAGTTTGATCCGAGAAAACTTCTGTATAAGTGTCTTTTTGCTGATTGTTGATAGATACATAGGTTTTCAGGCCAATCTTTTCCAGTTTTTGTTGCAGTGACTCCGTCCAGGCCAGGCCATCCTGCTGGATCAAACCCTTATCCTGTCCCATACGGCGACTTTGTCCGCCACTCAAAATTACTGCGATCATATTATCCGGAGCCTTGTCCATAAGCGTAGCATCAAGTTTATTCAACCTCAGGTTTGGGCAAGAAAATCTTTGAGTCCTTTGTCATCTTCCACTTTTTTCAGCAGTTCAACCACATTGCTGACATCCAGCTTCTTCATAATGTTAAAGCGATGGGTCTCAATGGTTCGTATGCTTTTATTCAACCTCCCGGCTATTTCTTTGTTACCAATACCATCGGCCAGCATCATCAGTATCTGTTTTTCTCTTTTCGTAAGATCATAATCTTTGGCAGAAGTTTGAGGAGCCGGTGCCTGGGGATGTCTGGTATTCAGATAGCTGTCAATAAACACTCGGGAGACATCTGCGCTGAAATACTTTTCCCCTCTGTGTACTGTCCTGACCGCTTTCAAAAACTCTTCTTTGCTGGAGCCTTTGAGCAGGTAACCGGAAGCTCCGCTTTCTACTGCCTGCAAAATGTAGTCTTCATCATCATGCATAGAGAGGATGAGTACTTTGGTAGTGAAGCCCGACTTTTTGATAAGTTTTGCCACTTCCAAGCCGGTCATTTCAGGCATGCGCACATCCAGTATAGCCAGGTCGGGTGACAGCTGCTTTACCTGCCGGAGTGCTTCCTGTCCGTTTTCTGCTTCGGAGATGACTTCAATATCTCCTTCACTTTCCAGCAATGATTTGATGCCGCTTCTTACTACGCCATGATCGTCGGCTAAGGTTGCTTTAATAGTTTCTCTTGTCTCTTCCATTGATGGGTAAATGTATATTGATCCGTGTACCTTTACCTGGCTCGGAGCTCAGTTCAAAGGTGCCGTTAATATAATAAGTTCTTTCCTGCATATTCAAAATTCCCAGTCCTGTACCATCTTTGCTTTCTCTTTTTCGGTAATTTTGAAAGTCAAACCCCACTCCGTTGTCAATAATGTCAACATTTAGATAATGGGCCTTGTGGCTAAATTCTACCCTGATCTCATCAGATTTTGAGTATTTGATGGCATTGTTTACGGCTTCCTGTATGATTCGGTAAAGATTGGTTTCTATACTTTTATCCATGCGGTTGAGGAAGCCGGTTTTGTTCTCAAAAATGACTGTTTTATCAGATAGGCGGCTTGCTTCCGCACAGAACCGGCGGGTGACGGGTACCAGACCATAGTCACTAAGGGCGCTGGGGTTGAGGTTGAAAGACACTCTGCGTACTTCCCGAATTACCTGGTTGAGCATCTTCTGTGCTTCTCTTACTTTCTCTTCCCGGGTAGGCATATTGGGTTCCAGATTGATATTCTCAATGGTAAACTTAAGCGCGGTAAGCTGCTGCCCAATTCCATCATGAATGTCTCTGGAAATGCGTCTTCTTTCTTCTTCCTGCCCTTCCAGTATCAGAATAGAACGCACTCTCTGTTCTTTCAGCTCACTCTCAATCTTGTCTTTGATGATCTCATGCGAACGGGCCTCTGCTTCTTTTCTTTCAGTTTTATTTGAACAAATGATGTTAAACGACTCTATTTGTTGCTTAATGTTAAAAGTAGGTACAATGGTCATGTCCAGCCAGATGAAATCTCCTTCTTCGGAAGTTCCCTTTACTTCTCCATACCAGGGTTCTCCCTGCATTACGATCTGGTGAATATTCTGTACCTGGTCATAGGGGTAGCCTTCATATTCCAGCCAGGCAAAAATATTGGTGTGTGAGGCTTCCTGAGTATCTCCTAAAATCTCCAGGAAATCGTCCGATATATAGGTGAATATGCCCGAAGATTTGGTTTTTGCAAATACTTTGGGTAGATCTTCCTTTACGTCTACTTTGGCCAGTTCCTGATAGGAGCGCTCCAGTGAACTGTACAGTGCACCAATCTCCCGCGACATGTCTTTGGCCAGTTTCTCAGACCTTAGTAGTTCACCAATTGTCTTTTTGATCCTTCGGGCGGTAGGACGAAAAATGAAAAACAACTCAAAGAAAATAATGGAAAGAGATAGTCCTAACAGGCCCAGTTCAATGACTTCCAACTGAATTACTTTTTCCCTGGCTTCATAGTCATACTGAAAAACGATGGTATCCATGCCCTTCAAAAACGCTGACTCATGAGAAAGTATCTGGCTGATGTAAGTTTGGAGCCGGGTGGAGTCAATAGCTGGATTCTGGGAGATCAGCCGGAGGATATCCTGACTATTATTTACTATGGCCTCATAATCAAGGGTAATGGCCTGATACATTGAATCTACCATGCTGCTATTATTAGCAATAACCCCCAGGCTTTTGTCTCCCTCGAGGAGACCATGGTGTGATTGTGTCCAGAGGTCAAGCGCCTTCTCCAGCTCGTTAGCATAAACCTGGCGTTGTTCTGTATTTTTAGTAGTGCCAATCTGTAGGGCTATTTTGCTGATCTTCTGGCTCAGCATACGTTGTCGGCCAGCCAGGTTTACGATTCTGGAGTCGTATTCCTGCCTGCTGATGTAGCGTTGCACAAAAACCTGACTAATAATGATAGCCGCTGCTATACCGGACAAAGCCAGCGCATACATCATGCCCAGGCGTTCAAAGCCGTGTTTTCTCTCCCGCTGCTTTTGCATGCTCTAAATAAATAAAAACTATAAGGATTTACGTAATATTACTTTGAATACTTGTCTGGTGATGAACAGAAATAAAAAAACCGGAGTTTGTTACCCCGGACTTTCCGTTGTTCATCATATTTGGTGGATACAGCTTTATTCCTGAAAGCCTATATAAACGTGCTCATCTTTTATTTTCACCGGATAGGTGGCGATATTACATTCGTCACCGTTGATGCACTCTCCTGTTCTCAGGGAGAAAGATTTTTTATGAAAAGGACAGGCCACTTTAGGCTCTTCCTGATGCGTACCAATCATGCCTCGGGATAATATCATCTGCATTTTGTGGGGACACAGATTCTGGCAGGCATACCATTCGTTGCGACGAGTAAAATTGAAAACAGCAATTTGCCTCCCTTTGTACTGTACACAGGCTCCACCATTGGTGGGAAAGGTACTAACTGGAGCAGCTTTGAACCAGGTGGTAACCGCTTCTTCATTTACTGTTTTGTATACTTCTGCAGATATCATAAGTAATTTTTTTAGATCAGTGAATAAAATGAACTGAGTGTGTGGATGAACCTATTTGCCCCATTCGGCAGGTACCTTTTGCGCTCTGCGACGGTCAAAACGTATGCTCTCGTCAGGTTCATCTGAGTTGATAAAATGGGTAAACTTAGCCCTAAGCTCAGGATTGTTGACTACTTCTTTCCACTCACATTTGTAGACATTTAGCGTACGCTTCATATCTTCCTCCAGTTGTGCGCCTATGCCCAGGCAGTCATTTACCACCACATCTTTCAGATATTCTATTCCACCTTCCAGCTTGTTGAGCCAGGTGGAGGTACGGGTAAGCGGCTCCGCTGTTTTGATGTAAAACATGAGGAAACGGTCTATGTAGCGGATGCAGATTTCATTATCCAGGTCTGAGGCCAGGAGTTGGGCATGCTGGGGCTTGGCTCCGCCGTTTCCACAAACGAAGAGGTTCCAGCCTTTTTCGGTAGCGATAATGCCAAAGTCTTTACTTTGCGCTTCCGCACACTCACGAATACAGCCGGAAACAGCACTTTTAAGTTTGTGAGGCGAGCGTAATCCTTTGTAACGGTTTTCTATTTCCAGGGCAAAAGATACAGAATCGTGCAAACCATAGCGGCACCAGGACGAGCCCACACAGCTTTTGACAGTACGAAGTGATTTTCCATAAGCATGGCCGCTTTCAAAACCTGCTTCAATTAGTTCTTCCCAGATGTCAGGCAGTTGATGCAAGTGAGCACCAAACAGGTCAATACGCTGACCGCCGGTGATTTTGGTGTACAAGTCATATTTTTTGGCTACCTGCCCGATTACAATCAGTTTATCAGGCGTAATCTCTCCACCGGGAACGCGAGGAACTACAGAGTAAGTGCCTCCTTTCTGTATGTTGGCCAGAAAGCGGTCATTGGTGTCTTGTATGGTATCCTGCTCGGTAATCAATTCATTCCAGATACTGGCAAGAATTGAAGCTACTGTCGGCTTACAGATTTCACATCCATCTCCTTTGCCATATTGGTCAAGCAGTTCATCATAGCTTTTGATTTCGTTGACTTTTACTAGATCAAAAAGCTCCTGACGGGAATAGTCAAAATGCTCACACAATGTCTTTTTGACCCGCTTGCCCATGCGCTTGAGCGTATGGTGGAAAAGATCAGTCACCATAGGCATACATCCTCCACAGCCTGTTCCTGCTTTAGTGCAGGATTTTACTTCCTGTACTGAGTTTAAGTTTCCTGCGGTAATTGACTGGCATATCGCCCCTTTAGTGATTCCTTCGCAGGAGCAGATTTGCGCCTGCTCAGGTAGATTTTCTACACCTTGTCCTACGGTACCTTCACCTCCTCTGGCACCTAAAATCAGGTCTTCAGGGTTAGGAGGGAGGCTTAGGCCATTTTGCATGGTTTGCAGCAACATATTGTAAGCTTCCGCATCCCCCACCAGTATGCCTCCCAGCAGCAGTTTGCCGTCTGTGGAGAGGTTAATTCTTTTATAAATTCCTTTAGACTTATTCTCAAATACAATGGGGTAGTGGGGTTGACTTTCGCAGAAGGGATCGCCAAAGCTGGCTACGTCCACCCCGATGAGTTTAAGTTTGGTAGACATATCACTCCCCTTGAAAGTTTTTTCCTGTCTGCCCAGAAGGTGCTGTGCAGCCACTTCAGCCATATCGTAGCCGGGAGCTACCAGCCCATAAATCATATTTTGGTAAAGTGCAGCTTCACCGATGGCATAGATATCGGGATCGGAAGTCTGCATAAATTCATTGGTCACGATGCCGCCGCGAGGCCCAACCTCCAGGTCGCTTAAGCGGGCCAGCTCATCACGAGGACGTATGCCTGCAGAAATTACCAGCATATCTACATCCAGTTGAGTGTTATCAGCAAAATACAAGCCGTCCAGCTTTCCATTTCCAGCGATTTCGCGTGTGCTTTTGTTAAGGTGTATTTTTATGCCCAGCCTTTCAATGCTGGTTTGCAAAGCTTTGGAAGCGGCTTCATCCAGTTGACGCGGCATAAGACGGGAGGCAAATTCCACTACATGGGTTTCCAGTCCCAGATCAAGCATAGCTTTGGCGGCCTCCAGCCCCAGCAGCCCGCCTCCAAGTACGGCGGCACTTTTTACTTTACTGCCATAAGAGATGATGGCATCCAGGTCTTCTATGGTACGGTATACAAACACCCCCTTTTTGTCTGTTCCCTGAATAGGAGGCACAAAGGGACTAGAGCCGGTAGCCATGATCAACTGATCATACTCAAAAACCTGATGGTCATGCGTTTCTACAGTTTTGGCAGTTCTATTCAGTTGAGCGATCAGTTTTCCACTGTGCAGGTTGATTTGGTTTTCTCTGTACCATTCCAGCGGAGCCAGGGTGAGCTTGTCTGCGTTTTTATCCGAGAAGTATTCGCTAAGATGGACCCGGTCATATGCCAGACGCGGTTCTTCTCCAAAAACTGTAATTGAAACCTGTTCAGGAGACGCAATTTTACGTAGTTTTTCGCAAAATTTGTATCCCACCATTCCATTTCCTATGACGACAACTTTTTTCATAGCATTCAGTATTTAGCTATTTGTATTCAATCTATTGAGCTTATATCATCTGTTCTGCTGGTGAATAAGCCTTTAAACAGTATTTTTTCGTAGCCATCCAGCCATAAATCATCTGCTTTTCATCACTAAGTAAAGAAATAATTTTTTAAATACGTAATATTACGTAAATTTATTTCATAATTATTTTATTGGTACGTAGAATATTCTTTCATTGTACCGTACAAATACTTTTAAACTGAATGATATGTTGAAACCAAAACTTACTTTGGTAGGAGCAGGCCCTGGTGACGAGGCCCTGATCACACTAAAAGGCATAATGGCGCTGGAAAGCGCGGATGTGATTCTCTATGATGCCCTAGCAAACCCAGCCTTGCTTGAATATTGTAAAGATGATGCGCTGAAAATATTTGTGGGAAAAAGAGCAGGGCGCCATCATTTGCAGCAGCATGAAATTAACCGGATGATCGTACGCTATGCCCGCAAGTATGGCAATGTAGTACGCCTGAAAGGGGGCGATCCATTTGTATTCGGAAGAGGGCAGGAGGAAAAAGAATATGCGTTAAAATATGGTCTGAAGGTAGAGATTGTACCTGGCATCAGTAGCGCTATGGCGGTTCCTGCCATGCAGCATATTCCGCTGACGCATAGAGGAATCAATGAAAGTTTTTGGGTGATGACCGGAACTACCCGGGCTGGAACCCTTTCCAAAGATATACACCTGGCAGCGCAGTCGTCCGCCACCATCGTAATTCTGATGGGTATGAAACGGCTTCAGCAAATTGTGCAACTTTTTGGAGAACAGCGTGGTATGGAAGAACCTATTGCCATCATACAGAATGGCACCCGGAAAGATGAAAAAGTAGCGGTTGGAAAACTGAAAAACATCATGGCTTATGTAGAGGAAAAACAAATTTTCTCACCAGCTATTATTGTGATCGGTGCAGTAGTAGAAAAACACTTATTATCTGTCCGGCAAAGTGTAGCTTCGCTAGCACATCCAAACTAATTTTGGGAGTAGGGCGCTCAACAAGATGAAAATGTTCTGTCTTCAATATTTTTTGAACTACATAAAAAATTAAGCGCACAAAAACACTTTGGTCAGTGTGGCAGGTACGCCTGATCTTTGTGCCTTTCAGATGTAGTGATGAAAAAAAGTGAGCTGAAGATAGCACGATCTCTAGCATTCACCTTTAACCTTTATTTTCAGCAGGATGGAGAAAATTATCCTGTGTGTCTTTCTGTGTGTGTCTTTCTGGAAGTAATGTTATAAGCGCTTGATGAACAAAAATTAACCATTGATCACAGAATCTGAGCAGGCAATCTGCTTTTGACTTTAGGGCCAAAAACCAAAAAAGCCAAGTATATTCCACTTAGCTACTTGAGGTTTAACAATCATAAGTAAAAATTATCAATCTTCTCAATCTTCATCATCTTTCTTGCTACGGGTATCATCCTCGCCGGAGATGGCAGAGCGCATATCGGTGTCAGCCTGAATATTCTGCATACGGTAATAATCCATCACTCCTAAGTTGCCAGAGCGAAATGCTTCGGCCAGTGCTTTAGGTACTTCAGCTTCAGCCTCAATCACTTTGGCTCTTGCTTCCTGTGATTTAGCTCTCATTTCCTGCTCGTTGGCTACCGCCATAGCTCTACGTTCTTCGGCTTTAGCTTCTGCAACTTTGAGGTCAGCATTAGCCTGGTCAATTTGTAATTTAGCGCCAATGTTATCGCCTACATTTACATCCGCAATATCAATAGAGAGAATTTCAAAAGCAGTACCAGCGTCCAGTCCTCTTTGCAGTACTAGTTTGGAAATGTTATCTGGATTTTCCAGTACATCGGTATGCTTACGCGCAGAACCAATGGAAGTCACGATACCCTCTCCAACCCTGGCAAGAATGGTGTCTTCACCTGCTCCACCCACAAGCTGAGCGATATTGGCACGTACGGTTACTCTTGCTTTGGCCATCAGTTGAATACCATCGGCAGCAACCGCAGCTACTTCGGGCGTATTGATCACTTTAGGATTTACAGAAATCTGTACGGCTTCAAATACATCACGACCCGCCAGATCAATAGCAGTAGCCTGCTTAAAAGTAAGTCTGATATTCGCTTTATCTGCTGAAATCAAAGCCTTAATGACAGAAGGTACGTTACCTCCGGCCAGGTAGTGCGTCTCCAGATCAGAAGACGTAACATCCAGTCCTGCCTTGGTCGCAGTAATGAGCGAGTCTACAACGATCCGAGGAGGTACCTTACGAATACGCATGAAGACCAGTTCCAGCAGGCCTACCTTTACACCCGAAAAACGGGCTGTGATCCAGAGGTTGAGAGGTATAAAGTACAGGAATGTGAAAAATGCTACTATTGAAGCAACAATAATTAAGATGAGCGAAAGTCCGTCCATAGAGGTATTATGAGTTAGGTAGTTTTAGTTTGATGTGTATTTACTGGTTTTACAATAATTTTATGGTCCTGTATGCTAATGATCTTTACTTCGGACCCGGCGTCAAGATATTGACCTAAAGTGCTGACCTCAACCACTGTATCTTTAAATTCAGCCTTACCACCCGGACGAAGTGCTGAAAGAGCTACGCCCTTATCACCTTTCCAGAGATTGTTTTTCACATCTTCATTGACATGTCCTGTATTCGCACTTTTGAGAGAGATACCCTCCCAGGTATCAGACCTGAAACTAACTATTAGTAGGCCGGTGATGAGTACAAAAGAAACAGCCAGAATGATAAGGCCGGTGCCAGTCCCAAAGCTTACAAAAGTCATGATTACCCCTGCGGCTGTAAGTATTAAGCCAGCGATTCCAAAAATAGTGGTACCTGGAATGAAGACTAATTCAGTCACAATCAAAAGAATACCTACAATCAGCAGAATAATAATGGTTAGCCACATGATGGTAAAAGTTTAGAGGAGCGTGTAGAGCGCTCCTCAATATACAAGATTAATATGCTTTGGCAAAGATCACCCGCTGAGAGGATGGCTTACCGGAGTAAACACACTTACCTTCTTCTTTGTCAGTATTCAGAGGGATGCAGCGTATAGTAGCTTTAGTCTCCTCTTTAATTTTTGCTTCTGTTTCAGCTGTACCATCCCAGTGGGCAGAGATAAAACCACCTTCATCTTCCAGGATCTTTTTCATTTCATCATAGCTATCCACACGTACGGTTTTCTCTTCTCTGAAGCTATAAGCCTTATTGTAAATATCTTTTTGGATGGTATCCAGAAGGTTTTTGATGGTTTGCGGAAGCTCATCATCTGCCTGGTAAATTTGTTTTTCCAATGTATCTCTTCGGGCAATCTCTACCGTGCCATTCTCCAGGTCGCGGGGCCCCATCGCTATCCTCAGTGGCACTCCCTTCAGCTCATATTCGGCAAATTTCCAGCCCGGCTTGTGGGTATCACGATCATCATATTTAACGGAGATGCCGAGCTGCTCAAGCTTAGCTTTGATGGCAAGTGCTTTCTCTGAGATAGCATCAAACTCTTCCTGCTTCCTAAAAATAGGAACGATTACCAACTGAATAGGTGCTAATTTGGGAGGTAATATCAATCCATTATCATCAGAATGGGCCATAATCAAGGCTCCCATCAAGCGTGTACTGACACCCCATGAAGTGCCCCATACATGCTCTAGCCCTCCTTCTTTGGTAGCAAACTTTACATCAAAAGCTTTGGCAAAATTCTGTCCCAGAAAGTGTGAGGTGCCGGCCTGTAAGGCTTTTCCATCCTGCATAAGTGCTTCAATGGAGTACGTATCTATTGCTCCCGCAAAGCGCTCACTTTCAGTTTTTACACCTTTGATGACAGGGACTGCCATATGCTCTTCGGCAAACTCTGCATATACGTTCATCATGCGTATTGTCTCTTCTACTGCCTCTTCTTTAGTTGAGTGCGCAGTATGGCCTTCCTGCCATAAAAACTCAGTAGTCCGTAGAAAAAGCCGGGTTCTCAGCTCCCACCTTACCACATTGGCCCACTGGTTAATCAATAGAGGCAAATCCCTGTAGGATTGTATCCAGTTTTTATAAGAGTTCCATATGACAGTCTCAGAGGTAGGGCGCACAATCAGTTCCTCTTCCAGTTTAGCCTCAGGGTCTACTACTACGCCACTTCCATCTTCGGCGTTTTTCAGACGATGGTGGGTAACCACCGCGCATTCTTTCGCAAAACCTTCCACATGATCCGCTTCTCTACTCAGGTAAGATTTTGGGATAAAAAGAGGAAAATAAGCATTAGTATGACCAGTAGCCTTGAACATCTTGTCTAGCTGAGCCTGCATCTTTTCCCAGATAGCATATCCGTAGGGTTTTATTATCATACACCCCCTTACTTCGGAGGCTTCTGCCAATTCTGCACGTTTAACCAGTTCGTTATACCAGGCTGAATAATCTTCGCTTCTTTTGGGTAGTCCTTTACTCATGAAATGCTTATTGTTGGTACTATATTTGTGAATTTTTACCTAAAAATGGTATATTAAGCACGAGCAAAGATATTTATTACAAATCTATTTTCGTACTTTGCCGTATAATAATTGTAGAGTATTAGTATAAATAGGAGGATGTTTATGAAAACTTATGGAACAACATTAGCAATTGGTCTGGCAGCAGCGACGCTTTTGGGTGCCTGCGCCACCTCAGATCAATTTGCTCAATCAAATGAGTATGATGATCTGTACTTTACGGCCAGTGACAGACAAACTGTAGAGTTTACCAAGCTGAATGAGCCTAAAGAGGCAGAATATCAGCAGGGATCATATGTCTATGATCAGCAAAGTTATTCCTCCAAGAACGTTAACCCTGAGTACATTGCAAAATACAGTAATACTGAAAGTCAGCAAGCTGTAGAAGAAAACTCTGTACAGAATGATGAGTATTATGTAGAGGATTATAATCGTGAAGATTATTACGTGGGAAATGAAAGACAACCCCAAGTTGTGAATAATTTCTACGGTTCGCCTATGGGATTTAGCACATTTGGTAATCCTTACTACGGTGGATTTAACGATCCATTCTTTAGTCCTTTCTACGATCCTTTTATGGGAGCCTCAATGTGGGCGCGTCCGGGCTGGAATGTAGGCGTCAACATTGGATTTGGATGGGGCTTTGGTAATGCATGGGCATATCGTCCTTGGAGAGATCCGTTTTATGGTGGCTGGGGCTTTGGTAGTCCTTGGGGCTTCAGAAACAGCTATTACGCTGGTTTCTATGATGGCTACTACGGAAGTTACTGGAACCGTCCTGGTGTAGTAATTATTAATAACGAACTTGGTGTGAACCGTCGTTTGGCTACTACCGGAAGAAGTTCACAAAGAGCTACTCGTGCTTCTTATGATAACAGAAGTAATCGTGATGCGATAGGACGCTCTTACAATAATAGTAGAAACAGAGCAACCGCTGTTTCGGACCGTAACAGTATCAGAAATTCTCGTTCAACGAACAGCAGGGATTATACCCGCACTCAGAATGAGTATTACAACCGTTCAAGATCTAGTGCCAGGTCAGCTGAGACAAGCAGAGTATATAGAAGCTCAACACCTGCCAGTAGAGGTAGCAGAACTTATTCTGCCACTGAAGCGACCAGAAGCAGCAGAGGTAATACTTACCGAAGCACTAGTCCTTCAAGGAGAACATATTCTTCAAGTCCTAGCTATAATTCTAACAGCTACGGAAATAGGAGCAATAGTAGAAGTTCTTCCCCTAGTTATAATAGTGGCTCACGTAGCAACAGCTATTCTCCTAGCAGAAGCAGCGGAAGTTATAACAGGAGCTCTTCACCCTCTAGAAGTTCTTCTCCCAGCAGAAGCAGCGGAGGACGTAGCTCTCGTGGTGGAGGCGGTGAATAATAGCTAAGATTAAGGTTTAAGACCCTTATAAAAGGCAACATGTAGTGTAGTGAGAGCGTTATCTTACTACACTATTTTTTTGTCAATACGATTTGATTAACCTATGAAATATCTAAATAAACACTATATATTAACCTTTATTTTCTGCACCATCTCGGTAGCAGGGAGTTATGCACAGTTTGCTGAAGATGCGCTGCTAATCAGCAGAAATGCCCCAGTAGGCACAGCCCGAATGCTAGGTATTGGAGGGGGAGGCGTTGCACTAGGTGGGGATGTAAGTTCAGCTTTCATTAACCCCGCTGGATTAGGGTTTTATAACCGTTCACAGGCAGTGATTACTCCAAATTTTCAGAATGCCCGCACCAACACAAATTTTCTGGGAGTAAACTCAGAGACTTTTGATAATCATTTCAATGTATCCAATTTTGGAGTAGTGATTAATAATACTAAGGATGATATCATTCCGGCAGATTACAGAGGCGGCTCCTTCGCCATTACCTACAATCAGACGAATTCATATAATATCAATTATACCTTTGGTCCCGCTGAAAATACTTTTTCATTGATGGATGAGTTTGCCTTACAGGCCAATGATATTGGAGATGACGCCGATATTTTGCTGGATAATGCAGCAGAGGGTTTTTTTCCTCGCTACATTGATGCTGCTTATGAGAACTACCTGATCAATGCTTATCCGGATGACCAAGATTCCTATGTAGCTTCTATTCCGTTAGGCACTGAGGCCGTTCAGGAAGGACGAGTAGAGGAAATGGGAAGACAAAGTGAGTGGAATTTTGCTTACGGAGGCAATTATAAGGATAAAATTTACTTTGGCGCTAGTTTAGGGTTTAAAAACTTTACCTATGAAAGAACAAATGTTTTTGATGAAACACCTATTTATACCGAAGAGTATCAGGACGACGTAGCGGCAGGCTTTCCTTTCTTTCCGGTAGGTGATCAGTTGTCTATCAACTATGTAAATTATGTGACTTTAGAGGAGACATTAAGATTAGATGGTAGTGGAATCAATGCTACGCTTGGTTTTGTATATCGCCCAATCAATGAACTTACTTTAGGCTTTTCTTATAAAACGCCTACCTTCTACAGCCTCACCGAGGAGTACTTTTTCAATTTACAATCTACTGTGCTGGGTGTACAGGAAAGTGATGATTCTGCACCTTTTGACGTGGAGGATAATCTCGTAGAAGGCACTACTAACTTTTCTGAATATACATTATCTACTCCTTCTAAAATTAGTGGTGGTTTTGCCTATTTCTTTGAGAAATATGGTTTCATCACTGCTGATGTTGAGTATATTAACTATGAAGCTAACCGCTTTAGCTCTAATGAATTCAATACCGGAGATGTAAATACTGAGATAGATGAGGTGATGGAGTCTGTCATCAACTATAAATTTGGAGGAGAGTTTAGGTATGATATTTTCCGCCTACGCTTAGGCTATGCCATATATACTGATCCTACCCAGTATGTGGATGATAATCTGGATAGAGACAGGCAGGTACTCTCTGGTGGCGTAGGTATTAGCACTCCTTCATTTTTTGCAGATTTGGCGGTAGTAAATACTCAGTATTCTACTGATTTCTTTGCTTATCAGGGTATCCAATATTTTGATGGTGGGTTAATACAGTCAGACAATAACTTGACTAACGTAGTGCTATCAGTCGGCTTTAATTTCTAGTATCTTCTTTATTTTGTAGGGATATCAGGTGGATGATGCGCTCGGCGGTCACATAATCACCTGATATTACTATTTTGGCCTGCTTGTAGAAAGGAATTCTGGAGCCGAATTTTTTATCAAATTCTTCTACCATATTTTTTGTATCCATCCCCTGGAACAAAGGGCGGTCAGCCATGCCTTTTTTGCTCATACGGCTGATAATCTCGTGAGAAGGAATATCAATAAAAATGGATAAACCCGCTTCATTCATTGCTTTCATGTTATTATGAAAACAAGGAGCTCCACCACCGGTAGCCATCACAAAGCTTTCGTGTTCGTGGATTATTTTGTCCAGCGTATCCCGTTCCATCTCGCGGAAATATACTTCTCCATGCTGCTGAAAAATCTCACTGATTGTAGTCCGCGCAAGGTGCTCAATTTCGGTATCCAGGTCAATAAATTGCATGTCCAGTAGACGGGCTACCTGCTTACCAAGGGTAGTTTTACCTGAACCTGGCATGCCAACTAAAAAAATCTTCATGAGCACGTACTAATTACTGGAGACTAAATCTGTACTGGTGAGTTGTTTGATTTTTTCTACCTTGGGTACATCATTATGGTGCCACTTAGCAAGCACTACCCCATCCCGCATCAGCACCAGGCCAGGGTTTGATCTGATGATGGTTTTCAACACCGTAGCATCAGCAAAATAATAGGGGATAGCCAGTTGATGTTCATGGCGAAAAGACTCAAATACAGTTTCGCCAGAAGCAGTGAGGATGATAGGCTTAACCTGTTCAGGAAGACTACTGCTAAGCCTTTTGATTTCTTCTAATGACTCAGTATCAGTTTTTAAGGCATCATACATGATAATCATGAGTTTATTACCTTCAAATGTCTGCTCAGTAAAATCTCCTTCAGGGTTCCATACACTATAATCTGTAATTTTAGGCTGTGCCTCGGGGTTGAGCAACACCATTTCTTTAAATTCATATCCGCCTTCGCTAGGATAATCCATAAACTCCTCTTCCTTGCCATCTTTAGTCATAATGTATTTGTACTGCAATTGAGCGGAAGGCTGCATCAATTGGGGTATATTCGCCCCAACTTTGTATGCTCTAAAGTCAATATAAGGCAGATGTTGAATGGCGATAATTGCTCCTGCAATATTAATCAAGGTGACAACGCCAATCGTGATATCAGCTCGTCCCTGGTCCAGAAACGGCTCTACCTGATTGCGATACATGAAGAGAATTAGTATGAGTACCAGCAGGATAATATCTTTGATAAACGACTCCCAGGGCGTAAGCTTGATGGCATCTCCAAAGCAACCGCAGTCAGTAACCTTATTGAAGTAGGCTGAATAGAAAGTGAGGAAAGTGAAAAACACTATCAGCCCCAATAAGATCCAGGCTGTAATACGCATGCGATAATTGAGCAGAACAGCTACACCCAAAACTACCTCCAATACGCTGAGCAATACCGAGAAAAAAAGCGCCGCAGGTACCAGATAAGCAAAGAAAGAGGCAAAATCAGCAGCAAAAACTTCAAAGTATTCTTCAAGCTTAATAGCAGTACCCACTGGGTCATTGATCTTGATCAGACCGGAAAAGATAAACAAACCACCCACCAAAAAGCGGGAAACCTGGACGATAATATTCATGGAATGTAATTTACTACGCTACAAAGTTAAACGGATTAGATAGAAAACCACATATACTCATTCAATAGTTCTATAGAGACTGACTGATTTTCAATTTTAAAAAAGATAAAACTGAATATTAAACAGGTTGAAAAAACAGAAAAGAAAAGCAGTACTTTTCATTTGGCTAAATTTAGCGTTTTTCTTTTTGAAGACTTCTTTGTAAGCGATGACAACATGACTATATTCGTATTCATTTTGAATTTTCAGAATTAATTGATATATAAAATAACTTGGGTACGGAAGTTGATCAATATACAGTCAAAAGGTAAAATATTTTCTCTTAAAAGAAGCATAAATCTAAAGGGAAATCTGATTGATTTGAGTAGCCCAATCGTAATGGGAATCTTAAATGTAACTCCTGACTCTTTTTATGATGGAGGGCATTACATAGCTGATGAGAGTACTTTGCTCCATCAGGCAGAGAATATCCTAACAGAAGGAGCAACGATCATTGACATAGGCGGCTATTCTTCCCGGCCCGGCGCAGCATACATAAGCACCGAAGAGGAGATGAAACGTGTAATAAAAGCCATTGAACTGGTATCTAAATTCTTTCCGGAAGCGTATATATCAGTAGATACTTTCAGGTCTGATGTGGCGAAAGAGGCAATAAGTGCAGGGGCATCCATGATCAATGATATCTCTGGTGGCAATTTGGATGATCATATGTTTGATATGGTAGCTTCTTTACGGGTTCCTTATGTGTTAATGCATATGCGGGGAACCCCACAGGATATGAAGGAGTTAACTAAGTATGAGGACCTGACCGGAGAAATTATTGACTATTTCCAGAAAAAACTGACAGTGCTAAGAGAGAAAGGAGTTACAGATATCATCATAGATCCTGGTTTTGGGTTTGCAAAGACTATTGACCAGAACTATGAACTGCTCAGGAAAATGCAGGATTTTCAAATGCTGGATGTCCCTATATTAGCGGGTTTGTCACGAAAGTCAATGATTTATAAAAGGTTAGGAATTACAGCCAAGGAGGCCTTGAATGGTACTACTGTGCTAAATACAGTAGCTATCATGAATGGTGCCTCTATCCTGAGAGTTCATGATGTAAAAGAAGCAATACAAACCATCAAAATTTTAAAATATACATATAGTTGATTTATCTTTTTTCAATAGGGTTTCTTGAAATTAGCTGGGTAGATATAATTGATATTTTACTGGTAAGTGTACTCCTGTACCAGGTTTACAAGCTAATGAAGGGAAGTGTAGCCCTAAGTATTTTCTTTGGCTTTTTAACCTTATACCTAATTTATCTGGCGGTAAAAGCTGCTCAGATGGAACTGCTCTCTGCTATCCTGGGCCAGTTTATGAGTGTGGGTGTGCTGGCAGTAATGATCCTTTTTCAGCCCGAAATTCGGAAGTTCCTTCTTCTGGTAGGTAAAACAACTGCTTTTAACCGGGATAACTTCTTTAAGAATTTCTGGAGAAAAGATAATGATGATGGTAAAATAAATATCACTCCTATTATAGATGCTTCCAAAAGTCTTAGTGGTTCCAATACCGGTGCGCTTATCGTATTTTCAAAAAGCTCTCCTCTAAAGTTTTATGCCGAATCCGGGGATGAAATAGATGCGGTAGTCTCTAAGAGATTACTCCTTGCTATTTTCAACAAGTATAGTCCATTGCACGATGGCGCAGTAATTATTCATGAAAATCGTATAAAGGCTGCCCGTTGTATTTTGCCTGTAACAGAGAGAGATAACCTGCCTGCTGAGTTTGGTTTACGTCATAGGGCAGCTATCGGAATGACAGAGATTACCGATACGCTGGTGTTGGTAGTATCAGAAGAAACAGGGCAAATGTCTGCTGTTCGTAATGGAGAAATTGCGCATAACCTTCCTGCCAAAGAACTTAGGAAAAAGATCAACGAATACCTATACGAAGAGAAAGAAGAAGAAGAGTTTGTACTTGATCAGGCAAAAGCCGAAGAAAAGGCTTTTGTAGAGAAGAAAGAGAAAGGCAAAGAAAAGGACAAGGACAAAGATAAAATCAAAGAGAAAGATAAGGAGAAATCCAAACAAACTGCTGATGAGAGCATGACTACTCAGGAGTAGTCAATTATTATCTTTTTTAGGACGTGCAGGAATTTTGAATTTAGGCTTAGGTTTGGCGATAGAAGTAGTTTCATTTTTATCAGAACCAGAACCAACATTCTCCTTAATAGGAAACTGCCTTCTGATAGGATTGATTAAAAAAAGCTTTTGTTGCGTAAAACTATTAGGATGCATCGTGTAAAAAAGACTTCTCCAGTTTTCCCACATCTCAGGTTTTTCTTCCTTAAAAGCTTTAGCATCTATTTTTTTACTGCTCAAATACTCTTCAAATTCCTGCATACTTTTGTAGATATCCTTCCAGAACTTACGTTTTTTTAAACTTTGAAGTTTTCGGCGTTAAACTTGATGCGAATTTTTTACAATTGCAATACAGTGAATGATCATACCTTATGACAATACAGGAAAATATCTCTCTCAAGCCCTATAATACTTTTGGAATAGATGCTATCGCACGTTTTTTTGTTGAAATAAACAGCGTAGACGACTTACAGGAGCTTATAAGCAAAAAGCTTTACCGGGAAAAAGAAGTATTCATTCTGGGTGGAGGAAGCAATGTGTTGCTGACGCAGGATTTTGACGGGCTGGTAATCAAAATAAATATACCTGGGATAGAGGTGGTAGAAGAGAATGAAAAGTTTGTGTGGGTAAGAGCTGGAGCAGGAGAAAACTGGCATATGTTTGTGCTTCATTGCATAGCTCGTGGATACGGAGGAGTGGAGAACTTATCGCTTATCCCTGGTACAGTAGGAGCTGCACCTATGCAGAATATTGGTGCCTATGGTGTAGAAATTCAGGATGTCTTTGAAAGTCTGGAGGCAGTGAACCTGAGTGATGGAAAAGTAAAGAACTTTACCCATGAAGAATGTCAGTTTGGTTACCGTGAAAGTGTTTTTAAGCATATACTGAAGGGGAAATATATTATCACCCATGTTACGCTTCGCCTGAGTAAGCAGCCCGAAATCAATACCACTTACGGAGCCATTGAAGAAACGCTGAAAGAGATGCGCGCTCAGGAAGGCTATGAAGCCCGTACCCCTATTGAAGAAGTGAGCGAGGCAGTTATTCGCATACGCAAGAGTAAGCTGCCTGATCCGCTTAAGATAGGTAATGCGGGCAGTTTTTTTAAAAATCCGGTGATTGATGCTACCAAGTTTGAATCTCTACAACAAGCGTATCCACAGGTACCAGGCTATAAGCTAGCAGATGACAGGGTAAAAGTACCTGCCGGGTGGCTGATTGAGCAGTGTGGCTGGAAAGGAAAGAAAGTAGGTAACACTGGCATACATAATCAGCAGGCTTTGGTTTTGGTAAATCATGGTCAAGCCCAGGGTAATGAAGTGATAACATTAGCCATGCAAATCAAAGATTCTGTATGGGAAAAATTTGGAATAGAGATTACACCCGAAGTGAATATTATTTAAGGACCTTAAATTACTAATCTTTGTCATAAGGTTTACTTTGAGTTAATCCATTTTTGTTTACATTTGGTTATATTAACATTAAACTAAAAAGACTACACACTATGAAAAAAAGTATTGTACTATCACTTTTTGCTTTCGCATTGGTGGTTTTTATGTGCGAAAATGTATTGGCTCAAAAAGCACTTGAATCCAAGCCCAGCCCTATGGCAATTGCCAAGATGAAGAAAGACGATGCCTATATCAAAGTAGTGTATAGCCGTCCTCATTTACGCAACAGAAAGATGATTGGCGAACAGGAGCCTTACGGTAAAGTTTGGAGGTTAGGTGCTAACGAAGCTACTGAAATTACGCTGACAAAAGACGTAAAGCTGGGAGGCAAAGAAGTTGAAGCTGGCACATATTCTATGTTTGCTATTCCTGAAAAAGACAAATGGACGATCATCCTGAACAGTGAGTTAGGTCTATGGGGTGCTTATGAGTACGATGAAAGCAAGGATGTAGTAAGATTTGAAGTGCCAGTGAAAAAAGGTACTGAAAAATATGAGCCATTTACCATTCAGTTCAATGAAATGGGTAATAAAATGATGATGATGTGGGATACACTTCTGGTAGAAGTTCCGGTTGAAATCTAATCCATTGTTTCATTTTATGAAGCATAACCCAGCTAATTTTCATCAGCTGGGTTTTTTATTTGAAACACTTCATAAAGTTGTCAACAAAGGGCTGATGGAATGATAGCTTGCTTTACAATGGTCCTTAATTGGCAGTAAAGAAACAGGGTATCAAAGAGTTTATTCTATTAAAGGATAGTTAAAGCTTTAACTGTCAATGCGAATAGTAACTGCTATTTTTGTGCTGATGGCGTCTTAAAAGAAGAGCTTGAGATCAAGATTTTTTTTGCATGTCAGCCTTTACATCCCATTCCCATAATTTCCGTTAGTTTAGAAAGATATTTTTTTACGCTGAAATCGAATAAGTATATGTATAGTCCCTTTGCTCTGATAGAAGTTTTTGATGATGCTGCTCATGGTTTTAAAGGTAATACTTCCACCGTGGTATGGCTGGATAAAGAGATAGAAGTAGCCAGCATGCAGTCCATCGCGGCTGATTTTAACCAGCCTGCCACTACCTTCCTGTGGAAAAATCCTGAAGATGATGCTGATGATTTTCGTGTACGCTGGTTCGCACCTGATGCCGAAATTGGTCTGTGCGGCCATGGCTCCCTAGCAGCCATTGTATATCTGAGTGTTCAACGTTCAGTCAAAGGAATGATCGTGCTACATTTTCCCGAAGGACAACTGGAAGGAGAAATGCAGAAAGATGGTAGCGCATCCATCACCCTGGATGGTATCCCGGTGCTATCGGAGGATGAGATCCCCGAAACTTTGGAAGCAGGTTTGGGCATTCCTGTCAAAGCTTATTTTTCTACCCCCAACAAACATATAGTATTGGTAGAAAGTGAAGAGGCTTTGCAAAATATGAAACCTAAATTCGCCAAACTAAGAGAACTGGCTGCTTTTGGCTACGCTGTTACAGCTCCCGGTAATGAGGTGGATTTTGTCAGCCGTACTTTGGTACCTCATGTACAGCAGTTGGAAGATCCGGCTACCGGTTCCTCTCATGCGGCATTGGCACCTTTCTGGGGTAAGAAATTAGATAAAAAGTATATGAAGGCTCATCAACTAAGTAAGCGGAGAGGTAAGTTTATCTGTGAGCTGGTAGAAGATGACAATGTCAAACTTAGTGGCCAGTACAGTATACTGGCTGAAGGAAAGCTGAAGCTAGAATGACAGCTATTGTGATTTGTCTCTTGCCAAAATTATTGTAGAATTGTCTTTTGCTCTCTCCACAGAGATTGTATTGCTTAACCTATAAAAATATTTAACTAAAATGGAAAAATCATCGTCAATGTTGCATCATGTTTTCTTCTGGCTGAATAACCCCAATTCTAAAGAAGATCTGGATAGTCTGATTCAGGGGCTAAAGAGCCTCGGGCAGATCAATACCCCCAAAATGATCAAGATCGGTGTGCCGGCGGCTACTCCCAAACGTGATGTGGTGGATGACTCCTATGATGCCTCCCTGCTGCTGATGTTTGATAGTGTGGAAGATCATGACGACTATCAGGTTGATCCTATCCATAAGAAGTTTGTGGAAGAATGCGCCTATCTATGGGATAAGGTACAAATCTACGACTCACAGGATGTATAGTGCTTGGCATTATTTTGTCAGCGCTAAATCGCTAGGCAGCCTAAGTTTGAATATCAAATAATAAAATACAGAAGGAATAACAGACTTCTGTTGGAAAATGACGGGAAGCTCGGTATTTTGATGATTTAGCATACAACAACCTATGAGTACTGTTTTTTCTATTGGCTTCCGTACAGCCTTCCCTCAATTTCTTCTCTGTGTATTGATCTGCGTTTTGGGTAGCAGCCGTTTTTTGGCTGCGCAACAAATGAATGATCGTCCCAATATCATTTTTATCCTGACCGACGATCAGCGCTGGGATGCGCTGGGCCATGCTGGCAACGAAATCATACAAACCCCGGAAATGGACAGATTGGCTGAAGAAGGGCTGTATTTCAAGAATGCCTTTGTGACCACGCCTATCTGTGCCGCTAGCCGAGCCAGCTTCCTTACTGGGCTGTATGAACGTAAGCATGGCTATACCTTCGGACAGGAGATGCAGGAAGCGCTGATGCAAAAATCTTATCCCACTCTGCTCAGGCAGGCAGGCTATCATACCGGTTTTTATGGCAAATTTGGAGTCAACTATCCGGGTAAGGATCAGCTTTTTGACAAAAGCGAAATCTATGATCGTAACGGGCAGTATAAAGATCGCAGAGGTTACTACTACAAAACTCTCAGAGAAGATACAGTCCATCTGACCCGTTACACCGGCCAGCAGGCACTGGACTTCATCAGCAATGCTCCTCAGGATCAGCCTTTCTGCCTTTCGCTGAGCTTTAGCGCTCCGCACGCCCATGATCCCGCCGAATTGCAGTATTTCTGGCAGGATGAAGTAGACGACTTATATCGTGAGATTGATATACCTGCTCCCTTGTTGGGTGATAAGCAATACTTTCTGGAACAGCCCATGTATGTGCAGGAAGGAGAGAACCGCAAGCGTTGGTACTGGCGGTATGATACTCCCGAGAAATATCAGCATAGTGTCAAGGGATATTACCGCATGATCTCTGGTATTGATAGGGAAATCGCTAAGCTCAGGGCTTTGCTGGATGAGAAAGAGCTGGCAGACAATACTGTCATCATCCTGATGGGTGACAATGGCTATTTTCTGGGTGAACGCCAACTAGCCGGCAAGTGGTTAATGTACGATAATAGTTTGCGAGTGCCACTAATCATTTTTGACCCTCGCCAAACCAATCCTCAGGAAGTGGAAGATATGGTGCTCAACATAGATGTACCTGCTACCATGCTGGAACTGGCGGGTGTTGATCGGCCCACCAGCTGGCAAGGAACGAGTCTGTTGGCGTATCAGCAGGGGAAAAAGCCTGTATCTACGCGTACCCATAATCTTTTTGAGCATTTGTGGGAAACAGACATTATTCCTCCCAGCGAAGGCGTCAGGACTACCGAATGGAAGTATATGCGTTATATTCGGGATATGGAACATGAGGAGCTGTACAACCTGAAAGATGATCCGCTGGAGAAAAATAACCTGGCCGGAAAAAATAAATATCAGAAAGTACTGGAGAAAATGCGGGCAAGCTGTGACTCTCTTATCATGGTTAGAAAGTAGAAAACATCAGGATATTGATTACATCCTTTCCCCAGAGAATACATTTCATATGAGAAGACTTATAGGACATGAACTTACGCATGTGTATCAGCAGAGAGGAGAAACATCAAGAGAGTTATTAAATGCGCTGAAAAAAGATAGCCTGACGGCTCGTTCATCTCTGGTGGTGATAACAGGTAACTCCCCATTTCAAAGAAAAACTGCCGCTGAGGAACTGGCAAGAAAGACGGCACAGCAACTGTACACGGTGGATCTTTCTCCTGTTTCATCCAAGTACATTGGAGAAACTGAGAAAAATCTTGAGCGGATTTTCAAGCGTGCCTCATCACTAGGATGGGTATTATTTTTTGACGAAGCTGATGCCCTTTTTGGAAAAAGGACAGCGGTTAAGGATTCTCATGATCGCTATGCGAACCAGGAGAGCAATTATCTTCTTAAGGGCATAGAGTATCATAGAGGATTGGTGATCTTGGGCACCAATCCTCAATCTGACTTAATTACTACCTTAAGGAGGACTAATCAATATGTTCTAAAATTTCCTCCTTTTAGCTGAAAAGGAGATGCAAAAAGGGTTGATAGAAAAATCAAAACAAAGCCTGACTCAATGAGGCAGGCTATGCCCAATAATTTAGGATAGGAAGGTTTACGCTTCTATTTCATTACCTTCAGCATCGTAGGTAACAGTAATAGTATCAGTACCATCAGTGATACTCAATTCGTACTGCATGCCATCTTCTGTCTGTACCTGGTATACAATGGTTACTTCCTGCTCACTATAGTCAGATTCCTCAAAAGCTGTCTTTACAGCCTCAGGAAGGTTTTCGTACTGAATCTCAGTGCGGCTGTCCTGAATAAACACTGTAGTGGCGTCCTGATTTACAGGAAGAGCGCTTGCGTCTACTGTAGCAAAAGAGAAAATAGCCAGCGCAGCTAAAGCGATAAGTGAACTTTTCATAGTTGTAAAAATTAAAGTTTGTAAAAAAATACTTTGAATTTGCGCGCGCACTTATTTATCTGGAATAATTGTGCCAATTGAGAATAGTCTGTAAAAAACTGAGCTTTAGTGATTTACAATGGATTTTTGCGGTTTTTCAATAAAGCTATATTAATTTTACTTTGCTCAATCTGGGGTGTTTTTCCACGGTGCTTTTTACCCCTGGGCCTCGGAAAGGGTTATTAATATTTGCCTTTTGACCTCAAGTTAATTTTGGTTGTACACGAAAAAATATCAGCTTCAAACAAGCTTAAGCCATATTATGCGTTTAGTCTCATAATGGATGCTTAACTTAAACTGCCCGACATAAGAATATTTACAAAGCCTACTGACCAAAGTTTAACAACGGACAGCCTTTCAGACAAATTGACGTTAAAACTATTTAAACTAAACTTGAGCCTATGTTTGGGAGTAACGGAACTATTGACCAGCACATCATTTATACCCGGGAAGAGATATACGTCCGCCTACACAAGGAAATCACCGCTGCACAATCAGAAATACTGATTGCTGTAGATCGCTTTTCCCACGATGAGCTCTTTCGTCTGCTATTCAAAAAAATAGAAGAGGGGGTAAAAGTTGAAATGATCATTACAGAGCGTACCCAGGAGCCGGAAGAGAAGTACGAGTACGAAGAAATATTTGAATACGAATCTTCCTCCCTTCAGCAACTGGTGCTTAAAGGGGCTTCTGTGCTGCAAATAGATCCCAACGCCCACGACATGTCGCAGAAGTTCTGCATAGTGGACAAAAAATTAGCCTTTTATGGTGCCTATAGTTGGAGTAAAGCAGAGCAGAGCGGTCAACAGGAAAGTATTGTACTTACTCATCATCAGGCTACGGTAGAACGTCTGGTCGCCTACTTCAACGAAATCAAAAACAAAGCTTTTGCGCTTCAGCCTGCTAAGGCGGAAAAGAAGTCTCTGCTCTCCTACATAAAAGCTTTCTTCGGCATGAAGTCGCAGGAAAGGCCGCAGCTTTCCAGGCCACCTAAAGCTGATCAGCAGCCAGCTTCTTCTATAGCAACAGACAAGCGCAGCGAGTATGAGCATGTGCTGGATTCTATGATTGCGGCGGAGGTGAGTAATTTTGACCGCGAACTGCTGCGCAAACAGGGTTATGAGCGGGCCAGAGCCAATAATGGTGATGCCCAGGTACTCAGCAAAGGACTGGATAGCGTATATTCTGTCTTTGTCAATGAGGTCAATGTAATAGAAGACAAAAAGACCCGCCTGATTAGCAAGATAGAGGAGCAAAGGGTCAAGAGTACCGATAAGCTGAAAGAGCAGTTGGACCTGCAACTTCATACGCTAGATACCCAGTTTGAAAGTCGGAAGGAAAGCCTGCAAAACAAGATCAGCAGTCTGGAGTCTCATATCGCTATCCACAAGAAAGAGATAGAAGGCATACGTACTTCTAAAATTCCCGCAGTGCAGGAAAAGAACGAGCAGATAGCACAGCAGATCAAGGAGCAGGAGCGAAGCTTTGTCAAACCGGCATTCAAATGGTTTGAGTTTATTCCGGTCACCCTCATCAACCTGGGCCTGATCTTTTACCTCTTCTTCTTTTATTCTTCCGCAGCCTATATACTACTGTTCAGCGAACTGGATGCCAAAGAGGCGAGGTTGAGAGGCATTACTGTAAACCCTCCTGAGGTCTTTAACCCCGATGCCATCAGTATGGCAGCCGACAAAGGCGGATCGGCACTTTTCTTCATCATGCTCTTTGTTTTTGTACCACTATCGCTGGCGCTGATCGGCAGGTTTGTAAAAGAGATGAACTGGTGGAAGAATACGCTTACGTTCCTGGGTATACTGCTGGTAGATGCTTTTATCGCTTACAAAGTAGCCGAGGCTATCCATAATGTAGATTATCTGACGGGTGCAGTAGATGTAGAGTGGGAGTTTATGATGGCCTTTGAAGACCTGAACTTCTATCTGGTATTTATCTTAGGGGCATTGGGCTTACTGCTGTTTAAAATTACTTTTGAGAAGCTGATGCAGTTCTTTGAAGAGCGCAATCCGGATATGAACTACCGTAAAAACCAGCAACATATCAGGCATATGCAGGATGATATTGCCCATAACCAGAACCTGAGGTTTTCGCATGAAGAGGAAATCGCAAGATTTGAGAAAGAGATCATCCAGTATAATACAGATATCAATATCTGCCGGGAAGAACTGGCGGCCATGCCTGCCAAGAAGACGCAGCAGATAGAACAGAAGAAGAGTGAGATGAACAGCAAAGCCCAGAGCATTGAAAGGATTACGGACATCTACAAAACCCATATTGAGAATGACATTCTGCCTATTTCTATAGACTCCGTAAAAGACCGTATCAATGTGTTTCTGGAAGGCTGGAATGACTTTCTACATGATGAGTATTCCGTCAACAAAGCCATGGAGAAGAGCAAGGCCGCTGCCGAAGTAGCTACCCAGTGGCAGGTAGAAAAGCTGAGTGGTAATCGTTTTGATCAAAGAATAAAAGCCTAGCAATGAATAAAACATTTGTGTTAAAGAAATTTCCTCATCTATGCCTCGCTTGGTGTCTTCACCAACCGAAATTACTGATACTGCTGAGTATCTTTCATACACGGTCTGTGTCTTCACAGACCGTATGCCTTGGGATTTGCCTCATACTGGGCATTACCCTGGCCTCCTGTTCCAGTAATAGTGAGAGTCTTAAGGAAGGGGAAAGAGAAGAGGACGAAAGCATTAGTCTGACGCACTATAATATTGTTTTTGCCCCCGATCTCTCAAATCGGGTGAACACCAATTTGCATCCCCGTCCGCTCAACGATCAGCAGATTGTGCACAGCGTATTGGAGAATATCTATCCTGCCATTCTCAACCACCAGCGTTCCGACAATCAACTGGATAGGTTCACGGTTTCTCTGGTCAATAAAAAGCTGGTGAATGAGTATAACATCAATAAATCACTGCTGAACATTGATTTCAGTCAGTTCAAAAACCAGCGGGAACGGATAGACTACATCAAGGGCAGGAGTGAAGCAACACTGGAAGCAGACATACAGAACTTTGAGCAGGAGTTTGGCCGGATCAATGAGATTGCTGCCCAGAATACTTTTGGAGCAGATGTATGGTCTTACCTCAATGCGGGAGTAGATAATCTGGTGGTACAGGCGGAGAAAGAGCCGATCATCTTCAACGGCACTACCTACCGCAACCAGTACCGCAATGTGCTCATCCTGCTCACCGATGGCTACATAGAGGCGGGCATTTACGACAATAAAGGTTGCCCGGAACCTAACCAATGCTATTACCTGAGCGGAGAGCGGGTGAAACAGTTTCGCCAGGCTTTTAAACAGTCGGGAGTGAAAGACATGAAAACTTTCTTTGAAGAAAACAACTATGGCATAGTGCCGGTCAGCAATCCTTACCTGGAAGAGGTGGAAGTGTTGGTGCTGGAAATGTACGACCGTTCCCTATCACAAGGCGGCAATGCTACGGTACACCCTACCGACACCGAAATCCTCAAGCTCTTCTGGTCCGACTGGCTGGAAAAGTCCCATGTCAAACGCTACGAACTTCGCCCCCTCATGACCACCGAAGAAGAAGTAGAGCAGGTAGTGATGAACTTTATGGGAGTGCGATGATAGTGTTAGTGTGTGGTGGTGTTATAGTGCGATGGTATTAGGGTGTCATGGTTCTACTTTCCGCCTCTCCCACCCTGTCATTTCGTAGCCACAGGCGTAGAAATCTTTACCACCCTGCAATGTCAATGATTTTCATAGTGGTCTCCACGGAGTGGAGTTAGAGTGTTATGGTTTAGGGGTTTTCTAACCATAACACCAAGAACTATAACACCCCAACACCATACTAAAAATCAGAATAATCAGCAGCGCGGAGGAATATGATGTCTGCTTTGGAAACATTGTTCTGGTATTCGTCCTTCGCCTTAAGCTTCAACCAGTCAGGGGCTTCTCTGAAGTCATCCCACAGCTTATCTCTTTCTGCACGGTTATTATAAGCGGTCATGTACATCAGGTTAGGCATTCGGCCACCGAATAAAGTTTCCGCATAGAAGACCGATTCAAAGCCCAGATTGTTGAAGATCTCAATTTCATCTCCCTCATTAAACATATTCACCTTACTGGCATACAGTTTTTCGGTGGCACCTTCGTAGCTGCGCAATTCATACACCCGTTCGCTTCGGGGGCTATTCAGATCAGGCACAAGAGGAGCAGGCATATCGGAGAAAGCGTGCAGCAGAATGTTTTCAATCCGTTCGTAAGGCGCATTGTCATGAGGGGCATCCAAATAGTCACTACCCGCCCGGAGATACTTTTTGTCTTTTTCCAGCGCATCATCGGTCTGCATGATTTGCTCAAAAGAGGCGTAAGGCACCAGCACATAGGTCATAGGGGTTTCACTTTCCGTAGTATGGAAGACGCCTACATTTTCAATACCAGCTCGGTGTATGGCCGGCACGTAGGCATCTTTCAGGTATTCATCTACCCTTTGCTGCTGGCTTTCATCTGCCAGATGGTAGACTTTGAGCTGGTAAAAATATTTGTTGTTCTTTTGTGCATACGCTAAAGAAGTACTGAGCAACAGGCCCAGTAGCAGGCAAATCAGGTTTAGGTTGTGCTTTTTCACTGTTATCATTGGTTTTAGTTCATTAGACAATGATAAGCAGCTTTCAGTAAAATAGCACCTTTCTCAGCATATTAATCAGTCTCAGGGTATCAATCTGCTCAGCAGATAGCCCGGAAGGTTTAGCTGAGCTGTTTCATCTGCTTGTATCTCCAGCGAATCTAAAGCGTTATACTCTGCGGTAAATGCGCTGACATCCCGGATATTTACCAGTGCTCTGCTGATTTTGTTACTCGCTTCCAAAAGAAGTAGACTTCCCTCACTTACGGTAGCTGAAAACTGATCAACGTTACTTTCCTTTAACAGGACACCTCGTTGTACGCCTTCTTTCCCCTGTACCTCAAAATGCATCTGAGCCTCTTTCCAGCCGCTAAGTCGGCAGGTGATTCCCTCAGCATGTAAGGCCGACAGGTTTGGGGCCGTGATGTAAACACCCGCATTTTCTCCGTAAAATGTATAATAATACTTCGGGAAATTTTCTGAAGGATTCATAAGTTGAATACTCACTTCCAGAGTATCTCCCTTGATTTCCCATTTAGTTCTGCCATCGGTTCCCTCATCCATTCTTATCTCGTAAGCATCACCTGCTCTTAACTCTACCAGCCCGGGGTAATTACCTATTATTTTCACCGCTTTGAAAGGCGGTAACTCTCCCTGCGAATAACCTGACAATGGATCATTGCGGTCAAGTTTCTCAAACTCAGATTTAAGAATGAGCGATGAGCTAAGAATGCCAAGAAATATTACTGCGATAAGGGTTAGGATAAGTTTATTACTGGTTTTCATACGTTACTGATTTAGGTAGCGGGATAAGTTTCTCTGACAAAGGCATTGTAGCGTTCCTGTATCTCCTCCATGCTGATGTCCAGCAGATAGAGCGTACGGAAAAACTCTGGCAGTTCTGCTTCCAGAAAGCGTTCTTTACGATAGGCTTTGATTCTGACCGGAGCCTGATGGCTGGCAAAGTAACCTATACCTCTTTTGTTGTAGATAATTTCTTTCTGCTGCAAAAATTCATAAGAACGCATGGCCGTATTGGGGTTGACCTCCATCAGCGCTGCCAGATCCCTTACCGAGGGAATACGTTCTTCCGTAGCCCATTTTTCCAGCAGTATCTGTTCGCAGATATAATCAGCGATTTGCAGGTAAATGGCTTGTGTATCATTAAATTCCATAGTTCAGTCTATTAAATCTGCTTCTCCTTCAGGCGAACATAAGTGATGCACCACATGGCAAAGACTATCAACCCCAGAAATACCCAGATTAAATCGTCAATAGGTTCCGGATAGTTGATCGTATACTTTTTATCCAGAAAGAGCGTCCAGGAAGTGAAAGGGAAGACTGTGATATTGTGATCATAGCCAGTAAACTGGTAGACCAGAAAAGCATTGAATAAGTAGGCGATAACTAATACTCCTGTGAAAATTCCCAGGGTCATGATGTAGGCATTTTTAGTAAAATAAATAGAGCCTAAAAACACTGCTCCCTGCACCAGAAAATAAAAGGTCCCAAAAAACCATCCCACATTAGAGGGAATAAGCGAGTACTTTCTGAATCCCTCCGGAATGTTCTGGTTGGCGAGTTCTATGATGCCAATATGCAGGCCATAAAATACGAGGACGGCTGTGAGTACAAATAGTAAGTTGTAAAGTAAGATGAGCAGAAACTTTTCTATCTGCGAGGCAGGCAACATGATGGCCGGAATGCCCTGGGAAGAATTATTATACGCATTGAAAGCAGTACTGGTAAACATACTGCTGCCCAGCATCAGTCCAAAGAGCGCCATGACATGCAGTATGTACAGCATATCTTTGTATGCTTTTGTGCCCAGAATAGGAATCATCAGCAGGAACATGCCCCCCAGCAAAAGCATAAGCGATATAAGATAGTTTCTTCCGTGCTCAGCAATATAGAGTTTTAGCAAAAGCCAGAAGCGCGATATATTTAAGGTTTGGTTCATAAAGTTGGGGCTTTAGAGGTACTTGGTTTACTGAATAGGGTACGTATGCGCTCAGGCTGCTGTATGGCAGCATGAAACAACCGCTCCAGGTCTACTTTAGACTCCGTCGGGTTTTCTAGCTGCTCAGCATTTTCCATTACTACGGTATAGCCTTGCAAAGAAGGTTCAGCGTACAATATCCGATGGTCGTTTTCGGCGCTGCTGAGCGTAGTGAATCTAAGCTGCTGACTAATAACCTCCAGGCTTTGGTGTAGCAGAATTTCGCTATCATCCAGTACAATCACCGCGTCTATGAGGTTGTCCAGATCCCTTACCTGATGGGTAGAGATAAGCATTAGCCTGTCTTCCTCAAAAACAGAAGATACCAGTTTGCGAAACTGACTTTTGGAAGGAATATCCAGTCCGTTAGTCGGTTCATCCATGATGAGTACTTTGGTATTGCAGGCCAGGGCAAAGGCGATTAACACTTTCTTACGCTGTCCGAAAGAGAGGCCATTAAGCTTACTTTCAAAGGGTACATCAAATTCTGTGAGGTAATAGCGAAACTGCTGCTCATTGAACTTGGGATAAAAAGGAGACAGCGTTTTGAGGTACTTTGCAATGCTGATTGGCGGAAGGTAAATTTCCTCCGGGATGAAGATGACTTCCTGCAAAAAAGAAGGCTGACGCTTACGGGGAACATAGCCCAGTACTTCTATTTTACCACTATTTGGGTAAAGCAAGCCTACCATAATTCTCAATAAACTGGATTTGCCAGCACCATTCTTACCTAAAAGTCCATAGATGTGACCTTCATTTAGTTGTAAGCTTAGCCCATCAAATAGCCGCTGATGTCGCGTATATCCAAATGAAATTTGATTCAGATTAATCATATCATAGTGTATTAGTGAAGTAGTACACTATAAATGTAGGTAAAAAATTAAGAGTTGCAAACCCTTAGCTAAATCATTTGGATGTTGATCCTAAAAGAAGAGAAGGTAAAGGCGGAAAAGTAAAGTCTTTGTCGCGCCTTTTGATGATTAAAAAAGCAGGGTTATACTGCTGCCTGCATTGAAATTTCTTCCGAGATAGGGAGTACTAATGTTTTATCACGATTAGTATCCAGATAGGTACGAATAAACTGTCCTAACTCAAACTGATGTTCGGGTTGTAGCTCGGAGGTGTCAAAACTAAAAAGGTCTGCACACCCCGCCTTCATAAAATGTTCTTTAATATCAGGATGGTTGGGAATATCAGAAAGTATAAAAGTGCTTAAACGGTCAATAGCCAGGTATTTTTTGTCTACCGCTTCAAGGCCAATGGTTTCTTGTAAAGCCTGACCTTCAGGAGTTCTATCCATGGTAATGAAAAGAAAAGTGCGGATCAGTACAATGCTGTCTACCACTTCTGCGAGCAGGTAGCCTAGCCTTTTGCCATTATAAGAGTACGCAATAAGCTTCTGGCCACTATGATTTTCTATCACTACAGGCTCTTTCAGGGTAAGATATAAATGAAAATGTTGCAGATAAGCATCAATACAATCCAGTCTTTCACTCATGCGGTGCAGGGCATGCGGTTGTATGTAGACAGGTAAACTTATTTGTTTCTGGCTTTGTGTCAGACCAAAATGTGAAGCATCAATGCTTATCCACTCAGGTCCATCAAGGGGCCTGGCCCACCCCACACGCAATACCTTGCGCCATTTGCCATCAATATTTACCTTCTTTTGGTCGGGGCGTACGGCATATAGGTCAAAACGATTGTTTAATCGCATATCCTTTATTTTGTACCCATGATCTACCCAGTACATCTTGGTATCCAGCGTACTTTCTTCTAAACAGGCTTGCCAAAGGGCTTCATACATGTGCATAAAAGGAAAAGCGTCACTTTCCATCAATTCAATGTATTCGGCAAACCTCTGCTTAAGGATTTCTGACCGGCAAGGTGATTTTTCATTCGTCAGGTAGAAGTACAAGGCCTGGCCAAAAGAAAGAAATTCGCGTAGTGTGACTGCTTTTCTATTTTTAGTGTTGGCATCTTCAGGGTCAATAAAGGAAAACCTGAACTCATTCAAAAACTTTTCATGCCCCTCCCGAATATTCTTGAGTACGGATAGCGGAATATCATCGGAATTGGCAATGAGTGTACTGATACTAACCCTCATATCAAACAGGTATTTAAGATCATCTGCTGAAGCGATCAGCTCAAAATCTTCTACACCAATAGCTTCGGCAAAGTTGATGAGTTTACGAGTATAGACTTTGCGGTACTGAGCTTCCTGCAACTTAGGAGAGATTGCCTTTGACTTTCCTTTTTTTCGCTTTGCCATAGTGCTAACCTTTAAGTGATTTTACATAAATGAACGATATCAGGGTGTTATTCAATTATGCTTTAATTAAAGTCAAACAATATGCCTCTCGTACTTTAAGGATTTTTTTTGTAGGTAGGATAATGTGCAATATTCACAAAATGTGATAAGAGAGATAAATCAACTTATGAAAAAAGTAATATTTGTAGATAAAAAAGTTATAAATAGAAGTTAAAAATTTGCAAGATAGCCCAAAGTCAGGAGTTCTTTCATTAAAACTCCTGACATTAGATTTCTACGATTTTAATTCGTTTCTTCTTCTTCGGACAGTTGCTGCAATAGTTGTTGCAGGCGGTTGAGTTGTTCGGCAGCCTCATCAAAGTTCTTGTCTCCGGTAGATTCCAGATACTGCTCAAAGGCTTCGTTGGCCTGCTGAATCAGGCTCTGGTTAGCAGGAGTTATAGCTTCTTCAGCTTGTGCTTCCTCTGCCTGGGCCTGCTCAAGTTGACTTTCGGGCAGCATCCCACTCACGGTAGATTCTATTTCAGTATTGGCTAATGGACCATCAAAAATGCCCTGTAGCGCATCCTCAAAGGTCTCGGCATAGCTCAGGTCATCGTTGTGCATCACCACGACCAGTCGGAGTTCGGGATAAGCGGCAGTCTCGGATTGCAGGTAGATAGGTTCTACATAAATAATGGTTTCATCTACCGGAATGGCCAGCACATTCCCCCTGATTACATTAGAGCCTCGCTGGTCCCACAGACTTAGCTGTGAGGAAAGAAAGCTGTTCTGATCAATTTTGGTCTCTACCTGCTGTGGGCCAAGTACCCTTTTATCTTTGGGAAACTGATAAGCGATAAAACGACCATAATTCTCAGGATCGCAGAGCCCGGCTATCCAGCCGATGAGTACCTGTCGGTTTTTAGGGGTAAAAGGCTGTATTAAGGTAAATTCAAGATCATCAGAGTCGGGCAGCTGCCACATGATGTAATAAGGCTGAACCGGTTGTACCTCATTGTAATACTTTTCTGTAGCCCTGATCCATAGGTCTTCCTGATTGTAGAAAACTTCGGGATCTGTCATATGATATTTGGCATACACCAGTCCCTGGGTAAGCAGCATTTGTTCAGGATAACGTACGTGTTCCTGAAGGTTTTGAGGCATGGCTTCTCTGGGCTGAAATACGTCAGGAAAAATCCGCTGCCAAACCTGTATGATGGGGTCTTCTTCGTCAAAAACGTAAAAATCAACCTCTCCGGAGTAAGCGTCTACTACGGCTTTCACTGAATTTCTGATGTAGTTGACACCTCTCAACTGGTTATCCAGTCTGGTGATCAGCATCCGGCGGTTATCTCCTTCCTGATACTCAATGCTCTCCTGTGCAGTAAATGGCTCGCTGTAAGGATAATCGTTGGAGGTGGTATAGGCATCAATAATCCACTTCAGCTGACCATCTACCAAAGTGATATAGGGATCGTTTTCAAACTGAAGGAAAGGTGCCAGTTTTTTGACCCGCTCAGAAACTTTGCGGTTAAACATGATGCGACTTTCGCTGGTCGGGTAGGTAGAAAACAGCAGACGAGAGCCATCAAACATATAGCCGTAGATGAATTTACGGAAGAAATTGCTGATCTGTACACCTCCCGTTCCCTCATAGCGTACATACACATTTTGCTCTCCCTGAGGGTAATCAAACTCACTTTCTTCAGAATTTACAATGACATGGGAATCGGTAAGTTCGCCATAATAGATCTCCGGCCTTTCTACTTTCAGGCTTTCATAGGTACTTTCCGGAGGAATATTCTTGATCAGCAAGTTAGGTAAGCCCTGGGGCGTAAATTCATTTACGTTTGTAAGCGTAATGCCGTAGCCATGCGTGTACTTGAAGCGTTCGTTTACAAAAGTCTGACTCTGATCGGGTAAATTGCTAGGCTCCATCTCCCGGGCAGAAACCATTACCTGACGATATTCTCCATCAATCATATAACGGTCAATATCTACATCCGTAAACTCATAATACAGTCTTATTTCCTGAAACTGACGATATACATCATCCAGGGCCCGCCAGTCCCATAAGCGCACATTGTTAAAAATCTCCCGATTATTCTCTACCATTTCCGGAGTAAAGCGGTCGGAGGCGGGAAACTCCCGCTCCTCTACATCATGAAGTTTGAAACCCCGACGGGTAAATTCAATATTGTTGACGATATAAGGCTTCTCAAAAGTAATTTCATTAGGCTCTACCCTCAGCCACTGGAACAGGCCGGGAATGGCCGATAGACCAATAAACCAGATAAGAAAGACTGCCGGAAACATCAGCAAACCTACGATAGGGTAAGCTTTGAGGGGCATAAACTGCTTGCGCATAATCCAGTGGCGAAAACGCTCCCGCGTAGAAGGAATGAGGAGGATCAGGCCTGCTACAAACGTAAAGATAATTATCACAATATAGGCGGGAAGGCGAATGTGGTCATCGGTCCAGCCGGGGCCGTGCACGGCGCCCAGATCAGAATACATAAGCTCAAAGCGATCCAGGTATTTCCCAAAAGACATCAGTATCAGCAGTATACCGCTGTTGATGAATACAGAAAGAATCAGCTTATTATCAATATCACTGGGATGGTCGGGGCTTACAAACTCAAAGGTAGTTTGCCCGCTGCGGTTCACAAAAATAGAAAGGATGGATACGATCAGGGAGATGACCACCAGGGCTGATAACAGTGAATAAGTAGAGGTGAGAAAAGGTAGTTTGAAAAGGTAAAATCCGGTGTCCTTTCCTAAAAGCGGGTCGCTCACGCCCGTATTGACAGCATACCAAAATTTGAGAAATACTTCCCAACTGGCATAGCCCCATACACCCCCTATGAATGCACCTATAGCTACGCCCAGCCATTTGATGTATCTGTTTTGATAAGTAACCAGCCAGCAAAGCAACCACACCATGCCACCACAAAAGAGTAAGCTAATCAGCCCCATACTCCACTGGGTGAGCGTAGCTATCCAGAAACGTTCTCCAAAACCTACTGCCTGAAACCATAACAGTTCTCCCCAGAAGTTCATCATACTGGATAAAGAAGCAGTAAAAAGGCCAATAATAACGCCAATCCATACTTTACCTTTTTGCTCTTTTCGTACACCCTGGTAGAGAAAGAAGAAAGACAAGCCGGCAAGTATGATAAAGATCGCTGTATACATGAGTTGTGTTTATATGATGAATGTAATGTATAAAGTTCTGGGGAAAAAATTTGTTTTGAGCCAATACAGAATGTTAAAAATGAGCTACACCCCATTGTTGACAGCCAATCTAAGCATTTGAATCAAGCCGGAAAAGAAAGAGAAACTGTAATAGTAAATATTGACTCTTAAATCTATGTTAACAGGATATAAGCTATTATTTAATAAAACAGATACTTGAGTATTTATAACCAAATCTACTTTAACCCAGGTAGACAAAAGGTGAACATGATGAAAATTAGCTCTTTTAATCTCATAATCAGAGGTTTATGATTTGAGGATGATAAGTGAATTAGGTATGTTTACATTACAAAAAGGTGTATAAATGGAAAAGCTAGTTGTCAATAAGGCGGTTTATCTCGCTGTTTTACCTTTTGAAAATTTTACTCCCGATAATGAGCTGGATTATCTTGCGAGAGGCTTTGCAGAGGACCTGATTACCGACCTCTCCCGTTTCCAGTCGTTGATGGTGATTTCCTCCCATTCCGTACTTCAACAAGGGATGCAGGATAGAAAATTGATCTCAGAAAAACTGGGGGCTAATTATCTGCTCAAAGGTAACTTTCGCTACCGTAATGAGAAGGTGCGCATTGTTATCCAATTGGTAGACGCAGAGAATCAGCATATCATATGGGCCGAACGCTATGACGAACCCCTAGAAACCATCTTTGAAATTCATGATGATATCATAGAGCGGGTAGTAGGCATTTTATCAAGCAAAATTGATATAGACTTACTTTCCATCGCGCAAAAGAAGTCTTTCACCCAGCTGCAAGCTTATGACTGCTGGCTGAGAGGCATGGAACATATGAAACAGGCTTCTTCGGAAAGTGACCAGAAAGCCAGAGCATTTTTCCAGAAAGCGCTGGAAATAGATCCTCTGTATGCTCGCGCCTATACAGGAATTTCACTTACCTATTTTAATAACTGGAGCTGCATGCTGTGGAATGATTGGGAAGATAATGAAAAAGGTGCGTTTGAGAATGCGGTAAAAGCAGTGAGCCTTGACGAAAGTGATCATATCTCGCAAATGGTGCTGGGGCGTATCCTGAATTACCGAAAGGAATTTGAGCAGGCAGAATATCATTTGAATAGGTCGCTGACCATCAATCCAAATGATGCAGATAATCTGGTGCAGTTGGCCCTGTGCTTTGCCCAGGTAGGTAGTCATGAACTGGGCATTAAGCTGTTTAATAAAGCGCTAAGGCTTAACCCTTACCATGACACCTGGTATTATGCCTTTGGTATGGTGCCTTACTTTCTGGGAAAACAGTATCTGGAGACAATAGGCACGGGTATCAAATGCCCAATTTATGTAGCGGTAGACCAGCCCGCATTTCTCTCGGCCAGTTATGCCTATGAGGGAGACCCAAAGATGGCCGGGCAGTACCTCAACACTTTTTTGAAGCTATTTAAAGAAAGAATCAAACATGGCAAGGAATATAAAGCGCTGGAGGCGCTGGAATGGATGCTGATGGTTACTCCCTGTAAAAAATCAGAAGATACTGAAAACATTGTCAGGGGACTGGAACTGGCAGGGCTGAAGGAGGCATCTTACGCCCAGCCCGGTACCTATGAGTCATTCAGTAGACCGGAGCCGATTCTTCAGCAAAACGTATTCAGAAAAGAGCATGAACTCTGGGAAATAGCATTTATGGGTCAGTCTGTAATACTCGCAGAAGTAAAAGGTTTTCATGACCTGCTCGCGCTGCTGCTCCGCCAGGGAGAAGAAATACACTGTACTGCATTGATGCAATCCGAGAGCCAGTCAGAAGAGGAGGCAGTATTTGATGATAAGGCAAAGCATAACTATAGAAAAAGGATTCAGGCTTTGCAGGAAGAACTGGCAGAAGCGGAAGAAATGCAGCATTATGAGCAGGCAGAAAAGTTAAGCCTGGAACTGGACCAACTGATAGAGCATGTGAGCAAGGCTACCGGTTTAGGTGGCAAAACCAGGAAGGTAAAATCTCCGGTAGAGCGCTCCCGTGCTGCCGTAACCCTCAGGATACGCAGTGCTATCAAAAAGATAGCCCAGTCTCATCCCAATCTGGGTAAACATTTCCAAAATGCCATCCGGACAGGTACATTTTGTTCGTACCAGCCCGAGCAGGAGATGTATTGGGTGTTGTAAACTTTACTTACAGCACCTTTATCTCATGCTTACATTGTAAGCTCCACATTTACGCCTTATGAGTTGAAGGGTGTTAGCAAAAGCATCCTGATTAACTAAAACAAATTAACTCATAAGATGAATCTGAAAGTAATTACTGCTTTCCTTATGATCTGGATGGTATTGCTTACGCTTCTCCTATTATTAGGGAATGTCCGGCATGATAATGTAGAAGAGAGGTACTTCCTTGCATTGGAAGAGGAGCTAGACCGATTGCCTGCGGGGACTACAGAAAAACAAGTGCTTGCATTACATCCCGAACTACTCACGATCAGGCAAATGCTGGATCAGGCTTCTAATCTTAAGTGCAGGCTACAGGAAATGATCCGAAACCCCGCGCCTATCTACTGCAAAGAGATGGCGGATGAAAAAGAGAGGTGTCAGCAGGAGATCAGAAAGCTTACCCAAGCCGTTTCTGGCTTGTTGTATAGCCGGGAGGTATCAGCAGGTAACTCATATATCCAACCCGATTAATATTCACTATAAAATTTTCTTGAATTATGTGCAAAATATGTTCTTTTGATACCGCAAAAGCCGAAGGCTTCGGACAGAAAATGGTAGAAGTGATCAATCATGGCGCGTTGTCTCTGATGCTTTCCCTGGGGCACCGAACAGGATTATTTGATGTCATGAAGGACCTTCCTCCCTCTGGCAGTGAAAGTATTGCTAAAGCCGCCGGCCTCAACGAACGCTATGTGCGAGAATGGCTGGGCGCTATGGTTACCAGTGGAATCGTAAGTATAGAAAGAGATGAGGTCAATTCTGAAAAGATACTGTACCACTTGCCTGAAGAGCATGCGGCTTCACTTGCCCGTACCGCCGGCCCTGATAATGTAGGCGTGTTTGCGCAGTATATTCCTTTGCTGGGCTATGTAGAAGATAAAATTCTTATCTGCTTCCGGCATGGAGGAGGTGTACCCTATGAGCAGTATAACCGTTTTCATGAGGTGATGGTAGAAGACAGTGGACTGGCTGTGGTTTCCTCTCTGCTGGTGGACGTGCTGCCGCTGGTACCCGGTATCATCAAACGTCTGGAAGAAGGCATACATGTGCTGGATGTGGGCTGTGGCAGTGGTAAAGCCCTTAACCTGATGGCCAGGCACTTTCCTAACAGTACTTTTGTAGGATACGACTTATGTATGGAGCCTTTGGTTACTGCCCACCAAGAGGCAGTACTGATGGGATTGAACAATGTGGATTTTGTGCAGCAGGACCTTAGTGACGCTGACATTGGGGACAAATTTGACTTCATTACCGCTTTTGATGCCATACATGATCAGGCCCACCCGGATAAAGTTTTGAAAGGCATATTCAACGCTCTGAAAGATGATGGTCATTTTCTGATGGTAGATATCAACGCTTCTTCAGTAGTAGAAAATAATATGGGGCATCCGCTGGGTACTTTCTTGTACACCATTTCTACCATGCACTGCATGAGTGTATCTCTGGCCCAGGGAGGCATGGGATTAGGAGCCATGTGGGGCAGAGAAAAAGCAGCAGAAATGTTGAAAGAAGCGGGCTTTACACAGGTCAAAGAGCATATGCTGGAGCAGGATATCCAAAATCGCTACTTCATTATCAGTAAATAATCAATCAACATAACCCTTAATTATTCATTTATTATGAAATCAATTTCGTTGTTAGGAACATTATTCCTTTCGCTCTGGATGCTGGTAACTCCGCCGGACTCAGTGGTCAAGTCAGCGTACTTTTACTCGGAAGGAAATAAGCTTCATTATGTCACGGCGGGTTCAGGTACGCCAGTGATCCTCATTCATGGGTTTACAGATAATATCTCCATCTGCTATCAGGACTCACTGGACAGTGCAGGTACAAGCTTTATCTCAAAACTGTCAGAAAACTACCGGGTCATTGCGCTGGATGTCAAAGGTCACGGGCAAAGTGATAAGCCCACTGATGCCAGTCAGTATGGCAAAGCACTGGAAGAGGACGTGATTCGCCTGATGGATCACCTAAAGATAGAGAAGGCGCATGTGGTAGGGTACTCTATGGGCGCTTTTATTACGGGAAACCTGATGGTAGATCATCCCGAACGCCTGCTCAGTGCCACACTGATCGGAGGTACACCTCTTACCAAGAACCAGTTTTCTCCTGACCATAGCCTGAATGTGCTTCTGGAGGATATTTCAGAAAAACTGGAAAAAGGAGAGGGTATTACGCCTTTACTACAATGGTTCTGGCCAGGTGGACAAGCGGAGCCTTCACAGGAAGAACTTGAAGAGATCAGTCAGCAGATATTGGAAGGTCAGAATGCCCAGGCTTTGCAGGCATGTATCAGTTCGCTTACTACTTTGTGGCAGCTTGATGAAGCGAAGCTTATGCAATTGGATATTCCCGTCACGCTCATCAATGGTACTGATGATCCGCTCAAAAATTATATTACGCCTTTTCAACAGATCAAAAAGAGCAACTCTGTATTGATAGAAGAGGCAAATCATATGGATATTCTGATGTACCCTTCCTGCCTGGCTGCGGTAGAGAAATCTCTGGATTTGGTCAATTTACAGCTTAGCAGTGCCAAAGAATAAAACTTCTTTTTTGAAATCAACATAACTATAACCCAAGCCTATCATGAAAACTAAAATATGGGGGGAAAGAAGCAGCCTGTGGAGGATAATTTTCCGCCTTAAAAATGCTTATCAAATGTTTTTCTTAATAAAAAGGCGGAATAAGACGTACTGGCTTCAACGGATTGCTGACCGAAACGCCAACGCTTTCTACGACTATTAATCTACGCATTCAATAAAACTATTTAGACCATGAAAATGCTATTTCAAATTGCTACTTACCTGACAGTAGGTATATTGATGATGGCGAGTGCCTGTCATTCGCCCCAAAGTTCACTAGACCCTAAAGCTCCTTTGCTCCAAGGTTTGGGAGATCATACACTGGACATTACCACTGACTCTACACTGGCTGAAACTTATTTCAACCAGGGCTTCAACCTTACTTATGGCTTTAACCATGATGAAGCAGAGCGTTCATATCGGGAGGCAGTAAGGCAGGATTCTACCTGTGCCATGTGTTACTGGGGTGTTGCGCAGGTATTGGGTAGCAACTATAATGTCGCCATGTCGGATGATGTAAAGCAGGAAGCATCCCGGATGATCAAACTGGCCCAGCAGTATGCCGAGGATGTCTCCGATTGGGAAAGAGGCCTGATTGAAGCTACTGCCCTGCGCTACAACTATGACAAAAGTGACGAGCAGCCGGTGCTGGACGCTGACTATGCGGAAGCGTTGCGCCAGCTTCATGAGCAGCTTCCCGAGCATATAGATATTGCTGCTTTGTATGCTGAGGCGCTGATGATACTGCATCCCTGGGATTTGTATACCCGAGATGGTCAGCCCAAAGCCTGGACACCACAGATTACGGCCTTACTGGAAGAAATCCTGAAAAAGGCTCCTGATCATGCCGGGGCGCACCATTTGTATATACATGCCGTGGAAGCTTCCGCCAAGCCGGAGGTGGGGCTGGCAAGCGCAGATAAGCTGGGTAGCCTCATGCCGGGAGCGGGACATATTGTACACATGCCTTCACATATTTATATTCGTACTGGTAAGTACCATGAAGGTTCGGTAGTGAACGAAAAAGCCATAGAGGTAGACAGTTTATATCTGGATGCCTGTGCCTCTCAGGGTGTGTACCCTTTGATGCTTTTTCCTCACAATATCCACTTTCTGGCTGCCACGGCTGCCTTTGAGGGAAGAGGAGAGACTTCCATCAATGCGGCTTACCGGGTGGCCGCTCATACCGATACCACTGTGATACGGGAGGAAGGCTGGCAAACTCTGCAGCATTACCTCATGATTCCTCACTATGTGCTGGTGAAGTTTGCCCAGTGGGATCATATTCTTACGTTGGAGCAACCCGATGAAGACTTGCTGTACCCTAATGCGGTTTGGCAGTACGCCCGGGGAATGGCATTTGCGGGAAAAGGTCAGCTAACCAAAGCCCGGCAGGCTTTGGCTGAGGTCAAGAAAACTGGGCAGAACCCTGCGCTGGCCGAGATTACCATTTGGGATTTGAACTCGGCAGTACAATTGGTGCAGATTGCCGAACGTGTGCTGGAGGCTGAGATTCTCAGAAAAGAAGGTAAAAGAAAAGAAGCCATTACCTTGCTGAAAGAAGCAGTGGAGATAGAAGACCAGCTTAACTATAATGAGCCACCCGACTGGTTTTTCTCCGTGCGTCATCCCTTGGGAGCAGTATTGTTGGAAGATGGACAATATGCCGAAGCGGAGAAGGTTTTCCTGGAAGATTTATTCTTTTTGCCGGAAAATGGCTGGGCGCTCAATGGTTTGTATCAGAGCCTGAGCAAGCAAAACAAACAGAATGAAGCTGCTGAAGTGAAAAAGCGGTTTGAAGAAGCCTGGCAGTACGCGGATATAGCGCTGGAAAGCTCGGAAGTAAAAGCCATGGCTTATCAGAACATCAGCGGTGAGGCTCCTTTCGGTTCTTATCTGGCAAGTATACAGCAGTTTGCCATGTGTGGAAAGTCAAACTAACCAGATCCTTTTCTCACTATGACTTAGTCTGAAAGCGTTCAATATAAAACAAAGTCGGAAACTGTAAGGTATTGCGAATAGCCTGTCCTGCATCTCCGGCTTTTTTTATTTTTACTACTTGCACAGAAGAACTTAGAAGATTTGGTTTCTCTAGCTTTTAGATACAAATCTTCTTTAACCATCATCTTTCTTAATCATTCAGTATAATAATCGGGCAAAAAGCACCAGTGCTCAAAATTGTCATATTCCGTGATAAATTATGCAAAAACCCCTTTTACATTTGTATAATAAGCATAAAAAAAGACTATGGAAGAAAATCTTGAAAAGGGGGCATTCTTAGATTCGCTAAAGCGAAATAACGACAAAATACGGGACGACCGTGCCCATGCCATCGTGGAAGATGCGCAGATCATGTACAAACGTGAAGCGGAAGACCTGGCACTTTCACTCAAAAAACTCAAAAGAGAACAGGAAAACATGCTGGATATGAGTCCGACCGATGCCAACAGCCTGGTATTGGCCTCCGACTTTGACGCCAAAAGCTATGTGGCCAAGGATCTGGAAATGGCGGTGAAAATACGCAATCTGGAGATCAAGTTGGAACTGGCCACGAAGCGATACCAGTACCTTTTTGGAGACACTTTAAACTTATCATAATCATGGGAGGAGGAAAATTTAGTTATGAGGCTTATTCTCAGTTGAGGGTAAAAAAATCATATAGCAGCAAATCAAGAAGCGAAATCTTTACCGCGCGTAACATTGATCCGGAGATGAACCCTAAAAACATTCAGATGCGTGAGTCCCGCGACTCTGAAGAGCATCCTGAGTCTCTGTCTATCATTGTGGGGCTGGATGTAACCGGAAGTATGGGTTTTGTGCCTGAATCAATTGTCAAGGAGACCTTGCCGGATTTGATTGGCTCGCTCATGGAAGCCGGTATTCAGCATCCCCAGGTATTGTTTTTAGGATTGGGTGACTTTATCTACGATGGTGCTCCTCTACAGGTGGGCCAGTTTGAGTCTTCTGCCGAACTGCTGGACCGCTGGCTTACCAAGGTATATCTTGAAGGTGGAGGTGGTGGAAATAATCAGGAAAGCTATAATATGGCCCATCTCTTTGCCGCCCGACATACTGCTATTGATTGCTGGGAAAAAAGGAAGCAAAAAGGCTTTCTGTTCACCATAGGAGATGAGCCGGTAACTCCCGAAATCCCTGCCGACATCATTAAGCGATATACGCCCGCTACTGAGACCAGAACAGTAAGTACTGCTGAGATCATCGGGGAAGCTCAGAAAAAATACAATGTTTTCCATATCCATCTGGAACATGATGAAATCTCTACACAGGATTACCGAAAAGGTAACTGGAAGGAGCTTTTGGGTGAGCAATTTATTGTACTGGAAGACTATCGGCAGGTAGCCAAAAAAATTGCCCAACTGGTGATTCAGCATCATAATTTTGCCAAGTCTTCTTCCAATCCTGCTTCATCAGCATCTGGTGATGATATCAAAGTAGAAGACATGCTCTGATGCAAAAGTGTAGCATAGTCATAGATCTGGGTTTTGGTGACGCAGGCAAAGGTCTGACGACCGACTATCTGGCTTCCCGGCACCCGGATCGTACTTTGGTGATTCGTTTTTCAGGAGGGCATCAGGTTGGGCATACCGTCACTACAGATTCCTTCACCCATACTTTTAGCAACTTTGGCTCAGGGACTTTACGAGGAGTGCCCACATTTTATAGCCAGCACACGACGCTATTTCCTCCGGCCATTGCCTGGGAAAGTCAGGCTTTATCATCGTATCGGCCTCAATTGTTTTTGCATCCCCTCGCCATGGTAACTACCGCTTACGACATCGCCTACAATCGGGCGGTGGAGAAGCAGCGGCAATATGGCTCCTGTGGCTTAGGTTTTGGTACCACCATCGCCCGCAATAGAGAAGAAGTTTACTTCTTTGCCAATGACTTACAATTTCCCTGGATAATTAAGCAGCGTTTGCAAAGTATCAGCCGCTACTATCAGCAACAACTAAAGCGCCAAACTGACCCACAGCTAACCACTCTCTACCAGCAGGAATTGAAAGATTATGAAGATGAGCAGTTTGTAGCAAGCTGTACTGCTATTCGTCAACTATTTAAGATTGTGCAGCTAAAGAGTCTGCTACCATGCTACCAGCACTTTATTTTTGAGGGCAGCCAGGGCATCATGCTGGATACCAGGCATGGCGTTCATCCCCATACTACCTGGAGCAATACTACTGCTCAAAACGCTTTGCAGCTTATTACAGAAAACTGGGCAGAGCGTCCTGACATTGACATTTATTATGTAACGCGTTGTTACCAGACCCGGCATGGCAATGGTCCTATGAGTAATAAGGAGACTGTTAGCCTTCAAAACCATGAGCATGAGGCAAATGTAGAAAATGAATTTCAGGGGAAATTCAGAGTAGCTGCACTGGATGTCCAGCTTCTGTCATATGCATTGTCCTGCGATGTTATTTACCATCAGAATTTCTCCCCCAAACGTCACCTGCTTATCACTTGCCTGGACCAGTTGCCGGGCTTTAAGGTAGAAAAATTACTAAGTGAGCTTCCAGATATATTTACCCATATCTACGGAAGTTATGGTCCCAAGGCTACTGACGTGAGGTTATTGAAGGAAGGAGTTATCATTGATCCTAAGAGGAAGGTGGGAATACAGTAAAAGCTAATGTTTATTGCTGATCGCTATGTATACTTTTCCAGAGCAAATTCCAGCTTATTTTTGATGCGTTTTCTAAGTCGCTGGGGCTCTAGCACCTCAATGGCATCGCCAAAGCCCAGAATCAGGCGCTCCAACTCAAAGTTGAGGTGTACCGCTATGCTGAAGGTCATGCTTCCGTCTTCTGCATTTTCTACGATCTGCTGAGAGTGATGGAAAGGCTTCGTCAGTACATAGGGTGCATTGAGCTTATTGATTTTCAGCACGACTTTTTGCAATGCCTTTGGGTTCATAACAGTCACTCCAATCGTATCTTTATAGTACGCATCTCCATCAAAGGATTCTTCAAGATAAGTAGTGTGGAAGTCATAGCCAATGTGCAGGATTCTGTCCAGGGCCAGGGTAAGGATCGGTTTATCAGCTTCTGTTTTACCAATCAGAAACCAGCGATTGTTGTATTCTTTCAGGATAAAGGGGTGAATCCTTAGATTGGAAGCTCTTTTGGCCTTGAAAGATTGGTAGGTAATGGTTAGAACAAGCTTTTTTACGATAGCCTGATACAAAGCGTCCAGGTGCTCCAAACCCTTGAGCTTATCATTTTTGTCCAGGTGGATGACTGCCGACTGATGAGTCTTTTCGGTATATACTTTATCCTCCAGCCGTTGGATGATGCCTTTCAGTTCGGCAAATAAAGAAAAGTCCTTAAACTGCTTTAGCATTTCAACCGACTCCGACAAAACCTGCATGTCAATTTCTGTGAGCGGAATATTTGTAATGGAATAGTTTTCGTCCTCGTATTTGTAGTACTTTTTATCGTAGACAATAATAGGAGCATTATAGCCAAGCTTGTCACTGCGCATCATTTGTATATCCATCTGTATGGTACGTCTGCTCACATTGACCTGACGTCCCTCGTATTCGTACAAGGCTTCTGAGCAGGCTTCAATTAAGTCACCGAGGTCCACTGGCAGTAAGGGTTTTGCAGGCATTTGTCAATGGTTTTGTAACGGATGAGCGCATTTTTACTGAAAGCCATGAATTTTTTTGGAGAAATATCAGATAAAAAGTAAAGTACGCAAAATGACTGCGCAGGAGAGTTCTTCATTTGTAATAACAAAAGTAAGAAAGATGAAAATTAGCGGAAAGACACTAATCGCATTAGGATATGAGCCGGGAAAATGGTTTCAGGAAGCTATTGAGCATGCCAACAAATATCAGCTTGAAGGAGAAGCACTAACTACTTACCTGGATACGGTAAAGCCTGCTCCCCATATTCCTTTAATGTCGGAGCCTGCACAACTGTCTATCAACATTCACGCGGAAAATGCGCTGGAAGAAAGCAATGTGGGTTCGGTAGTTTCGTCTATGCAGAACCTGCTACGTACTCCCACCATGATAGGAGGGGCTCTGATGCCGGATGCCTGCCCTACCGGACCTGTAGGAACGATTCCGGTAGGAGGTGTAGCTGTTGCGAAGAATGCCATACATCCGGGCATGCATTCCGCCGATATTTGCTGCTCAGTGATGCTCACCGATTTAGGAAAAGCAGACCCAAGGGAGGTACTGGACAAAGCTCAGCAGGTAACGCACTTCGGCTTTGGCGGAAGAGTCAAAGACAAGCAGTTTCAACTGACAGCGGAGTTGAAAAGAGCCTTCCGAGAAAACCCATTGCTGCGGGATAACAGACTTCAGCAGCTGGCAGAAGAGCATATGGGTACACAGGGAGACGGCAATCATTTCCTTTTTGTGGGCCGTTCTGCCAAAACCGGCAATACAATGCTGGTTACCCATCATGGTTCCCGGGGAGTAGGAGCGATGTTGTTCAAGAAAGGGATGCAGATAGCCGAGCGTTATCGCAGAGCTTTGTCCAAAGATACGCTGAAGCAAAATGCCTGGATTCCTTATGAGACGGAAGACGGAAAGCAGTACTGGGAAGCGCTACAGATCATCAGAGCCTGGACGAAGCACAACCATGCGTCACTTCATGATGCTACTTTGAGAAAGTTACATACAGAAGGGCAGGACCGCTACTGGAACGAACATAACTTCGTCTTTAAAGAAGGCGATAAATTTTATCATGCCAAGGGAGCTACACCTTTGGATAATAAGTTCTTACCAGATATAACCGGCCCGAGACTGATTCCGCTGAATATGTCGGAGCCGGTATTGATTGTAGAAGGCAAAGAGACGAAGACCAACCTGGGCTTTGCGCCTCATGGTGCGGGAAGAAACATCAGTCGTTCGGCACATATCAGGAGTAAAGCGGATCAAACTTTTGCGCAGGTTTTTGCTGAAGAGACGCAAGGCCTGGATGTGCGCTTCTTCTCCGGTGAGATTGACATTTCGGAGCTGCCCTCTGCTTATAAAAATGCAGCGACGGTAAGAGCGCAGATGCAGCACTATGGACTGGGCGAAGTGGTAGACGAAGTGCTGCCCTACGGCTGTATTATGGCAGGGGACTGGAAGAAAAACGCGCCCTGGAAAAAGAAAAAAAGAAGGAAAAAGTAAGTACATAGTTTTGCTTGTGCACATTCTTCTGAGTTTCATTAAATGCGGGACTTAAGTGTAAGTCGATGGAGTAAAGCCATTAAGCTTACCAATCGCATTATTAGTTATTTTTTTCAGTAGTAAGCATCAATACTGGCAAAGCAGGTTTTTGTGCTTACTACTTATTTCTCTCCCTTCCTACAAGCATGTCAAAAATGAGAAGCAAATTTTTCAAAAGTTGAATCAAAGGAAACAATTTGTTCACGTTTTCTTAAAATAAAGATAACCTCTCAATTGGCTTTATCTCAAAATCTATGGAGTAATATTGTCCCCTCAATGACAAAGGTTCAGGTATGAAATCTCTGCTTCTAAGCGGAATAAAATTCAAAGATTTTAGAGTTGGCTTTAGCGATAGTTAATTCAATATTTCATAAAAAAATAGCGAAAACAGCTGATAAAAGTAATTTTTACACTAAAAAAGCTATATTTAATTAGCAAATTTAAAAGCTATAGTTACCTCACTAATAACTTAATAGCCAATGTCAGTTTTTCTTTTCTAAACTAAACTTTACTATGTGTTTTAATTTCACAAAATCCTTGTGGCTGGGTCTTTTCATAATACTTTCTTCTTATGAAACCTTCTCAGCGTCAGAAACTAGTACTCCCGGGGGGAGCTACAAAGTTTCACCGCCCCTGTTTACTACCCACCTTGTCGCTTCTGCTAAAATCGCGGAAGAAATCACTGGTGTGGTTACTGATGAAAGTGGCGAACCTCTTGTGGGTGCAACGGTTAGTATAGCGGGTACTACCAGCGGAACTATTACCAATGTAGATGGTGAATTCACTATTTCTGCCAATGAAGGTGATGTCTTGGTCATCTCGTTTGTAGGTTATGTCACGAAAGAAGTAGAAGTAAATAACCAGACAAACATTAGGGTACAATTAGCAGCAGATGCAAGGCAGTTGGAGGATATCGTGGTGATTGCCTACGGTGAGAAAAAGAGGTCTGACGTTACGGGCGCTATTTCTTCTGTAAATGAAGAAGAGTTTAACAAAGGTGTAGTCGTGAATCCGGGTGAATTACTGCAGGGTAAAGTGGCTGGTGTAAATGTTTCTAATGCCAGCGGTGAGCCAGGCGCCTCACAAAATATTGTTATCCGTGGTGTTGGGAGTTTACGTTCAGGAACAACCCCTCTCTATGTGGTAGATGGATTTGTGCTTGACAATTCTTCTACCGGAGTAGCCAATAATCCGCTAAACTTCATCAACCCCGCCGATATAGAGAGCATGGAGGTATTGAAAGATGCCTCGGCCACTGCACTGTACGGATCCAGAGCTTCCAATGGAGTGGTGGTGATTACCACAAAAAAGGGGAAAGTAGGTAACACGAAAATTGACTTATCAGCCTCCACGGCCTGGTCATCTGTAGCCAATAAAATTGATGTGTTCGGTACAGAAAGATTCCGCAACCAGGTGCCTGCCGTAGGAGGTAGCCTGGAAGATTTTGGTGCAAGCACAGACTGGCAGGATGAATTGACCCGCACGGGCTTATCCCAAAACATCAACCTATCAATGAGCGGTGCCTCAAGTGATCAGTTTTCCTACTTTGCCTCAATAGGTTACCAGGATCAGGAAGGAGTACTCAAAAACAGTAATCTGACACGTTACTCTGCCCGACTGAACATGAATCAAAAAGCACTGAACGGCCGGTTGAATATCGCTTATAATTTCACCGGTGCACAAACGAACAACCTGAGGCCTGACATGACTTCAATGGTGACTGATATGCTGCAGTTCAATCCTACGCTTCCGGTTTACACCGATGGAGAACCTACACAATTGGAAGAGATGCTTAACCCGGTAGTACGCTATGACATCTATAAGGATGAAGCTGTCAACAATCGTATTTTGGCGAATGTTACGCCCTCTTTTGAAATTATTGAGGGACTTACCTATAAAGTGAATTTGGGCCTTGATTATTCTACTACCACCCGAGACATTCAGTCAGAGCCTTATCCATTGCTGGAAGGAGCTGAACTGGGTTCATTAGCATCCATCACCAAGAGGAATGAAAACAAGCTGATAGAAAATACACTAAACTATAACCTGGAAGTAGGCGCGCATAACGTGAGTTTCCTGGCAGGTCATTCTTATCAGAAACTGTTTGAACATCAGAAAGCTTTTAACCTTACTGGCTTTGCTATCAATGATATTGAGCCCATATACCAGGACCAGATTAGTACGCAGGAGCAACCTACTACATTAACTTCATTCGCTACTGAAAATGAGCTTCAGTCTTTCTTTGGTAGAATTGACTACAATTACCAAAGCAAGTATCTACTGACAGCGACCATGCGTGCTGATGGTTCTTCCAAGTTTGGAAAAAATAATAGATACGGGTATTTCCCATCTTTTGCTTTAGGTTGGAATATCCATGAAGAAGGTTTTTTTAACAGTCGGATTATTGATAACCTGAAGTTGCGGGCCAGTTGGGGACAAACGGGAAATCAGGAGATTCCTTCTAAAATTACGCAGGAAAGCTATACAGAGAGCAGAATAGAGAATGATACTTACCCACTGGACCCTAATGCTACTACGCTGGATGATTACCCTTATGGCATCATCTATACCCGTTTCGCGAATCCTGATTTGCAATGGGAAGTATCTACCCAAACTGACATCGGGCTTGATTTTACATTGTTCAATTTCCGCTTAAGCGGTACAGTAGATTACTTCAATAAAGTGTCTGAAAACATCCTCCTTGAGGTAGTACCTGCCGACCCTATCCAGCCAACTGCAACGTACTGGACCAACATCCCGGATATGCAGATCAAAAATTCCGGTCTGGAATTGACACTGGACTATTACAGTAATCAGAGCAATGATTTTTCATTCAACGTAGGTGGTAACTTTTCCTACATCAAGAATGAAGTAACCAACTCTCCTTATACTGTTTTGGCCAGCGGTGCTGCGCAAGGTGCCGGTCAGACTGGGGCAACGATCAATGGTTATATCAATGGTGAACCCATTGGTGCGTTTTACATGAAAGAATTCATTGGTATTGGCGAGGATGGTCTCAACGAATTTGTAGATGTAGTGGAGGATGGGCAAAGTTTGGAAAATGACCGAACAGTAGTAGGAACGGCCCTGCCAGATATTAATTACGGGTTCCACCTGGATTTTAAGTATAGAGGCTTTGATTTGGGGCTGAACTTCAATGGTGTTGCCGGTGGTAAAATATATAATCATACCGCCATGTCCCTGTTCAACAAAGGACGTCTCGCTTCAAATTTTAATACCACTGACTTCGCAGTTCAGTATCCAAATGAAATCATTTCAAACTCCAATGAAGTTTCCACCCGCTATCTGGAAGCTGGAGATTTCTTTAGGTTAAACAATGCTACGCTGTCTTATACGCTCACGCCAGCAAATCTTGGACTCGGAGATGCGATCAACAATATTCGCCTATCATTGACCGGCCAAAACCTGTTCGTGATTACAGATTATTCCGGCTTTGATCCTGAAGTCAATACAGGAAGCGCGCTTAATGGTGTACAGACCTTTGGTATTGATTATTTCACTTATCCCCGGGCAAGGACAATATTGTTAGGACTAAACGTATCATTCTAGAAAATCAAATGAAGTGTATAACGGCATTTTTATCAAGTATGATTATGCCATACCTACTCTTTCAATTGCTTAGAAAATTTAAAAAAAATGAAAAATCTATATTTAACTAAAATACTTCTAAGTCTGGTTTTTCTTATCAGCTGGGGATGTACCTCACTGGAAGAAGAAGTGCTTGATGAATCTTTAACAGGTTCCGGAAACGCAGAGGCGATTAGCGGATCTATTGCTCCGGCTTATGGGCAGCTCTCCTGGACATGGCGGCACACGAATTACTATGGGCTGCAACTTATCGCTGCGGATGAGGCCATTCTTCCTTATCGTGGAGGCACAGACTGGTACGATGGAGGAAAGTTTTTGGCGATTCACCAACACGAACAGACGCCAGGTAATGACCTGGTTACCTCCTCATGGAATGAGCTTACAAAAAATATCTCAAGAGCGGTGGCAGCCATAGAAGTATTGAGGCCTCTTTCAGAAGCCGGAAATGCTGAAGCTAGCGGTGCGCTATACGAAATGATAGCCCTGAGAGCTTACTTAAATATGCTGGCCTTGGATAGCTGGGGAATAGCCTTCAGAAAGGAAAATACAGACGAATTTTCAGTGATTCTCAGAACACAAGATGCTATTGATTATATCCAAAGTGATCTTTTGTCTGTGGTAGATGTGATCAATACCGACAGAGGGCCTGGTAGATTTACCCAAAGTGCTGTATGGGGGTTGTTGGCCAGGCTCCACCTTAATGCCGCAGTATATCGTGATCCTTATGGTACTCCAGATTTCACTCAGGAAGATATGGATAAAGTCATTGAATATACGGATAACATCATCAATTCCGGTGATTTTCTCTTGTCGTCTGAATACTTTGACCTGTTCAATGATGATAATAACAGTAATCCTGAGCTTATCTTCGCGCTAGATCAAAGAGGCGTTTTAGAAAGAGAACACAGCCGTTGGGCTTACTGGTCCATTGCCGGCTCTATGTTTCCCCGACCCGAACATCCCAGTGCAGATGGTACTGATGGTCCTGCCGTCACTTCAGACTTTTACCAGACTTGGGTAGAAGCTTATGGGGAGGATCCTGCTGAGGATGATGCCAGATTTTATCAAAGAAATACGATCGTTCCTGACGAGTTGCAAGACCTTAGCGGCTTATCTCCCGAAAATGATTCCACACACTATTACTGTGTACAGGATGTAAATTTTGAGATGGACAGAGGAATCTTGCGTGGTGTGCAGTGGGGGCCTAGAAAAGGGGACGATGGAGCGTTTCTTACTTGTGGCGAGGAGGGAATGGTGAGGATATATCCTGTAGAACAGACCAAAGGAAACAACCCTACCGGATATGTAATTCACACAGAAACTGTTGATTTCACTAATGAAGGCAGACTGCATAATACTGGCTTTAGGGCATCAAAATATCAGTTTAGCCGTACCTCACCCAATGGTAATAATTTTAGTAGTGTAGATCTGGTGATGATGCGTTTAGCAGAAATCTACCTGATGCGGGCGGAAGCCAAGCTGAGAAACGGAGATGAAGCAGGTGCCTTGGCTGATGTCAATACTGTCAGAACTTCAAGAAATGCCCGTCCTGAACAAACACCTGCGCCATTGGAGACTATTGACCTGGACATACTGTTCCGCGAACGAGGGTTTGAGTTGTACTGGGAAGGCTTCAGAAGAGGAGACCAGATTCGCTTCGGTAAATACGAAGATTCCTGGACAGAAAAAACCAATAGTGATGTTAATAAAAGATTATTTCCGATACCTCAGAGTGCCATTGATGGTGCTTCCAATGTAGATGGATTTTTAGAACAAAATCAGGGGTATTAACCAGGAATTTTGGGTTGATATTTAAAAAGTTATTGACATAGAAAAAGCCACTTACATTTTTTGTAAGTGGCTTTTTCTATGTGATCCCGCCAGGACTCGAACCTGGAACCTACTGCTTAGAAGTCAATGGGCCTTATGTTTTCGATAATTATTGATATTTATTAAATCACTGTTAATCAGTTGATTATGAATGATTAGGTTAGATGATGCACTTCTTTTTTCTTGTTAATTCGATCAAATGTATGCAAATTGTATGCAAATTTTAAAATTTGCATACAATTGGAAGATGTAACTACAGGAATAGTATTGGATACCCGACGAGCAAAAAAGAATGGTACTTACCCAGTTAAGCTTCGCTTAACCTGTCAGAGAAAACAGAAATATTATGCTACCAAATATTCATTCTCTGAAGAGGAATTTGCCCAGATTATTAAGCATAAGCCTGCTAAGAAATACAAAGAATTACAGCTTAAGCTCCAGGCTATTGAAGCCAGAGCAACAGAAATTTTAGATAGCATGCCTGCTTTTTCATTTAACCTTTTTCAAGAGCATTTCACCAACGGTAAGACCAGCAATAAAGTAGATTACCAGGATGTCTATGCAGCTTTTGAAAGGTATATGGAGACTCTAAATAATGATGGTAGCGCAGGAACTGCAAAACTATATGAATCAGGTATGAGATCTCTGCAAAGTTTTAGTAAGGAGCTAAGCTTTGCTGATGTCACTCCTGAATTTCTGAAAAAATATGAGAAGTGGATGTTGGACCATGGGAAAAGTTTCTCAACCATAGGTATCTATACGCGTCAACTCAGGACTATATTTAATATTGCTATTGATGAAAGACATGTAAAACGAGAACTCTATCCTTTTGGAAGAAGAAAGTACCAAACTCCTACAGGTAACAATGTTAAAAAAGCACTTAGCCTAAAAGATTTGGAGAAGATTTTTAATTATCAGCCAGAAACAGAAAGCGAAGCTAAGTATCGTGACTTTTGGATATTTTCATATCTGGCCAATGGAATCAATGTTAAAGATATGATTAAGCTCAAGTATAAGGATATTCATGATGAACTTATTGTCTTTAACAGAGAGAAAACAAAGAAGTCCAATAGAGTCAAGCCTAAGCCCATCATTGCCACCCTTACTCCTGAAATAAGGCAGATTATTGACAAATGGGGCAATGAAGATGATAACCCAAATAGCTATGTTTTTAATTACCTTTCAGATGATTTAAGTCCAGAAAGAGAATTAGCTATTAAACGTCAGCTCATTAAGCAAATCAATAAGTATATGAGGATAATTGCTGAAAAATCGGGTATCCAGAAAGATATCACATCATATGTTGCCCGCCATAGTTTTGCCACAGTATTAAAACGTTCTGGAGCATCCAGAGAATTCATATCAGAAAGCCTTGGTCACAGAGACCTTCATACCACCGAGAATTATCTGGATAGCTTTGAAGACGATATGAAAAAACAATTTGCTAAGGCTTTAACTAATTTTGACAGTAAGTGAGTAAGCTGAAATAATCAAGTTTGATCTGACAGTTGATTAAGTCGTCAGATCAGTTTTCTTATTCAAGGATCTTAATAATTACGCTGTTTTGATAGCATGGGCTCCCATCTTGCTCACAATTATTATCACCTTCAATTTCTTCATTGATAGCTTTTGCTGTAAATTCAATATCCCCTTCATAGGTAAGATCAGTGAAAACAAATGTAGTTTGCGCATTCCCTTGTACGTTAGATTCAGCCTTCTCGCTTTTGAAGAAGCCTACATCTGCCTGATTACATGAAAAATATACAGGCGTTCCTTGAGAAGCTACGCCATTATCGCTTCCAACCGTAGCCGTCAAATTAATTTCTGTGATAGTATCATTTTGAATATAAAAAGCATTCGAAGTCAGCGATACTCTATTAGCCTTAGCTGTATCAAAATTTACCCTATACTCCTTGAAAGTATTTTGAACTTCAACTCGTACGGTACTATTTCCAGTACTAGTTGATACTAAATTAGCTATTGCGGTTTTTGAGTCCTCTAGTGTAGAGAAATTGGTGTTTAGAGTATCGTTCTGTGACTCCAAAAAAGTGCCACGAGAAGCAATTAATCTAAGGGAGGTTAAAACAGAATCTGCTTCACTAGAAAAGGTAAAGGTAAATGTTAATTTACTATTACCATCCGCGTACACCGACATAGTATCTGGAGTGATCTTGACAAACTCCTCAGTAAAAATTTCTTTGGAAACCATGTCATAAATATCTTCGTCGTAGCAACTAGTAGCGGTGAAGATAATTATTGCCAGTAAAAAGACGATCTTATTTAAATTTGAATGCATCTGCAATTGATTTTATTGTGTCAGTGATACCGAAATCCATTGTTAAAGCCACATAAGGCATAGCGGCCAACCTTTTCTCACTCACAAAAGGCTCCTTATCCTTTCTGTTGAATAATAGTGCCCCGGCAGATAGGTTGAGCAAGTTGTTGATCCTGAAACCATACCCCACTAGAAGATTATTGCTGTTGAACAAATTGAACCTAGTCCTTCCATCAGCAATAGAAACTGGTGAGTAAGAAATGTTGATAGAGGAATGGTGAAGTAGGTTTTTGTAAGTGATGTCCCGGAAAGCGTATTTATTGTTGATTGGCCTGAAATTAAACCTAATCCCAAAAAAGGGTATCCATGCATTATAGGTACCGGTTGGGCTGGTGGTTATAAAGTTGGATGAAAAAGCTAAACCTAGATCTGGCCGGATTGTAAACTGACCTTTAGATTCGGTGGTAAGATCACTATTGCTTGTACCCTGACTGTTGTTAGTAATGTACTTGGCTAATGGTTTTGTATTTCCGATTTCGTAAGTAGCTATCTTCTTCCCAAACTGAGTTTTATCACGCACATACTTTTCTATCTGAGATTTTTTATGATGCAGTGAGTCCAAAACCTCATCCACTTGACGGCAGTTACTGGTTGAGGCTACATTATCATGCCAGTTAATGGTCAAAATCTTTTCAACGAAATCGATTGATTTAGTTAGGTTTGAAATCCTTTTACTATATTCAGTAGTATCGGCTTTTTCTTTCACGGATAGATAATTGACGGGTAATAAGCCAATATTAACCTCTTGGGTAAGGGCTTCATTATTGAGATAGAAATTGGGAATCAAATAATTGTTGATGGAGTCCAGTAGATAGAGCAATGTCTTGTCAAAATCACAGGCAGTGCAATTTGCCAGGTCAGTCAAGTTCTCCTGATAGCAGTCAAGAAATTTGTTGAGGTTAATATCATTTATTTTAATTTTTTCTTTGAGTGCTATTAATTCGTTATAATCTTTCTTTAAGTTTTTGGAATTATTTCCTCTTGTTAAATCGTAACGTATCATGATGAAAATGGCACTATCTTGCTTACCTTTATTTAAATAATTTTTAATACTGTCACGTGCTGCTTTCTCTCTTTGGTTTTTAAAATTTATAAGATAGTTTTTAGCATTAGCCGTCTCTTTATTAATCAATAAACTATTCAATGAGTCAATTAAAATTTGGCTTTGTTTTTTTTCTTCTTGTTGACTTTGATCCTTATTAATATTCGCATCAATAAATTTTCCAATCTTTTGGGGTACCTCATCTTTATTAGTGAATTCTATGATACTAGCCAACGAATCTAAGCTTGATGCTAGAGGATCTTGATTCTTTAAGGAATCTATTATTTTTAAATTAGTGTCATTGATAAATTTTTCAGTAAAAGTAGACAAAGACGCCAGTAAATTAGGTTCATAAGCTATAGCTTCATCAGGCGTTTCATCCTCCACAGGCATCTTAAGTAATTCTTCAATGTACTTATCAATGTTCTTGTCATCATAAGTTAGTGTATACTCGAAATGATATTTTGTATGGGGATTTAAAGGAAAGATGTGCACAAGACTCTCTTTTTCGTTTTCTTTGATAAATTGACTTGAATCTTTATTGTAGAGATCTAAGCTAGTTGGTTTCTTTTCATCATCTTGAAAGTTTATATTCGTTAGATTTTTTTCCTTATATCTATCATAAAATGCAAAAAGTCTTTTGTACTCCAGTTTAGTGAATTTCTTATCAGTTTCTAAAGAGTCAATTTTATTTTTGATCTTTGTTGTATCCCTGGTGAAAAGTCTGCTACTGGCTTCATCTTTGGCTTTTCTACGTTCGAGGACCTTTCTTTGTAATCTGGCCACTTTTTTAGTTTTTTTTCTACCTTTTTCAATCTTAAAATTTTCAATGGATTGAGCTTTGGCTTTCGGGATTTTTATATAAAAATCCCTGTCAAAAGGAAGGGGCTGATCAAAAGCGTTGGTTTTGTTGTCCCAGGTAACTATCGGAATGGTGTTTTTTTCCTCCTGCGCCTGTAAAAAACTTATTTTGCTTATTGCTAAAACAAATGCTACTAAATATTTAAGCTTCATCAGATGTGTTGTTAAGTATTTGTTTAATTATTTTGACAGTTTTCTTTTTTGTATTGCTTGCAATCGTCCCAACTGCCCCTGAAAACCTCATTATAAGGACTAGATATAACTTTATCAATAGATACTATTTCACACTTCCCAGTGGTATTATGTTGCTTTACTTTGTACATAAGTTTTGGTTTTTATAGGTAACTTACTGAATGGCTTAAATTAACTTTATTAAAAATCGGTATACAATACCCATAAATAGGTAGTAAACAGGTGCTGCTGGTGAAGCAGCTACCTGTCGTCCAAAGACTATTTCTTAGTGCTCAGCAAACGGGCATTGATACTCGATGCTTCAAACCTTCCTTCCGGAAGTGTTTCTCCTAAAGTGAATTCTACTACGCTAATGGTTTGATCAGCGGTGATGGTACCGCTGTATTGGCGGGTTTGCCCCAAAGTTTGTACGAGTACTGTGTAGTTCGTAGGAGATTCACCGCTGTAATGGTCTACTTCTACCTGATAAAGTCCTTGTGGGGATTGCTGGGTGGGCCAGAAAATATTCTCCGGGCCGAAACCATCAACATCATCTACATCCAGCATACCTCCGGTTGTGCTCTCAGGTGTCACATAGTAAATTCTTTCGCCATTGGGTTCTATAACGTGTAAATCTATATCAGCCGTATTGTCCCAAGTCAAAGTGATTTGTACGTCTCCTCCTCCATAAGCTAAGGATTGGCGCGCAAGCTCAATGCTTTCGGCATGCTCCTCCCTTAACTGGCCTGCGGCTTGGTTAATGGCTACAGCTTGTGCTAGCAGCATGTTGGCACAGTCGGTAATAGATTCAATGTAGGGAGGGTACATTACTTGATTGCATCCGAAGAGATCAGCATAGATTCCAAAAGCGGGTGCACTCACTTCAATACTGTTAACTGGCGCATTGTATAAATCTACATTAGCGGTATGTAATAGGGAGGCGTTACAATGAGCTATTCCACCGACCGCCTCTGCCGGTACGCCTGCCGCCAACAAAGCATCACTTAGGGAACAAGCCGCTAAATTTAATGTTGAGGCGGTTTGACTCAGGTCTTCCAGGAAGCTAACAGATGCCCTTCTGGCATTTCGCCCGTTTTCTCTTTCGGTAAACGCTAACTCCCGGTGTATACTAATCTCTCCCTCCGGATTGATAACCGCTACATCAAAAGTCACATCAGTGTAGTTAGTAAATAACATGGTATAGCCTGCGGTATTGACGATCTCCGGCAACAAATACTGATTAAAAGACATATAGGTTTGTACATCATTATTGATATAGATTGCGCCCACAGGAAATAAATCATCAGGATCATTATTGATCGGTATGAGAACTTCTCCATCTTCATTGATCGCTACCACCGGAAACTCACTACTTCCGGTTACTGCCATCGCTATGCCATCAACGGTCTGGTCCGCATGGTCCAAAATGTCAAGCTGACTTTCGCTGCTAATGCGTTCACCCTGATAAGCAAGTTCAACCGCATGACTTCCCGGAGAAAGGTCTATAGGTACTTTGACCGTTACTTTAGACTGGTTCGTAGCTATAATTTCCGCAGCTTGATCATTAATAAAAATCTCATAATTACTGAGCGTATCAAATCCTACGTTCGCCTCAATTTCCAGGGCTGTTTTGACATAGGTTGAAGTGGGAGTAAAGCTATTGATTACAATTTCTGTATCAGTCGGGTCTACCGGGCCTACCGGAACGTCTTCACAAGATGTAATGGCTAACAACAATATCATACATAATGGATAGGTGAGATAATGAAGTGTTTTCATGGTTGAAAAGGTTTAGGAGTACTAAATATTTGCCCTTTATGGAAAGCACTGTAAAAGGTCACCCAGTCCTTGAAAAAAAATTATTTAAAGTGAAATTCTTTTGTTCCAAAACAGAAATATCTATTTTGGAAGGGTGACCTAGACCATAGGATTACATTAACAGCATCTATGGCAACTACCTCAACGGACAACAGAATTATTCAGCATATTCAGAAAGGTGATGAAGGTGAGCTTGTAAAAGTTTACCAGAATTACCGGATGGAGTTTATCCATTGGGCTCAGAAGACTTTTCATTGTTCTGAGGAAGTAGCGAAAGATGCCTATCAGGTAGGCTTTTTGATTTTTTATGATAATGTGCTTTCAGGAAAGGTAAGCCATGTAACCAGCTCTATCAAAACATATTTATTCGCTATTGGTAAGAATAAGCTTTTTGAACAACATAGGCACGAAATGCGGTATTGTCATGAAGTCAAAGATGAGCTTTTAGGTTATGATAAAACCGATAATGATATATTGGAAAGTGAGGAAAATTTCAGACAACTTGAGACAGGTTTAGAAAAACTTGGCTCACCTTGTAAAGATATTTTGGAAATGATGTATTATGAAAAACGGTCAGTAGATTATATCACAGAAAAATTAGGCTATAAGAACTCAGAAACTACCAAAAACCAGAAATATAAATGTATGCAGAGATTGAAGAAATTAGTGGTTAAAACCAAGCTATCATAAATGACTCAATGAATAACCCAATTGACGATAGTACCATACAGCGATACCTTGACGATGATATGTCAGAGCTAGAGAAAACTGAGTTTGAAGAAGCTTTGTCATCGGATATTGAGTTACAAAGATCTGTTGCTGAATATCGTAACCTATCTGAAGGAATATTATTTCAGAAACGAAGAGTGATTTGGAGTAAGATTCAGGATATGGAAGCTGAGGTTGAGCGAACATCGCCTCAAAATAACAAAACCAATTTGACAAACTGGCTACCCTGGTCTATTGCAGCAGCCATAGCTCTTTTGATTGTGGGGGGGATATTGCTGTGGAACGAATGGCAACCCACCTCTCAGGAGTTGTTTGCCGAGAATTTTAGTCCTTATCCTGCTTTAGCTTATGCTCCAGATAGGAGTGATACAACAGTTGAAGGTCTAAAGGAGCAGGCCTATAGTGCTTATAGCAATGAAAATTATAGCCAGGCTATCAGCCTTTTTGAGCAAATTCTCGCTGAAGAAAATGACACCCTCACCTGGTTCTATTTGGGCAATGCTTATCTTGAAAATGATGAACCACAAAAAGCGTTAGATGCATTAAGCAATTTTTTGGAATATGATACTGAGCTTAATACTCAAGCACAGTGGTACCTTGGACTTGCCTACCTTTCTGTAGGTGATAAGGAAAAAGCGAAAGAGATATTTGAAAATGAGCAATTACAAAATTCATCATACGGTATAAAAGCAAAAAATATTATTGATAACTTATAAATTTATACAAAATGCAAAAGGAAGAGTATTTCGGAATAATTATTCAAACAGGAAATAAGACCGATTCTATATTAATTGACGAAAATTTTCAATTTTATTGTTTTCAAGATCCTGAAGAAGAAGTAAAAAAAACTATCAATTTGTATAAAACAAAGTTTACTGATGAAAAAAAACTCAGCATAGATGATTTGTGTCTTGTTAAATTTAAGTTCCTCAAAAAGGAATCAGATAAGCATGAAAAATTTGTAGTAGTTATCAAAGTCATTAATAATAAAGATAATAAGGATAATAAAGAAAGTGTATTACTTACTGATTTTATAAATGTTCTTAAATCATTAGATATTTTGCCAGGAGATCCTATTGCAAGAGTAAAGGATCTTCCGGATGAAAAAGATACAGGGAAAAAGAAAGGTAAAATTTATATCCCAGAATATAGTAACAAAGACTTATTTGAATTCAGTGGAAGTGATGTAGACCTTAGTAATGGAGAAATAAATAAAGAAGATAGTGTGTATTTTGATATAGATAAGCTAGGGAGAGCTAAGAAAGTACGAAAAGTTTAATGTTAGCTTGTTACTTTTTAATAAAATATGTGATAAAGATTATTGTGATTAGAATTCCAAGTATTGAGAAAAGAAGCAGATGATATGAAGGGCTATTACTAATTGTAAATTTCTCGGAATTACCGAGTATAATAAGCCCTGACCAGAACTTTGGATGAGCTAATGTTTCATCTGAATTATTAAGATAATTGATTTTACTAGTTCTTAATGCCTGAGCAATATTTTGTTCTTTTGATAGCTCTTGGTAAAATACATACATTATTTTGGTAGTTTTCTGGTCGTCTATTCTCCAGAGAGATGATACAATAGAGGGGCACCCTGCATATTGAAAAGCTCTGGCAATGTGGTATACACCTTCACCTTTAAAATATTTTCCAAGTCCGGTTTCACAAGCACTTAAAACTGCCAAGCTAGCTTGTAAATTTAGATTCATTAACTCATAATAATATAATAAATTATCATATTGCTCATTTTCGGAAGAACTTCTAAATCTTAATCCGCTTTTCATTGGATTTTCTTCATTAGTATTACCGTGCACGGCTAGATGAATAATACTTGCATTTTCAGCATATTTTCTAAAGTTTTCCTCAGTAGCTTCTTCTCCCGCATACAAGGTTGCAGGCAATAATTTAACAATATGGTTAGCTTCATCATAAGTTCCTGAAATGGATGAAGTGATTGATTTGTCAACATTAGACTCATAACTAAAAACTACAGCCTTATCTAATATTCTTTGAAGAGAGTTACTCGAGTTTTCAAGAACCAATTGTCCTGAAAAGCTATAATTTATTGTAAATTTCTTTACTAAATATGCCAGAGATTTATAATCCACATTATTACTAGCTGGTTCGTCTTCAATTAGGGTTTCAAATGGTAAAATAGCTAGTTTACCATCAGGAATGATAATCAAATTTTGTTCTTCTTCTGAAAAGTTTATTTCATTAAATATAGGTTGAACTAATTTTTTATAGACTTGATGAGAAAGTGTGGTAAAATTTTGATAATCGTTCCTTACTGATTGGATATTGAAACCTTTGTTGATGACACTTATCAATGAGTCTGTAGTTAAACTTAAAGCTTCAATATTTTTTACTTTGTGAAAATAGCTTGAATCATTAACATGGTTATAAGCCAAGATAAAAAGTGCAGAATCCCCCCAAAAGTATTCTATCATAGAAGTATTCTTTGACTGAAGTATTTCCCTGATTTCATGAAAGGTATAGATATTTGTATTGTACTTATCACTGTAGTATTGGGGAAATGAATTTAGAATGTGATCATTTAGTTTATTGAGCTTCCTTTCTGTTGTAAAAATCTTTTTTTGCAGAAAGGTGACTTGTTCTTCATTATCTTGAGTAAGCAACTCTGAGTTATAAAAAGCTAATTGAGAAAGAAGAGATTGTTGTGTATTAATCAGAGAATCTGGAATGCCGATACCTTCCATTTTATCTGTCTTAATTAAATGGCTAAGAAGGATATTAGCTTTATTTTTCTCCATTAGATTGTAGGCCAATTCTATTAAAGAGTCTTCTTTGGTTTTTTGATATAAATTGAATGAACAGTATATGGCTATTTCGTAGGATGGCTTATAGTTTTCTGCAAATGTCTGTTGTGCGCTTTCTCTATCTAAAATGTTCCGGTGTTGCATTAACAGATTATCTATGCTAAGATACTCATCTAGCGCTTTTACTAGATAGTCTGGATCTTTTGTGTCTTGATATAAGCTGTAATAAGATTCAGCTTTCACCCTGAGTGCTAGTAAAATAGATGGAGTACTGCTAAAGTCTGTATTATTTGTAGAGGAAGACAGGAGAAACATTTTTTTATATGATAAAAAATTTAAAGCTTTCTCAATGAAGGAGAGAGCAATAGTATATTTTTTTTCTTTTTTATTCAATCTGCCAAGATCTATATAGAAACTAGCGATATTGATACTGTCTTGACCATATTTACTTTCCATAATGCGAAGACCCCGTTTATAATAAAACTCTGATGAGTCAGGGGTATTGTTGAAATTTGCTGCACCAATTTGTTGGTATATAAAAGCTAGAGAAGCACTATCTACTGGGTTTTGGTCTCTAGTCAATTCTAATGCTTTACCTAAGTAGTAGTTAGCGCTATCTTTATTGTTTAATTGAATATATGATCCGCTAATGTTAGTGTATAATATAGGTAAGTATCTATATCTGGATCTATCGTATCTAAGGTATTCTATTGCCATTAAAAAATGAGGAATTGATTTTTTATACATTTCCAATTGAAACATAATATTCGCAATAGCACTGTAGGAAAGTGCAATTCTGTATGTATCAGAGGAATTACTTTCTTTAAGAATATTAAGGGAACTATATGCATAAGTAAGAGATTTTTCTAGGTCACCTTTTAGTCGATTTGTGGTAGCGAGATTGTAACAGTTTTGTGCAATATCATTAAGATTATTAACATCTCTTAATTGTTCGTTTATGTTGAGTGCTTTTATATAATACTTTTCTGCATTGTAAAAATCTAAAAAAACATAGCGGTACACATTTGCGATAGCATTGTAACTGCTAGCAACTTCTTGATTTTTTTCTCCAAATATTTTTTTTCTAATAATTAAAGCACTTTGATGGTAAAATAGTGAAGAGTCGGGTTCTTTATTGTAACGATACATATTACCTAACTCGTAATAAATATCAGCTAATAAATTATCTTCTTTCAAAGAGTGTAAGAATAGAGAATTACTCAAATAAACACCAGCACTATCTAATTGTCGTAGGCTATTGTACATACTTCCAATAAGAATATTAGTGGCTATCTCCCCATTAATGTTATCATTCTTTCTAAACTCATTTTTAGCTTTTTGAGCTATCTCTATAGCATTATCGTATTCTCTAAGATTTTTAAAAGAATCAGCTTTGATTAGATAAGGATTATCATATATATCCTCATAATCAGTTGAATCACTATCAAGTGAAAACATGCTAATTAGTAGAAATAGTGAGGCTAACATAGAAGTCAGGTTAATTGTGTATGTAGTAAACGCATTAACAAATGCTATATAAGTAGTACTACTCTACAGTGAAATTAAGAAAAAAATATTATTTATTTTGATCTACCAAGGTTACTTTTCTAAGTGCTTCTCATAAAGGCTAAACTTTAAAATTATTTTAGCCATGAGAACATACTACACTCCCTTAATCCTTCTATTTTGTCTTATTGCTTTTGCTTCCTCAAAAGTTAATGGACAATCTGTCGACCAAAACGATAATAAAAATAATATTGTTGATTTTCATACCAGGCTAGTCATAGCATCTCCTAATCACACATTTTCCCAGGTGGAAAGCATTAATTACAATTACTCAGATTACAAAGCAGCTAATGTAGGAGGAAGTCTGAAAGTACAGTTCTTTAATTCTATTTATGGAGAGTATTCTCTTTTATTCAATCTATATAGTCAGAGGACTAGTCAATTCTATGCCGGAATAGAAACTCCTTCTAAAGGAATTCGCCTGGGTGTAAGGTATCTTTTTAGTAATGATCAGGTAATGCCTTTTTGGGAAGATGGAGAGGGGAGAGATTTGCAAATGTATGTCACGCTCGGAGGTGCCAAAGGAGGTCTGGAAATCGCCTTAGGAAATATTAATAACCTCTTATCCTCCAGCTCTACTATTGAACCTATTGCTTTAACGGATGTACAAGTAAGGCTCAATATGGCACTTTGGAGCAGCAGGGAATAATATTAATTGAGATAAAAATGTATCCTTAAAAGTCATGAAAAATTTTACCCCTAGGATTTTAACTGATAGATCTCGTTTAGATGAGATCTATCAACTTAGAGTAAATGCGTATGAGCATTCTCCTAGCAGCAAATTTATTAATTGGTCAATATTTCCTAATGGTTGGAAAGATAGTCTAGATAAAGAAGCAAATCATTGGGTTATTGAACATGAAGGGAAAATAATAGCAAGTTCGCGCCTTTGTATGATTAGTAATCTCAATATAATTGAAGAAAATTACCATCAATTTGGATTGCCTGTCACAGGAAATTACGCCTTCTTCTCAAGATTGGTTGTGGATAGTAAGTTTAGGAAAATAGGTTTAGCCCACAGAATGGATAAAGTAAGACTAGAATTTATTAGAGCGAATAATATTGAGCTCACCTTGGCTTGGGCAAGGAAAGTAAGATTACCATCACTACATAAACTAGGGTTTAAGAACCTTGGAAACATGAGCTTAACTTTTGGTACTAAAAAAGAAATTGTAAGTGCTGTTTTATTAGATTGTAGTACTTTAGTCAAAGAGAAGTCTTTAAATTACGGAAAACGAAAATAATTAAACTGCTTCTAAATAATGAATTGCTCCCATTTGATATAGGCTAATAAAGTAACCATCCCAAATCTAGACATGTGGCCCTTTCAAACTAAATGAAATATAATGGATATAAAACCTGGCATAAGAGAATTCTTTTTTGACCTCAAAGATATTTCAAAGCGTATCTGGTTTATTTACCTAATTATCATAGTGGGTGGACTTGCCTTTACACTACCTAGTCAGGCCAGAGACTTATTTCAGTCTTTTATCGTTAAAAAGTTTGTTTTCTATATTCTGGGGTTTTCCGCTGCCTTACTAATCTGGTCCATTATCATTTGGGTGGTTTGTAGGAGTACATTACTCCTTTTACCTCCACCTGCTCATAATTTTGATCAAAGAAGTAAGTTTGATAAAGGTATTCTAAGGGAGAGGCCTTATTTCAAATTAGCAAAGGTCTTACCTCCTTTATTAGGTGCCATGCCGTACCTTATTGCTGCACTAGGTTTTTATTCGGCCCGTTTAGACGGACATGGTTTTACAGTATTCTGCTTTATATTAATTTATCTGATACTGGGGATCGTTACTTATATCGTGATTTATCAAAAAGAAAAAAGTGACTTTCAATACAGGAGCCCTAAAGGAATACAACTATCCTATTATACGGAAAAGCTTAGAAAGCTAAAATTCTTACCGGACCTATATCGTTTACCTTACTTAATTGGAATAGGGTTCTCTCTCTTATCATTGCTTCTCTTCTTACCATGGATTAGTACATTCACATCAGTATTCCTGGGCGCTCCTACCATTGTGGTTATGGGCTTAACGACAGTGACACTCATTCTTGGTACATTGAACTATTTAGATTATCGTAACCGCTACCCCTTAATTGCTATGGTAATTATTTTCAGCATGCTTTTTAGCATCTTCAATAATAATCATGAAGTACGAACCGTTCCAAGCCCATTGGTTGATAAAAGACCAGCGTTAGCTGAGTATATTGAAAAATGGGTTAAACACAAATCAATAGATTCTATAAATAGAGATAGCATCCCCATGATTATCGTAGCTGCCGAAGGTGGAGGCATACGTTCGCTTAACTGGACAGCAGGCGTCTTAAAGCAGTTGAGTGATTCTATACCAGCGTTCTATGAGCATGTATTTGCCCTCAGTACAGTATCCGGTGGGTCAGTAGGAAGTATCTTTTACCATACTTTTCAATCAGATTTTTCTAATTCAGTTGAAAAAAAGCTGGATGCAAAATTTGATACATTGATTTCGGCTGATTACTTGTCTAATGTCACTGCTGCCTTAATGTATCCAGAACTCCTTCAGGTAATCTTACCCTTTCCTATTCCATTTTTTGATCGTGTAAGATATCTGGAAGATTCATGGGCGTATAAATATGAACAGAAAACTGGGAAAAATAGCATGGAAGATAATTTTCTTAGTTTTTGGAACAATGATAGTACTTATACTCCACGACTTTTTGTTAATTCTGCACTTACGGAAACCGGTCAAAAAGTTATTTTAAGCAGCGTGAAACTGGACACAATATTTTTTCCTGATGTGATTGACTTTCATCTGGAGACAGGAAAAGATGTGACTATGAAAGTAGCTGCGTCTATAAGCTCTCGCTTTCCCTACGTTACACCTGCTGGAACAATCAGAAATAGGTGTGCATATAAATCAGGAAACCTGGTAGATGGAGGTTATTATGAAAACACTGGTATGGGAACTGCAATTCAGCTATTTAATGCTGTGACAAGCGTAGTTAAGGATAGCCTTAAAAACAATACAGAACATAAGCCTGTCAAACTGATGCTCATATTCATTCAAAATAATGATTACTCTGAGAATGAAAGGAAAAATCCAGATTTTCTGATAGATCTTATTGCACCTCCAAAAGCACTATTAAATACCTGGGGTCGTCAGAGTATTTCAGTTGATAAAACTACCGAATTACTGAGCACAAAATTAAGTTATCCCATTACCTATACTAAGTTTGAGTTAGCCAATAAGTCAGAAAAAGGAAAAGTTGTTCTACCCTTAGGTTGGTATATTTCTGATACAGCCAAGAAAGTATTTAGAAAACAAATATCAAACATTACTAAACCCGAGTCAGATTCTAGGTTGTGTTGACAATTAAAGTAGTAGCGTCATAGTTGCAGCTACATGTAAGAAAGCAAGATAGCTAGAAGCGGTCTTTTCATATCTCGTCGCAATCCGCCTATAATGCTTAATTCGGTTGAAAAACCGCTCTATCTTATTTCTATCTTTATACAAGTTTTCATCAATCTGACGCGGTTCTTTTGCATTCGCTTTAGAAGGAATTACTACCTCAGCGCTAAGCTGTTCAATACACTGAGCAAAAACCTTACTGTCATAGCCCTTATCAGCTACTACTGCTCTGGGAATGTCTTCTCCCAGTAGCGTTTCTGCTTGCCTATGGTCAGAACACTGCCCAGGGGTCAGAATAAAACGCCGTGGGTTCCCCAATGCATCACAACAAGTATGAATTTTGGTACTGAAGCCCCCGCGACTACGACCTAGACATTCTTGTTCAGGAGTTGCTTTTTTGTCCTGCTGCATGCTGATGGGCTCGTACAATGGTAGAATCCAGCAGCAGCCAATCCAAATCCGGCTCTTGTAACTGGTCAAATACTCGCTGCCAGATGCCTTTCCTGGCCCAACGGCGGAAGCGCTGATACACTGAATTCCAAGCCCCATAGCGTTCTGGCAGATCTCTCCAAGGTGCCCCACTGCGAGCAATCCAAAGCACAGCATTAATAAAAGTGCGATTATCAGCAGCAGTTCGACTAATGTCAGTGGATTTACCAGGAAGTAACGGAGCCAAACGATGCCAATCATAATCACTGATTTCGTAACGTCGCATATAAGTTTTTCCTTGATAAACATATATGTCCTAGATTCATTCATTAATTGTCAACACGCCCTAGTAACTTTTATTCTTTTCAGACAGTTAAAAGTTTTTTAAAAGAAAAAGCACCATAACTCTATTGATGGGTAAAAATAACTACTTCCTTCTCCCCCCACTCCAATCCATTGGGTAATTCACTAGAAGCAAATTCCAGGTGGATGACTCTTCTGGATTGGGCATTGGTGGTTTTTTGGGAGGCATGAAGGGTGAGAGGTTTCATGAGATGAATACCTCCTGCTTCTACTTCACAGCATGTAGGAGATTTTGTTTGACGAAATTGTTCAAATTGCTGATGATCCCAAATGCCGAAATGAGACTTTGGAAATACGAGAAGTGCTCCGTTCTCAGCGGTAGTATTATCCAGGTGAATTCGGATGGTATACATGTTCTTCAAAATATCTATGGGTGGTCTAACACTGACCACTCCTTTCTTGCTGGTCCATCCTGAGTACGCTTCGGTTTCTATTTTCTCTTGGACATTGATGGGGACATCCTGATGGAACGTAACATACCAATTGGAAGTGGAAGGTTTGTCAAAATAGATCGCTTTGCAGAGAAAATAGCCTTCTCCCATCCCTTCTTGGAGTAGGGTGTGTAGTTTCAGGTTAAAAATATGTTCCTTCAACTCAGGAAGTTCTTGAAGCAACTTTCTGATGGCGAAAACTTCAGTGTTATTTTGTCCATCCACACTGGCTTTGTAATTATCTAATATCCTACCCATTTGCTCTACTTCTTTTGGAGAGTAGATGCCATTAAGTATAGCCGTACCTCTGCGATCCACTTTTTTGATGCTTTCTTGGGCTACTATGGGATGTAGGTCATAAGTGTACAATTGGTGAGCCATAGTTATTCTTTTCTTAAGACTGCGAAACAGACGCGGAGGGTTCAAAATTTTGATGGTTTCACCATAGCCTAGTAGCTCCTTTTCTAACTCAAAATTTAGTTGCACATCCAGCGTAATGATACCTCCGCCGGGGAGTTTCTGTTTAAGCTGCTGAGAATGATGAATAGGTTTGGTCAGTATATAGGGCAAGTGCTTCTGTTCTACAAAGATTTCTACATGTTCAGTACTACCGTTTATTTCCACACTCACACCTACCACATCTTTAAAATAGGTCTGTAAGTCATGTTGGGTATTGGGTATGTATGGAGCGTTGCAGGGGGCGATGTCAATTACCCTATCCAGTGCTAATAAGAGAGGTAACTGTCTTTTACCTTTGAAGCCAAGTACAAACCAGCGGTTACGAAATTCCTTTAAAAGCTGGGCGTGAAAGTCAAAGCTCTGAGGATTGCGGGCTTTAAATGACTGATAGGTGAGACGTATCGCTTTTTTCTGAATAATGGCCTGATATAAATCGTCTATGAACTCCAGCCCTTTTACATTTTCATTGGTTTCAAACTGGATGACCGACTCCTGCTTGGTTTTTTCAGTATAAACTTTGTCTTCCAGCTTTTGCACCATACCTGATAAATCATGGAAATGGCTAAAGCCTTTGAACTGCTTAAGTATTTCAATGACCTCAGTAAGCTTGTTTAAATCCTTGACTGTGAGAGGAATGTTGGTGATGGAGTAATCTGGATCTTCGTAAGTATAGTATTTCCTATCAGTTACAATGATAGGGGCATTATACCCTAGCTTTTCACTCCGCATCATTTGCAGGTCCAACTGCACTGTTCTAGTACTTACACCTTTCTCAATGCCCTCATATTCATATAGAGCTTCAGAGCAAGCTTCTACTAAATCTTCGAGTGTCCACTTACGGAAGCGGTTACGCAGACATTGGTCAATGGTTTTGTAGCGAATCAGTGCGTTTCTGTTAACAGGCATAAGCAAAAATTTTATCAAAAAAGTGAAATTTTTTCTACTACGCAAAAAGATTGCGTAGTGGCTGCTTACACTTGTATCATTAATGAAGAAGATGATAAAAAGATGTTACTAACGATTTCAACTACATATTCGCCTGCTACCGATTTAGGCTATCTGCTGCACAAACATCCGGATCGCCTGCAAGAGGTAGCGCTTTCCAGTGGCAAAGCACATGTTTTCTATCCTGAAGCAAATGAAGATAAATGCACCGTTGCACTGCTGCTGGATATTGACCCTATAGCATTGGTCAGGAATGCCAGAAATACTGCTGCCGAAAGTTTTACACTAGGCCATTATGTCAATGACCGGCCTTATGTAGCTTCATCCCTAATGAGTGTAGCCATTGCCAAAGCTTTTTCCACTGCGATGAACGGTACTTGTGCGAATAGGCCTGAAGCAGTAGATAAGGTAATGCCATTTGAGGTGAGTTTATCAGCTTTGCCCGCACCCAAAGGAGGAGAGTTGCTGATCAGAAAACTGTTTGAGCCACTGGGATATGAAGTGAGGGTAGAAAGACAGATGTTGGATGAAAATTTTCCAGAATGGGGAGAAAGCAAATACTATCATCTTAAACTTACAGGTCAGACTCGTTTACAGGATTTGCTTTCGCATCTGTATGTGCTGATTCCAGTATTGGATAATGATAAGCATTATTGGGTGAGTGAAGATGAAGTCAATAAGTTGCTCAAAAAAGGAGAAGGTTGGTTGAGCAACCATCCCGAAAAAGAGCAAATCACTAAGCGTTACCTGCTCAATATCGGCAGATTTACCAAAAGTGCTTTGGGTCAATTGCTTGCTGAGGATAGTGTAGCTGATGAGGAAGACTCTGAAGAAGATGATGCGACAATCAAAAGAAAAGAGACCCTGCATCAGGAAAGGCTAAAGCAGGTTTTTTCTGAACTGAAATCATCCGGAGCTAAGACTGTGCTGGATTTGGGTTGTGGAGAAGGAAAATTGCTCAAGATGCTGCTTCGGGAAAAGCAGTTTGAAAATATTCTGGGCATGGATATCTCGTATCGTTCACTGGAGAAAGCCAAAGAGAGGCTTCATTTTCAGGAGATGGCCCCTCGCCAGAAGGAGAGGGTCAATCTGATTCATGGAGCACTCACCTATAGAGATAAAAGACTAGAAGGTTTTGATGCAGCGGCATTAGTAGAAGTGATTGAACACCTGGATGAAAACAGATTGGCTGCACTGGAAAGAGTATTGTTTGAGTTTGCCAGGCCAAAATCAATTGTGCTCACTACACCCAACCGGGATTACAACCAGCTTTTTGAAACGCTGGAATCCGGAGCTTTTCGCCATAGTGATCATCGCTTTGAGTGGAGCAGGGCAGAGTTCAAAGCCTGGGCTAGCAGAGTAGCTGAGGCTCATGATTATGCAGTGAATTTTAAAGCTGTAGGAGAGGAGCACCCTAAGTTCGGAGCACCTTCCCAGATGGCCATTTTCAACTTAAAGTAGCAACCAAAAATGAACACTATAAAAATACCAGAGCTTTCTTTAGTAGCCTTGATTGGTGTATCTGGCTCAGGAAAATCTACTTTTGCTAGAAAGCATTTTAAGTCTACCGAGGTGATTTCTTCTGATCAGTGTCGGGCAATTGTATCAGATGATGAAAATGACCAGTCAGCTACACCTGATGCTTTTGAGCTTTTGCATTATATCGCTTCTAAACGACTCAAAAAAGGTATACTCACAGTCGTAGATGCGACCAACGTGCAGGAAGAAAGCAGAAGAAAACTGGTTCATCTGGCTAAGGAATATCACTGTTTACCCGTAGCCATTGTACTGGATTTGCCGGAAGATGTATGTCAGGAAAGAAATGATCAGCGTAGCGATAGGAACTTTGGCAAGCATGTGATCCGTCAGCAGCGCTCACAACTGAGAAGGTCATTGAAAAAGCTGAAAAGAGAAGGCTTTCGTCATATCCATGTCTTGAAGTCTGCTGAAGAAGTAGAAGGCATATCGCAGGTTGTGCGTGAAAAACTCTACAACGATAAAAAAGAGGTTCACGGACCTTTTGATATTATAGGAGACATACATGGTTGCTATGAAGAATTAGTGGCGTTACTTGTCAAACTGGGGTATGCGTTAAAAGAAGTACAGGATAACGGCAGTAACTTCTGTTTGGAAGTAAGTCCTCCTGAAGGTAGAAAAGTGATCTTTCTGGGTGACCTGGTGGATCGTGGTCCCGCATCTCCTGCGGTATTAAAGCTAGTCATGAGTATGGTGCGGGCTGGTGTTGCCTATTGCGTGCCCGGCAACCATGATATGAAGTTGCAGAGGTACCTGAACGGTAAAAATGTGCAGCTAAAGCACGGACTGGAAAAAACAGTAGAGCAGCTTTCTACCGAGTCAGAAGCATTTCGTATAGAGGTAAAAGAATTCCTCTATAGTCTGGTGAGTCACTATGTTTTTGATGATGGTAAACTGGCGGTAGCACATGCGGGAATCAAGGAGGAGATGCAGGGTAGAGGCAGTGGTGCGGTAAGAGCTTTCTGCATGTACGGCGAGACTACCGGAGAGATTGATGAGTTTGGTTTGCCAGTACGCTATGACTGGGCTTCAGAGTATCGGGGTAAAGCTATGGTGGTGTACGGGCATACACCCGTACCCGAAGCGCAGTGGCTTAACCGTACCATTGACATAGATACAGGCTGTGTATTTGGTGGGAAGCTAACGGCTTTGCGTTATCCTGAGGAAGAACTGGTTTCAGTAGATGCCCTTCAGGTATATGCTGAATCTGCTCGTCCCTTGCACTCTCCTGAACTCTCTTTGAATCAGCAGCAGGAATATGATGATTTGCTGGATATGGAAGATGTATTGGGCAAACGAATTATCAGCACTCGTCTGAGGAACAATGTGACCATCAGAGAGGAAAATGAGATGGCTGCCTTGGAGGTGATGAGTAGGTTCGCTGTCAATCCGAAGTGGCTTATTTATCTGCCGCCTACCATGTCACCTACCGAGACCAGTGAGCAACCTGATTATTTAGAAAGACCGGAAGAAGCATTGCAATTCTATCGTAGGCAAGGCATAGAGAAAGTAATCTGTGAAGAAAAGCATATGGGGTCCAGAGCGATACTCGTCATTTGTCAAGATGAAGAAGTTGCCGTGAAGCGGTTTGGTATAGAAGGTGAGGGGATTGGCAAATGCTATACTCGTACCGGAAGAAGTTTTTTCAATGAGCTGGCATATGAGCAGGAGTTTTTGAGCAGAGTCAATGCTGCGCTGACAAAAACTAACTTCTGGGAGAAATTTGATACGGATTGGGTTTGTTTGGATGCTGAGTTGATGCCCTGGTCGGCCAAAGCACAGGCACTCTTACAGGAACAGTACGCTTCAGTAGGAGCTGCTGCGGAAGCTTCTTTATCAGCTACTGTAGAGGTACTTTCCTCAGCAACTACCCGCCAAATTGAAGGTGTAGATGCCCTACTGGAAAAATATACACAGAAGCAGGAGATGGTCAAGGATTACTGTACTACTTACCGTCAATACTGCTGGCCGGTGAAGAGTATTGCAGATTATAAGCTGGCGCCTTTTCATATCCTGGCTACCGAAGGTGCTGTGCATATGGATAAATCGCATGAGTGGCATATGCAGCACATTCAGGAGATTTGCTATGGAGATGAAGAATTACTGATGGCTACCCCTTATCGAATTGTAGATCTTACTGATGAACAGTCGCAACAAGCGCTAGTCCAGTGGTGGGAAGCTTTGACAGAAAAAGGAGGGGAGGGCATAGTCATCAAGCCGCTGGATTTTATTAGTCATGGCAAAAGAGGAGTGGTACAACCTGCTATCAAATGTAGGGGTAGAGAATATTTGAGAATTATCTACGGACCAGAATATACGGCTCCTGAGCATTTATTAAGACTCAAAAAGCGTGGGTTGTCTGGCAAGAGGTCGCTGGCTATGCGAGAATTTGCGTTGGGCTTAGAAGGACTAGAAAGGTTTGTCAAAAAAGAGCCATTACGCCGAATACATGAATGTGTGTTTGGAGTGCTAGCGCTGGAAAGCGAACCCATAGATCCAAGATTATAGATACAAACATGAAAAAGAATATCATCAATAAGTTGAAAGCTATTGAGAAGGAATACCTGATAAAGATATTGCATGCCTGCGAGGCAGGTTCTCGTGCCTGGGGATTTCCTTCTCCTGATAGTGATTACGATGTACGCTTCATTTACAGGAGGCAAAAGGATGCTTATCTCTCACTTTTCAAAAAGAGCGATGTGATCAATCCTAAGATAAGTAGAGACTTTGATGCCGGTGGATGGGATATAGATAAGAGCCTATTACTCTTAGCAAAGTCAAATGTCCCACTGATGGAGTGGATATATTCTCCATTAGTGTATTTTACAGATCAGCGTTTTCTTGAAAAGCTTAGGAGCTTAGCGAAACTATATTTCGCCCCCCCTGCGGGTTTTTATCATTACCAAAGTATGGCTAAAAAGTACCATACACTTTGTGATGCGGATAAGTATCGGCTTAAGAATCTTTTTTATGCTTTGAGAACAGCTAATGCAGCGCATTGGGTGGTTAAGTACCAGACTTTTCCACCCGTTAATTTCACTGAAATGCTCAAAGGCTTATCCTTGCCCTCTGAGATTTTGGAAGAGATTGATAAGCTGAGAGCCTTGAAGTCAGGTAAAGAAGAATCGTACAAGCATCCATCCAGTAAAAGACTATTAACTTTTCTTGAGGAAGTGATTGAAAGTAATCAAGAAGGGAGTAAAACCTTAAATACTCCTGCAAAAGACATGTATTTGCTGGATAGTTTTTTTAGAGAAACTGTAAAATCAGATTGAGATGACAATAGAGGAAATGAAGGAAAGAGGCTTACTGCTGCTGGAATGTATCAGCGGCAGTAAAGCCTATGGCTTGGCCACTGCTGAGTCAGATACCGATATCCGGGGTGTGTTTTATTTGTCCAAAGAACAGTTTTATGGCATGAACTACATCCCTCAGTTGAGCAATGAAAGTAATGATATTGTATACTATGAGCTAGGGAAATTTGTAGAACTGCTAGCCAAGAATAATCCTAATATTCTGGAATTGCTCAATACTCCTGAAGACTGTATACTTTATAAACACTTCCTGATGGAGGAGATCAGGGAAGAGCTATTTCTTTCCCGTTTGTGTCAGCAGACCTTTGGCAATTATGCCATGACGCAGGTAAAGAAAGCCAGAGGGTTGAATAAGAAAATCCTCAATCCGGTAGAAAAAGAAAGAAAGTCCGTACTTGACTTTTGCTATGTGGTGCAGGGGCAGGGATCAGTGCCAGTGAAGGATTTTCTCACTAAAAACCAGATGAAGCAGGAGGACTGTGGTTTATCCAGCATTGCTCATATGAGAGAGGTGTATGGATTGTATCATGATCCGAAGCAGAATTATAAGGGTATTGTCCAGAGCGAGAAAGCCAATGATATCTCTTTGAGTTCAATTCCCAAAGAAACTAAGCCCGTAGCCATCATGTCCTTCAATAAGTCAGGCTATTCCTCTTATTGCAGAGATTACAGAGAATACTGGGAGTGGGTAGAAAAACGAAATGATGCCCGTTATCAGAATACACTTTCTCATGGTAAGAATTACGATGCCAAAAACATGATGCATACATTCCGGCTGCTAGCTATGGCAGAAGAAATAGGCAAAGAAGGTACGGTCAGGGTGCGGCGCCCTGAACGTGATTTCTTACTGAACATCAAAAAAGGGGTTTTTGACTATGAAGCATTAGTAGAACAGGCAGTGCAGAAAATCAACCAAATAGAAGAAATCTATAAGCAGTCTGCCTTACCGGAAACTCCTGATTTGGATAGGATTGAAGCTTTGTTGGTGAGAATGAGAGAGAGTTTATATTACTAACCTAAAAGGTTAGGTGCTAAATTTGATTTCTATTGATAGAAATGCCTCTTATTATTTTATTTTTGGAGGATTCACCCGAAGGGTCTGATAGTGAAATTCCAGACATTCCTTTGTGGTGTCCTCTGATAAAAAGTAGCCAAAATCCAAGTGGAATGGCTCTTTTGGCACTCTTTCAGTGGGTATAAATAAGATCTGATCAGTCGTATCAGGAGAGAATGCATACCATTGGTCATCTACAATGATTCCGCTCTCGTAAACTAAACTATCTTCGTGCTCAATGATGTCCATTGCCAGGATTAACTGCCCATCTTCTGAGAAAAATGGACCTCTGTAAAAACTATATGGTCTTTCTTCAGCATAAGTAGCACATTGTTCAATTTCTTGCTCGTAATTGGAATTTCCATTCATGATTTCATGAGCGATACCACTTGCATCTGATTGTTTCAGACGGTTAATCCAGTAAGCATCAGTATTCACAATCTCAAAAGAGTTTAGGAACGACCTGGCTATCTCTTCATAACCTGCTGTTTCGTCAGCGAAGGGATAGGCGGCGGATACCTTGTATAAATATTGGTCTTGATATACCCATAGATGTTGAATAGTAAATTTTTGATCGCTATCACGAACAACTGTGCTGGCTTCAAAATCAAATTTGCTAGTATCCTTCTCAAAAGACAAGATTTCTATTGAATCATTTACATAATGTTGGTAAAGATCCTCATTAAGATTTTTAGCTTCAATAAAATCATACTGAGCAGACTCCAAGGAGAATGCCATACCATACTTTTCTGACCCAAAAGTTCGCGATGCACCTTCATTGTTAACTTGTACTAAGAGGTGCATTTTAAATGGAAAAAAGATGTTAGCTCCTGAATAGTAGTCAGTTATTTTGTTTGGTTCTTCTGAATACACTTTCAGTAAAGAGTCTATCTGATACTCCCATCTTCTTTGCATATGAACTGTTGAACCGTGATCAGATGCATTATCATAATTATCCTGCATCTGGTTGAGTTGCGCTCGGATATCTGCCAGTTTCGTAAGATATCTTTCTTCTGCCTCATTCGGATTTTCTACTAAATATCGGTTGAGCATTCGGGCATGCAGTTCGGTAACGTTAAAATGATACTGCTCATGGTTGAGCATGTAGTCTGAACTATTGGAATTCACTGAACTGGTTTTGACCCAAGAATACTGGTTATTCTGCCCGGCGTAGGCGATATACAGCTGATCTACCGTATCAAACTCGAGGTATACGTTACTGCTGATGGCTGCTCCCCATTTTGAAAAAGGTTTAGCAAAACCCTGAAAGTCATTCCAGTTAAGTGGTTGCCATCTTTTGATGGTAACAGGAGCATAGAAGTTGTATCTCATCATTGGGATCATAGCGAGGATGAAACATGATAGCAAAACGATACCTAACTTGATCTTTAGAATATTTGACATTTGAACCACCTTAAAACGTATCTCAAGACTGTTACTAATAGCTCTATTGCAACAGACAGGATTAAGAAAAGAAACCCAAAATGGATGAAATCATCCAGAGAGAAATAATTGTTGTTGTAGACCAAGCTATCGTAACTTTTCTTCAATAGTATAAGTAGAACCATGAAGAGTAAATCCTGTGTAACCCGGCCCACAAAGTTATTAGCACGGTGATGCTCAATCTTATAAATGATGTGACAAGCCAATATTATTATAAATCCAGATAGAATGATGATAGCATCACCTAATCGCTCAGGTTCAATTTCATCTCCGTAGAATTTGATCACTGATGTAAGTGCAAGGTAGAACATCGCCAGAGCAAAGGAGGTTAAGAAATCACGATAGCTAAGGGTTCTTAAAAATGGTTTGAGATCCAAACTCCTAATGGTACTACCTTTATTGGCTTCACTTCCAACGAAATCTTCTTTATCGTAGAGTTTAGGAATTGTAGTAGCATTTCTTTCATTGTAAAGCTCAATCGCTGCATTGACGGCAGCCTTCTGATAACCTTCTTTGCGACCAATAATCTGTAGTAACTCCTGATCAGACTTGCTTTCAAATTTCTTGAGAAAATAATCTTCCATTGAGCAGGTGGGTATGCTAAGAATTAAGATTTGCAAAATCTCAATTTATATCCAGACATTCACATCGTTTTTCGCATGTTCATTACACAGATTAACGAATGCTACTGCTTTAATTCTGCTTATTGATCAGGTTTACCACCACATTGATGATCAGTTCTTTCTCATCAGCTTTACTTTCGGCAATCATCAGGGTAAGGGCTACCAAGGCATTATCGGCTATTCGTTTGCTTTTATCCGTACGATAGAGCATGCGGTTTTTATCCAGGAACCAGACGAAGATACCCGCAGCGATCCGTTTATTTCCATCTGAGAAAGAGTGGTTTTTGACAATAAAGTACAGCAGATGGGCGGCTTTCTCTTCTACTGAAGGATAGAGGTCCATGCCATCAAAAGTCTGGTAAATGGTATCTATGGAGCTTTTGAATGATTCATCTTTTTCATTTCCAAAAAGCTTACCGGCACCGTAATGATCCCTCCAACGATCTATTTGTTTCCGGGCTTCACTATAGGTGAGGCGATAGGTTTCCTGAGGTTGTATATGGCGTACTTCTACCGATTGATGATCATACTGATCCAAAATGTCTAGTGCATAACTGTATTCCTGCAATACTTTCAGGATACTGGCTGCTTCATCAGTTGATAATTCAGTACGCTCGGGCATTTCGCTAATCATGCGAATAGCCTGTTGTAGCTTATTCATCTGAGCTTGCTGTTGTTCCAGCAAACGCTTCTGGTTGAGTGCATAACCCTGTACCAGGTACTGCCTCAGTACATTGCTAGCCCAGATCCTAAACTGTGTGCCTCTTTTGGATTTAACCCTGTAACCTACTGAGATGATGACATCTAAATTGAAATACTCTACTTGGTAAGTTTTGCCATCTGCCGCAGTTGTTGCAAATTTTGCAACAACTGAATTTCTTTTTAGCTCACCTTCTTTAAAAACATTAGCCAGGTGGCGGGAAATAACAGACTTATCCCGGTCAAAAAGCTCAGTCATTTGGTTCAGTGATAGCCATGCAGTATCCTGTTGTAGGCGGACCTGTATTTCAGTAGAACCATCTTCAGTAGCAAATATTTCTATAGGGTTGTTGTTATCCATAGCTGAAAGATAAAAAATAGGTGGCTGTAACTTATTTTCAGCCCATGTTAAATTTTGAGAGTACCATTTCTCCTGAAGCTATAATGCTCGTGATGGTCAACATATCCAAGTTGATTGGTCAGCATCAAGGTTTTGCCAATTCTAAATTCAGGTATATTTCTATGACTATGGCCATAAATCCAGGCATCTATATTAGAATCCATGATCATAGGTGTTAGATCTACGCAAAACGCCTCATTCAGTTGGCTACCTTTAAACTCTACAGCATTACACAATTCACTCGGTAGATGGTGGCTAATGACCAATTGTTTTTTTGGACTCTCAACCTGAAGCTCATGCTTCAAAAACTCTAGAGAAACATTATGGAGGAAGTTATAATGATCAATGGTAAGCCGTTGCTTCTGGAAATAAATCCTACGGAAATCAACCATCCCAAAGAGTATAGCTGTAATATTCTTTTCTATCCTGGACCAGAGGGTAGAAAAAATCAATCTGATATTTGGTTTTTCAACCACACAGTTGTTAACTAACCATACATTGTCCCTCAAAGGCTTTTTTAATGCCCCTGAATGTAGCTCCACATCATAACCTCCATAATACTCATGATTACCGGGAAGAATATAAGTTTCTGTAAAACTCTGAGAAAGGTAATCTAAAAATGTCAGGTTCTTAAAATCTTCATCCAGATAAAAAAGATCTCCAGCAATGATCAAAATTTCACCCTCAGCTTGGATTGGGTTCTCTTTCAACCACTTTTTGTTAGCATTGAATTCTAAATGCAAATCTGAACAGTACTGGATAATCATAAAGAGAAGGTTTATCAGCCTAATCGAATTAGAGATTTTTTATGTCAGAAACTATCAACACTAAGCTTGTGTGTACGAGATGAGCTGAGTATTTATATTAAAATTAGGCTTATAGTGGTTTAAATGAAACATTTGGTAATTTAAGGTGACTTTCTTTCAAACTACTATTAATAATATTTAATGAGAGGAGGAGCATTAAATAATTTTGACATAGGGATTTATACATGTCATTTTCCAAAGATTATCTTTTTCATCAAAGTCAAAATAAATCCCATTAAGATTATTTACCTCTGAAAAATCAATGTCTGAATCGTTAATGTTCTTAATTAGATTGTATTCTGGACTCAATAAATATTGTTTTCCATTGATCTGTCTTGCAATCAACCTTTGTGTGTGCTCATGGACGTTACCGAACCTGAAATTTGGTATTCTACTCACTTTCAGCATTTCTCTTTTTGATAGATTAACTAATAAGTCAATCCATGAAGCAGCTGTCTCAGATACTTGGTCCCTGTAATAATCAGCATATTCTATTAAAACAGTTTTATAAGTCTTTACATTTTTTTCCCAAAGTTCATCTTCAAAAAGATTAGCTATTTCAAGGGCAGAAGATCTCGACCGAATACCAGCTTGATAAATCTTTACAGACTTTAAATTGGGTAAACCTATTTCTGTTAGAATGGCTAATTCTTCAACTACTTCTGATTCTTCATGTAAATCTCTATTTATTAATTTTTTTGAAATTCCGTTTAGCACCCAAGGAAGATTAAAAGAATAGTGTTTGGTTATAATATCTATAGCATTTTCTAAAATGGTAATTTCAGACATTGGAGTGCCACTTAACCACAATTCTCGAATTTCTTTTTCGTCAACACTTTCTAAATAAGCTTCATTTAATATATTAATATCATTAATCTTATTTTCTATTTCTTTAACCAGTAAAATGCGGTTTTCCAATGTTTTGTCTTCAATAATGTAATCCTGTATGAAAGTAATAATATCGTCAAGTTTTTCCTCAATTTGGAGGTCAGAGTTAATAGGTATTCCAGATGATACTACTTTTTCCCAATCATTTTTTTCTTCACCAACCTTTTTTGTAATTCCTCTTATTCTTGCTTTAACAAACTCAATTACTTCATCACCTGAAATTTCCTTATTTCTTTCTGCTTGCAGATAAGCTAAGGATTTAGAAAAATAATCTTCAACCCATGTTATTTCATTACCATCTAAATTAAATGAATTGTGAAGTGCTAATAAACCATCATCAATCCAATCAAGTTTTTTGTCGAGTTCTTCTAATTCATTCAATTCATTTACTAAATTATTATTAGCAATTAATTCAATAAGATTTTCAAAAGATATTCCGTTTGCAACAGAAATTAACTTAAGTTCTTTAATCAATTCTAGACAACCACTTAAAGCTTTATCGATATTTCCTTTATCAAAGAATTCATGTATCAAATCTCTTTCCCATTTAATTTTTCTATTACCTTTACCAATGGTTTCATGAGCAACCAGTATTTTACCTTCATGATCGACAAAAGCTCGACCAGCCCGGCCTGCAATGTTCCAAAAGTCTCTCTTCGTAATCAGCTCTCCTGCTTGATATAAGGTGGAAAAAATAACAGTTGATACACCTAGATTTACTCCTTGTCCTAAGGTTGAGGTTGCAATAATCACTCTTGGTTTTTCACTACGCATCAAGCGTTCCAATGGTAAACGCACATCAGATAGTAAATTGGCATTATGACAGAAAATGCCTTTTTTTGCAAAAGCTAGCCATTCTGAATCTAAACCATATGATTCTGAGCATGCTAATTCAAAAGCCGTCCAATTATTTTGATTATTTATTGCAAAATTGTCATCTTGTGAATCTATACATTTCTCATATTCTCTTGCAATCGTAAAGACAGATCTTTTATCGCCAACAAAAATTAACACTGGCCCAAATGTTCTTAACTTATATGCTGTAGCTGCAATTGCTTCATTTTTAGTTTCAGGAAAATAGTGAACTTTCTTTTGACGAGGTTTTTTAGGTAACTCTTTACTCTTAATAAATTTAGTGTTGAAGGATTCTCTTTCTGAATCAGTACTTTGCCAAACTAAATCAACATATTTCTCAATATAATGATGACTATTGGAAAATATTGAAAGTAGTTTAATCGGAGCTTTTCTTAAAATATAACTTATTCTTTCAAGTGATACTTCTTGTCTAATTTCTAACGTTTCTTTTTCCAAATCATAAAAGATACGACGAAATAATGGCCTATACTTTTCATATTTAGGTAAAATGCTTGATTTTCGAATCGTTCTACTATTGATTTCTAATTTTCCCACTCTCTCTTCGGAGGTTCTCTTTGTAAACATTTTCTGAAGAATTTGTTAGCCATTCTGCTAAATCTTCTGCATTTGGTAATACCGCAGATAGCAGTAAAAATTTCCCCTCATTTTTGATCACATGGTACTTTAATTCTTCATAAAACATTTCATTAACAATTAGTCTTTTGTTTTCACCAAAAAGATGACCTTCATCAACAATGACCAGCTTTAAACTTGAAAGTACTTCTGTATTGCTTCGTAATAAGGCTTTAGCTTTTTCAGGTGTTGCAACAATTACGGATGATTCATCAATTATTTTTTCATCTAATTTGCTAAACAAACTACCGCCATATAAATGAGATATTGAAATGTTAAGGTTACTAAAAATCTCATCAAGGGAGTTTTCTATTTCATATGCTAATGACCTGAAAGGAGCAACAAATAATATCTTATCATCAGGATGGGACATGATACAATTTAATATTGCAATTTCTCCAATTCTTGTTTTCCCGCTACTTGTGGGGATACTTACAATACAGCCATTTGATTCATGACTCAAAACTTTAGGCAAAGAGTTTCTTTGAGTTACAAACAACTCTGTTATACTGCCGCTCGTTTTATAAATAAGAGATTGAATATATTTTAAAGGAAAATTGTCTTGCGTATCAAAGTAATTAGATAAAACCTGCCAAAGAGAAGCTTGATTAAAACCCTCAAGGATTAGTAGAAGCAATCTTATTACCCACCATATATCAGGCTCTCCTCTTATCTCTGCAATTACCTTTAAATTATTCAGGTCCTTTTTCGCAGATTCTAATAATTCTTTCTCACCAGTATGGTAGTATCTCATATAAAAGTTTAATGCTTTTGCAATAACTATCTCATAAACTTTGATAGTGATATTATCAACACTATGGTGTTCTGCAATATATTCGTCAGAATAGTTAGAATTAATAACCAACCGGTTTATTTCATTTGATAGCAGATTAAAATCACGTTTTAAAAAAAAAGATATTAATGAAGATATTATTGTATCACTTTGGATCTTTTTTATTAGAATGAATGATTTAGAATATTGAAAGCTAACGTAGTAACCCAATGCAGAAATTAAAACGTAAAGGTTCTTATTCTTAGTCTGTACATTGGGCGAGCCATGCACATGCTCCAGGATAGATGCTCCTTTTTCAATTGAATGAGAAGCCTGAGAATAGATTTTATTTTCAAAATAATTGCATCCAATATTTAAATATTTAAAAGCAAGAAGGTTTAGTTGTTCATCCTTAATAGTGTACCTTGGAAAATTACCTTTGGTTTCTCCGGTATTGTAAAGTATATATCTAGCATTTGCTTGAGCTATGAGATTTTGTAAAAGGGAATCAGATTCTAATTTTGCAAAGCTCTCTTCTATGAATTCAAGCCTCATAACTCTAGGGGTTCTGAAATTAATTCTTCTGCTTTTGCAAATACTGTGTTAATAAAGCCTTCAGGATTTTCTATACCAAGTGAAATAAACACTAAATGGTCATTATCACTATTTAAGTGCTCCTCGACCATCGCTGAGGTTCTTCCATTGCTTAATAGTAACCCCGTGTAAATTAAATCACCTTTATCTTTAATATCCTGAATAATGTAATCATCCAACTTTTCAGCAAGAGATTCATTTATTTTAGCGATTTCATCGACGAGGAAAGTATATGACAGAGGTAATGTATCTTTGCTTAGTGAGTTTGTAATATCTTGGATTACTTCTTTTGAAGGTGTTTTTCTAAATTTGGCTTCCCCTAGGTAAATTCTTATTTTTTCAAATCCTTTTTCTTCAATCAAATCAACCATTAAAGTGTCATCACCTTTAATTGCTTGGTCAATATTGGGGTTGTATCTTAACTTAAAAACTTTGACAAGTTCTTTTTTAAGAGATGTTTGAATATAATCTGTCAAGATTATTTCAGTTGCATTTCCTTTTTTTACTTTATCAGCTGATGGAAGCTTTTTGTGCTGTTCTGCATATTTATTAAAGCCCAAGCTCCTAAATTTATCTTTTAATCTTTTCAACCTAAAATCTGAGTAATGATGATTTATTAACTTTCTGGCCATCCATTCTACTAAAGTCTCATTTTGAGAATCAGCCTCTTTAAGTTCTCTGTGACATTTTGTAGCTGTAGGGGGTAAATCATTTGCTGTAAGCCAAATCCCGAATTGATGAGATTTGTCAGGATGTTTTCCTATTAATTTTTCTTGTTTAGTCATACTACTGTCTTCTCTTAACGAGCGCTGATAAAATTTAGCTTTTTTATAAACTGAATATTCAGTCAGCTTGTAGGGTTAGTGTATAATTATACTTTTACTTTAGTATCAAGGTGTCATTTTGCATGTAACACAACGATAGTTTTTTACTTTGTCTTCTATGTAAGGCCGTTTGCTCAATATAGTAAAGAAATTATGTAAAAAAATCTATATAAAGTTAATTTCTCTAAATAAAGGTTTGTTTACCATTGGGTTAGGGTAGTATTGGTGGTTTATGGTAGTTGCTTCATTTCAAACTATGAGTTCTAATTGGAGCCTATAGGTGCTTGTCTTTACTACAGTGATATTCACATTTGACCCTAGTGATGGCAACGGTGTGCTTAGTTACGCACTGTCGTTCATCATTCACAATCTCTCATCAAAAAGGAAAGGCTCAGTACTTACTAATTTAATTTTACTAAAATCTGCATGTCGAGTGTTGAGAATGTAGTTCCATTCATTAGGGATAATGGATGTGGGTACTTTGAGGATAGGGTATTTATTTTCTGCATACCAGGCTTTACCTATATCTAAACACTCTACACAGTACCCTTTTCTCCAGGTCTTAGGTAAGTCTTTTTCCTGTATAGTTAATATTGGAAGGCCATCAGGAATGGAAATGATCATGGTTTTGAAAAGCTGATTATTTCCACTGTTGCTTCTATGAACAAGGTTTTCCAAACAGGCAAGCGCACGGGAATCGCTGGTATAGATAACAAACTGTCCATCCTCATTCCAGCGGTTGCGAAAACCAGAGGCTACTAATTCTTTAGCGTATTTAGCTTTGGTAATTCTGTAGACTAGCATTAGGAAAAGTCGCCGTATTCTATACGGGTAAGTTCTCTACTCACCAGCTCAATGCCTGAAATGTAGTTGAGCAGCTTTTCCGGTATGCGACCTTCCAAACCATAAGAAGGTTTGCTCAGCCAGCGAGCAAACTCTTCACTGCTGCCAAAGACTTCTTTACCTTGCTCAAACAGTTCCTGAAGTTTAAGCAGGTGTTCAGCATCCGTTTTCCTGAAGTCTTTGTTCTTGTTCTTGTAGTTGGTGATCGTTCTCACATCCAACCCTATAAAATCTGCAAGGGCTGCTTTAGAGTAACCACTCTGGCTTACCAGTTTGTCAAATATTTTGATAGAGATACCTTTCTCTGCTGTATCTATGACCTGATAGGGATTCATACCTTTTGCTTCTTTTTCTCAAGTATACGAAAATATTCCGAATCACGTTGGAAAAATTGTTTATCGGTTTAAAATATTGGCAAATTACTCATCAAGATCGTGGAGATACTCCTTGGATGCTCTACTTTGAGTTTGCGAAATAGGTGAAAATAGTGTATTGGAATTGACCATTAACGTCATACCAAAACAATAAAATTATGTGGCGATTTTAGAAGTGCTTGGAGCTAAATGCTTAAGTTTAGCTAATAAGAAATTGTAGTGCTTAGCTTCCCTAAATTTTGAGATGGTGCCGAAATTTTTAAATTTAGGCACCCATATCGGCACCTTTAAAAAACAAAATCCTTGTAAATACATGATTTACAAGGATTTGTGAACTTTTTGTTGTGATCCCGCCAGGACTCGAACCTGGAACCTACTGCTTAGAAGGCAGTTGCTCTATCCAGTTGAGCTACGAGACCTTCAAGTATGCCTTGGCGTAGAAGGCTTTTCTTAAATGAGCTGCAAATGTAAGGAATATCTGCCTAATTTTGCAAGACTAGGATGTAGAATTTCGTTTAACGGTAACCTTGGGCCTGCAAATCAAAGAGTTCAGCGTATTTTCCACCTTTGATCAGTAACTCTTCGTGAGTGCCTATCTCCAATAAACCACCTTTTTCCAGTACTAATATCCGGTCAGCCATACGGACGGTAGAGAAACGGTGAGAAATTAAGACCGCGCTTTTGCCTTCAGTAAGGTCTGCGAAACGGCGAAAAACCTCATACTCTGCCCGGGCATCAAGCGCCGCGGTGGGTTCATCTAAAACCAACAACTGCGCATCTCGCATGTAAGCACGGCTGATAGCAATCTTCTGCCATTCTCCTCCCGAAAGATTAACGCCCTCTGCAAACCTGCGCCCTATCATCTGCTCATAACCTTTGGGAAGTTTGCTAATCACCTGATCAGCCATACCACGATAAGCAGCATCATCTACTCTAACACGATTATCTTTTTCCTCAATTTTTCCTACAGCAATATTGGTAGAAGCATTCATCTGATAACGAACGAAGTCCTGGAAAATGACTCCAATGGCTTCTCGTAATTCCGCAGGGTTATATTCCTTCAAGTTATAGCCATCTAACAGAATACGACCTTCATTGGGATCGTAAAGACGGGTGAGCAACTTAATGATAGTAGTTTTACCAGCTCCGTTTTCTCCTACCAAAGCCAGTTTTTCTCCGGCATGTAGCGTGAAGGATAGGTTGCGAACTGCCCAGATATCTGTGTTAGGATATTTGAAACCTACATTCTCAAAAGTAAAACCTCGTTTTATGGGCTGGGGTACGGTTAAAGAATTCTCATTGAGTGCAATGAGCGGCTTCATCTCAAAAAATTCAAAGAAGTCCTGTAAGTAAAGTGCGCCCTCTGCCATGCTGGAAAACTGATTCAGAACATTCTCCAAGAGTGAGCGTAAGCGGGAAAAAGAACCTGCCAAGAAGGTAAGGTCACCAATGCTGATTTGGCCGTTTACTGTTTGTACTATTATCATAATGTATGCGCCATAATAACCGGCAGTGCCGATGGTGGCGAACACACTTCCCCAGCGGGCGCGATCAATAGCCACTCTCCGGTTGGCCATATAGTAATTGTCTGCTATTTTGCTAAAATGCTTAACCAAGAAATCAGACAAACCAAAGATCTTTACTTCTTTAGCAGTCTCATCGCTGGCACCAATGAAGCGGAAATAATCTAGCTCTCTGCGCTCTGGTGTCCATTGGGTGTTGAGAGAATAGCTGCGCTCGTTGAAATGAGATTCTCCCAGAAAAGCGGGTACTACGGCTACCATAATCAGCAGAATTAACCAGGGGTTAAAAGCTACCAGAGCGGCCGCCAGGAAGCCAATCGTAATGATGCTCTGAAACTGACTGAGTACCTGCGTCATCAGCGTAGTGCGCCTTACCGTTTGCCTACGAGCCCGTTCAAGTTTGTCATAAAAATCTGCATCTTCAAACTGTGCCAAGTCCAGAGAGCCAGCATGTTGCATCAGCCGTACAGATGACTCATTAGCGAATTTATCACCTAATAAGCTATCCAACAGTACAGTTGCACGGTTGATGGCATCTGAAATAATCGCTAGCAACAGCTCCAGTCCTATGTAGATGAAAAGCAAGGTCAGATCAGTCTCACCAGAAGTTTGGGTCAGCCTTACGACCTCATCAATAATGAGCTTACCAATGTATAGAGTTGTAACCGGAATAGCAGCTCGGACCACCCGTAAGATTACATTGGCCAGAAACATTTTGGGGCTTACCTGCCATATCAGGCGAAAGAAAGCAGGCAAGTGTTGTAGCGCCTGAAACCTTTCTTTTAGCGAAAGCTTTTCTCCTTGCTTTACTTTATCTTTTGCTGAAGTTTGTTTTTTGTCTTTGTTTAAGCTCATTTTCGGGTAGAAAGAGAAACTTTTTGTATACTTACTAAGTATTTTAGCTAATTGCTAATTAAAACCAACTGCCTTGAATACGGCTAGTCAAAATATCCGGTACCTCAGAAGAAAGTACCAGTTTACGCAAGAACAAATGGCCCAAAAGCTGGGTATCAAGCGATCCTTGCTGGGAGCGTATGAGGAAGCCAGAGCTAACCCCCGGCTGGAAGTGCTGGTAAAAGCAGCCGAACTATTCAACGTTTCGGTTGATCAGTTGGTTTCTAAACCATTAAGTAGACCACTCAAAGAATCTTTGAAAACTCGCCAGTCCCCGACTGGACAGTCCGGGACTCGCCAGTCCGGGACTCGCCAGTCCGGGACTCGCCAGTCTGGAACTTATCCTGACAGGATGCGGCATCTTCATGAGGAAGAGGTAGAGGATGAGTTTTATGATGAATATTTACCTGGAGAGGAGCAGTCCGATGACCAAGTTAATAATCTAATAGATGAGGGGGATGAACGCTCTAAGCAAAGCCCGCAAAAAAGACCTTATCTGCCGCCCAGGAGAATTGATTTTCCATCAACAGACAATAAAAAATCTTTGCAGAGAGTAAGACTGGTGATGGAGAGTGAGTTCAAACATTATTTCTACAATGCGGTGGAGAGGGACTACCTGGAAAGCTTACCGGAATTGACACTTCCTTTACCTTCTTCGTCCGATCACTACCGGGCTTTTGAAGTAGCAGATGATGCTATGCAGCCTGTGAACCGTGGCGCGATAGTGGTAGGTAGTAGAATTGAAAGTATTCAAAAGCTTAAAGATGGAAAGCCGCATGTACTGATCACCCGCACAGAAGGTGTTCTTTTCCGCCGGGTTTTTAACCATATTTCACGATCAGGAAATTTATTACTGGAAGCCAATAATCAGATTTATGAGCGTATTAGCTTGCCGGTATTGGGCAAAGAAGTAGAAGCCTGGGAAGTGGTACTGTACATTTCTGCCGAAGATCCTTATCAGTTTTCTCCTACTCAAAGTAGTGAAGCGATGGATCTGCCCCGGCTAACCTCTATTGTATTGGAGCTACAGCAGGAAGTGATGAAGCTGAAAGAAAAATAATAAGCCGCTAAAAAAACTTCTGAACATCTTCTCCAGTTCACCCAACGCATCTTTCTTCTTGCTGGGATTGCTTACTGCATTGCCAAGCTTGTACCAAAGTCCATCTCCCTGGTCAATATACTTGCCGGGCTTGTTGGGAAGCTTATTCTTGGCCTTTTCAGGATCATAGTCGGGTAGGTAGACGGTCTGTAGCAGCGACATAAGCTGATCCCATTTAAGGCTTTTTTCCTCTTTCTTCCCATCTTTTTCTCTTGTCACAGTAAGCGAACGATGGCTGAAGCGAGGCTGAATACGAATAAGTTGTTTATCATTTCCACTTTGCTCAACATAACTTATTTCCAGAGGTAGCTCTTTCTTACTGATCTCATAGACCGCTTGTATGATTTCCTGACTGAAATATTCCCAGCTTTCCAGATTATCAGGGATGCCATTTTCTGTCTCATTATTTTCATAATCCAGCTTAAGCTCAAGTACCTGCTGACTCTCGGCTTTTGGGGCATCAAAGAGGTGATTAGTATTGGCTACAACATCCAGTATGGCAGGTTTCCAGGCTTTGGGAAGCGTACCTTTCCACTCAAAGTCATCATAAAGAGTAAAGCCTTCTTCTACAATTTCTTCCTCGGTAAGCTGCTCACGTTCAGTGTATCTGATCCGAAAAGAAGTCTGAAGCTGATCAGAAAAATCAATGACCAACTGATATTCATGTGCGTAGGGTGGGGGAGCCAGCAGTGTCTGGAAGTTGATCTCTATTTGCTTAATACGGGATTTGATAAGTGACATGGAATCTTATTGGGTCTTTTGACGGTAAATATAGTGTCTTTTCTTAAGCTAGACACTACACTTATATTACCCTTATGTTTCTCTAAAGTTTCACTAACGATATAAAGTCCCAAGCCAATTGCACAATTAAGTTGTAATTACGGCAGGCAATTGCAGAAGAAGTATGCAATAAGTAAGGTAATATTTTGCACAGGCTATTCCAGTGAAGGCAGGTAAACTGTAAACTTAGTCATTTCTCCGGGCTCAGAATGTAGGTGAATTTCGCCCTGGAGTTTCTCTACCGTTTCTTTCACAATGTATAAGCCTAGGCCACTTCCGCTTTTATTCTGATTGGCCCGGTAAAACATTTCATAAATACGAGACTGATGCACAGCATCTATACCTACACCATTATCTGTGATCTCAATCTGCGCACCTTCCTGATTGATTTCCACCCTTACTTGCACAAAAGGTTGAGGCTGTTGAAGGTTGGCATAACGCAAAGCATTAGAAATCAGGTTTCTGAGGATAACCCTTATCCTGCGTTTATCAGAGTAGAAATCCGGCGCATGATCAATTTTACTTATCTTTTTAATGCTACTGCTCTCCTGATCATATTGCTGTTCTTCAAAAACTTCATCTACTAGCCTCTGAAAATCAATAAGCTCTTTCTGTAGGGCTAGACGAGCATTTTTAGAAAGGTCCATGATCTCTCTGATAAAGCTATCCAGCTTCAGTATGCTTTTTTCCTGTAGATCCAGGTAATGCATCAGGTTATCGCGCTCATACTCTTCCCGGGCAATGTTGATGAGACCTAACACAGAAGCGAGTGGAGCTCTGAGGTCATGAGAAACACTGTAGACAAACTGATCCAGTTCGCTATTCACTTTTTTGAGTGCAAGGTTCTGTTGCAGTAATTTATCTTCGGCCTCTTTCTGGGCAGTAATGTCCTGTGAAATACCGAAAATCACTTTAGGTGAATTGGCCTTGTAATGCGAATACAGCATAAACTGAAGTAACTTACCATTTTGGTGATAGAGCCGATAAGGAAATTGGTCTTGAAAATTAGGATCTCCTTCATTTTGCTCCGCCCATGCCAGTCTTTCCTGTAAGAATGAAACATCCTCCGGATAGAGAAAGCGATCTACAAACGCTTCCAGCGTAAGTATAAGATCTTTATCAGCAGGAAGCCCTAATATATTCAAACCCTCTTTCCCAATTTTAACTTTACGGGTTTGCAGGTCAAACTCCCAGCTACCTGCACGGGCAATCTTAAGTGCCTTGATGAGGTTACCTTCATATTCCTTTGCTTTTTCTTCCGCTTTTCTGAGATTGGTAATATCCAGTCCAAATACTGAAACTTCTTTTATCTCCTTTCCTTCCTGTATAGGGTTGAGAGTAACCTGGAAATATGTTTTTTCCTGCTTTATCGTTTCCATGATTATTTCACTGAATCCTTCTCCACGAAAAGCCTTCTCAAAGCGAGTTTGCCAAAATTCTCTGATATGTTCAGGAAACTTGGAAAGCAAAAGGTCTCCACTTTTTAAATTTTGCCCGTAGGCTTCCTGAAAGCGCCGTTGAAATGCCGTATTAATTACCTGTACCTGCCAGTTACGGTTTACTGACATGATCATTTCAGAAGTATTTTCAATCACCGAGGCAAGCTGTGAAGTACGGGTAGCTACTTCTTTTTCCAGGGTTAGGTTTGTCTTTTTTTGCTGATTGAAAATCTCTTTAAGGTCGTATTGTAACAGGGCTAAAGCTCCAAATACATTATAAAAAGCATCATTATGATCAGCACGAAAATCTTTGCTGTCAAAGTCTTTGTTCCAGGTGATTTTTCCCACCATCTCAAGCAACTTCTGAGCCCTGTTTCTATGAAGATGATGGAGTTTTTCGTGCTTTTCTGCCAGGTGCTGATATTCATGTAATAGCTCTTCATGACTTGCCTGGCGTGGGTCAAATTTGGATAAACGGCTTGCTTCTGCTATAGACTGTTTAGTATTATCATTCTCCAGTATTATCGTAAGTGCCTGAGGCAGTGATTTGGCAAGGGTCACATTATTGGAGAAGTTTGGTTGAATGGTAGTATAAATACGGAAGATGGTAGTTCCCAGGCCCGATAATACATAATAGCTATGCTTCCAGTGCGGAGCAAGTGCATTGGTAATATTTTCATAAACTTTGCGCGCTGAGAGAGAAAAAGAGGTAATGTGAGAAAGGTCAAGGATATGATACAACTGCTGAGACTGATCGGCAGATGCCATCACTTTTTTCATACGTTCATAGACTGCCTTACTGTGCTTTTTCCTGACGTTACCTTTTACCCAAAACAATATAATTTTTTTGTTGATCAGGAATCCCAGAAAAGCATACTGATCCGCGACAAAGTGCCATTCTTTTTTGCTTACAATCTCCAAATCTTGGTCGGCACCACTTTGAAGTGCTAATCGAATTGCTTTTACATCTGAGGTTATTGATTCCAGATCATAACCATCACTTATGATAAAAGCAGTGTTTGTATGTGTTTTATGCTCGGGTTCCATAGGTGCAGACTATGAGTTTATGATGCTCAAAGGCTGAAAGACCAGTAACTTTGAGGAATTTAGGTGTTTTTTAATCTATTGCAAATGAAGCGTAGGATAATATAAGTCAATGCGATAGCCAGGGGTAAATATTCTACTATAATTGGGCTAATGTGCGTTTACGTCGTATTTTGCCACTCTCGCTTAGGATAAACTTTGGTAGCAGTAAAATCTCTTTGGGTATCTCGTAAGGGTGTAGGTGTTCTTTCATCCAAAGTTTAAGCTTATGCTCCTGTTCAGTATTCAAATTATCTTTTCTTTCAAGAATAAGGCAAAGCTTTTCTCCCAGCTTTTCGTCAGGTAATCCGGCCAGAAAAAAGCGTTTAGCGATGCCATAAGTTTCTATAGCAGGCTGTATGCTATTTTCCAGCTTGTCAGCGTAAAGTTTTACCCCACCGCTATTCACTACATTGTCAAATCTGCCTAACCAGCGAAAGTGTTTTTCATCCAATAGCGATACGATATCATTGGTTTGTAACCACTGATCATTGCTCACCTTCCCTTTAATGGTAAGGCACGCTCGCTCATCTTGCTTTACTTCTACACCTGACAGTAGCTCGTAAACATCTGATGCTGCTGAACCATTGAGCCTGCGCAAGGCGATATGAGAAACGGTTTCTGTCATGCCGTAGGTACTGTAAACTGGAGCGCTCAGGTGTTCATGAATTAATTGTTCCAGCACAGGACCTACCGGAGCTCCGCCCACCAGTATGGCTTTCATGGCATTAAGTTGGGTAATGAATTCCTGATCCTCAGCCTCCAGCATGCTTTTGAGCTGGAGAGGCACCAGGGCCGTAAAATCTATAGGTTCCTCTACGGATGCTAAGGGCTTTGAGGATGGAGGAATAACGGTGAGTGGCATCCCCAGTTCAAGTGCTCTGACCAGCATCATTTTTCCACCGATGTAATTAGTATTGATACAGACGAGTGCCTGGTCTCCTTTTTTTAAGTCTAAGGCTTTGGCAGTAGCCTGGGCACTGGCCTGCATCTGCTTACGGCTGATCTGAATGTTTTTTGGCGTACCCGTAGAGCCCGATGTATTGATTTCAAAAGTGGGCTGCCCACTAAGCCAGGCATGACAAAACGAGAGAGTTTGCTGGGTATAAGAAGAAAGACAATCGTAAGCTGTAAGCTCCTCAATCGTATTTAAGCTTGCGATTTCTTTGCTTAAATAGAGGTGCCCTTCAATTCTGATCGGAATATCAGCTATCATAAGACCAGCCAGTATAGAAAAGCAATGAATACCAACAGAGTAATGATGAAATAGGTCTGGATTTTTCCCTGTTGGGCGGGACGGGCCAGCCAGCCAACAAAAGAGGAGAGCTTAGCCATCAAAGCTACTATTCCATCAATTACAAAATGGTCAAACCAGGCTACCAGGTGGGCAAGTACGACCTGAAATACTCCCAGAAAATCTACCAAACCATTAATCACCTTTTGGTCAAATTGATGAATAAAAGCGGATGTGCGAATTACTGGAGTGATCACCAGGAACCGGTAAAGGTAATCCAGGTACCAATTTTGAAAAGATATACTCCTCAATCCGGAATTTTGCTTATCAAATGCTGCGTAATTTCTGGCAAACTTTCCTTTGGGACGGTAAAACAGATAGGCAATTACTATCCCACTGCCTACCAGGCAAAGCGCGAGGATAGTAGTAAAGAAATGCCAGTTATCTTTGAGTATGATAATCTCTTCCAGGTATCTGAAATCACCGGGTACTGCCAAAACAGGCGTAATCAGCTGTGTAGTGATCCAACTTGTGCTTCCTTCAAAGGGATTAAGTGAATACACAAAACCTATAGACAGCACTGACAGTATCATCAGGGGTATGATCATCAGTGTAGGTGATTCTTTAAGTTGATTCTGTACTGCCTGTAGCCTTGCGTATTTTTTAGTAGCACGAAACTCTCCCCAGAAGACCAATAGCAGTTGTCGGCCCATGTACAAGGCAGTGAGGAAGGTGGTCAGAAAAGCGAGCGCCGGTACTAGATAATAAAAGCTCAGCTGAGGCGGAGCAATAGTGTCAGTCCAGGCAAGCGTGCTGGCCAGAATTGCGTCTTTGGATAAGAAACCAGAAAACAAAGGGACACCTGCCAGGGATAGCGAAGCGATAAGATAAGCGGCAAAAGTGTAGGGAATTTTTTTCCGAAGGCCACCCATCATGCGCATATCCTGAGCATCAAAGTGTACGCCCTCAGCCTGATGCTCTAATTGATGCAGGGCATGGATAACCGAACCCGCTGCCAGGAATAAGCAGGCCTTGAAAGCAGCATGGGTAACCAGATGGAAGAGCGCGGCATCGTATGCTCCTACGCCTATCCCCATGATCATATAACCCAGTTGTGAAACCGTAGAAAAAGCCAATACTCTCTTGATATCGTGCTGAGTAAGTGCGGCGATCGCTCCCATAAAAGCAGTGATCGCTCCGGTAAAAGCAATAATGGTAAGTGCATCACCATCCAGTAGTACAAAGACTCTAGCAAGAAGATACACCCCGGCGGCGACCATAGTGGCTGCATGGATCAGCGCTGAAGCTGGAGTAGGCCCCTGCATAGCATCGGGCAGCCAGGTTTGCAACGGAAACTGAGCCGATTTACCAACCGAGCCGCAGAATAAACCGATCCCGGCCAGCGTAAGCCAATGAGCGGGCGCTGAGTTTTCAAAAATCAGCTCACCGATTCTGAAATAACTTAGCCAGTAACCCTCCTTGGTCAATACAGATTGCTGCATGAGGCGTTCTAAAACCTGCAAATCCAGAGTGCCGAACTGTGACCAGAGAATCATAATGCCTACCAGAAAACCGGCATCACCAATACGGTTCATGATAAAGGCTTTGCTCCCCGCCTGTAGGGCGGCCGGGCGCTCGTTCCAAAAGCTGATCAGCGCATATGATGAGACTCCTACCAACTCCCAGAAGACGAATATGAGCAACAGGTTATCCATCAGTACTACCCCCAGCATGGCGAAGGTAAAAAGCCCGAGGTAGGCAAAATAGCGGGTATAGTGTTTGTCACCCCGCATGTATTCAATAGAGTAGAGGTTTACGAGGGCAGAGACTATTGTGACCACCAGCATCATCAGGGAAGCTACTTTGTCTATTAGTAGCCCGATCGTAAAAGAGTAGCGAAAGCCATCACTGGTGAGCTGAAACCACACCGTACGGGCATGTATTGTTTCTCCGTTCCATACAGAGGTAAATACCAGCGCTGAAGCTACGGCGGCTGCCAGGTGAATACCGGTACTCAACCAAGCCCAGGTTTCTCTTCCTCTTCCAAATGTGATCAGCAGCAAAAAGCTGAGAAAAGGAAGCATCATGACCAGCAGGGAAAGTAAACTGCCGGTGTTTAGTGCCAGTGTTTTTGAGAGTGATGCGTAATCCAAGTCGCTACAGGTTTGGCACAAAAGTAAAGGCTTAGCTGATAAATAAAAAGCCCGCCTGACACCAAGCGAGCTTTTTTACACCAGTAAGTTAGACTGATATGAAGAAGATTTTTATGATATTTCGTTAAAAGCTTCTGCGAAGTATTCCATGTCCTGCATGGTACCGATACTTACTCTGCACCATTCCTGGTTACTGAAGCTCCAGCTTCTTACACCTACACCTCTTTTCATCATCTCTCCGGCGAACCGCTGACTGTCTAAGCGGACAGGGAATAGTACAAAGTTTGTATCAGAAGGAATGTACTCGTATCCTGCATCCTCCAGCGTTTTGTAGAGAAATTTCTTAGACTTTTCATTCATCTCTTTGGCATACGTCTTATAGTCTGCGTCTTTGTAAGACTCAATAGCCGCTGCCATAGAAGTAGATGAAATATTACCGTCACCATTACTATACTTAGACATTTCTTCAATTACTTCAGGTTGAGCCAGCGTATAGCCAATCCTCAAGCCAGCGAATGCATGTAACTTAGAGAAGGTCCTGGTGACAATCACATTATACCCTTCAGCAACCAGGTCGGCCATAGAGTACTTTGCTGGATCGGGAGTGTAGTCAATGTATGCCTCATCAATGAAGATAGGCTTCTTCTTGGAAACTTCTTTGCAGAATGATCTTAGCTCATCCGGATCTACCGAAGTACCAGTAGGGTTGTTAGGGTTACAGATATACACCATGCTGTGCTTATCCGATACCGCATCGGCAAGTGCATTCAGGTCATGCTTATAATCTTTGGTTAAAGGAACGGTATCCCACTCTGCACCCACATTTTGAGCAGTACGGATGAGTGACATATAGGTAGGATCAGCAGAAAGTATGCGTCCACCATTTTGTCCATATACAACAGAAGCGGCCAGCAGTAGCTCGGTAGAACCAGCACCCAGCATCACCTGGGTAGGGCGGGGGCCACCCCAGCCTCTTTCTTCCATCTTGGGCAGTTTGAAGTCGTCAGCTAATAGCTTGGCAAACTCCGATTTCTTTTCAAAGCCATAGCGAAAGCTGGTATCAATCTCCGAGATCAGGGCTTCGCGTGCTTTTTTGCAGGGACCAAAAGGATTTTCATTGGCCAGCAGGCGGGCTTTCATCTCAGGACGAGCCAGCACCATACTTCCTACCTGTTCTTTAGGAAGGGCATAGAGCTGAGCAGCAATTTCATTAGCAGCCTGAGCTGAGTTCCACTTCATGGAAGAACCAAAAGTAAGACCTCCGGCAAGCATAGCACCAGATTTTAACCAATTTCTTCTATTCATCTGTGTAGACATGTTTGATAGATTTTGACTTTAAAGGTTATGTGAGCGATAGAGCGTGCTTCGCTCGTAATTTATTATGTGAATTTATAAAAAATAAAATTTAATCGTTTGAAAAAGTTTACTTATTCAGAATAAAATTCTTATTTATTAATTATTTATAATTTATTATTCTGATAATACACTTTACTCTTTAGATTCATATTGCGCCTGTCCTTCAGTGACTCTGGTATGAATACTGGACACGGTACGACGGGCTGATTCAAAAGCGCCAGCCATCCAGGCAGTATGGTAAGAAGTATGCTCACCAGCGAGGTAAATATTGCCGTCAGGCTTGATGAGGTCAGGGTAAAAACGCTGACGGGTAGCGTCATTGTACTCTGCCCAGCCCCCCATACTGTAAGGAATTTTGTGCCAGGCCAGTGAGAAAGAGTTTTCAAACTCATCTTTGTACTGAGGGTGAAGCTTGCTGCCCTCCTCCAGAGCCAATTGCTCTCTTTCCTTTAGAGAAAGATTACCGGTATATTCCGCTTTCTCACTAAAGTTATAGAAACCTTTCAGTACTCCTTTTTTGCCCAGGTAATCATAGTTAGGGTACATGATCTGAGTGATGGTGGTATTGGTACGAGATAAACCTCCGAAAATATTTTCATCTTCTTCCCAGAAGCGGCGTTTAAACTGAAGACCGATTTTACAGGCCTTCTTGTAATCTACAAAGTCACAGGCCCGCTGTACATTGGAAGAAAGATCATTTTTCACATTGGCCAGGACAGGAAGAGGCAGCGTACAAATGCAGTAATCTCCTTTGATCTCCTGCATTTTACCATTAGAAGTATAAACAATCCTCACTCCTTCATCTTCTTTGCGAATTTCATTGACTACCGACTCATACTTGATATTATCTTTTACTTGCTCTGCCAGGGCGTAAGGTAAGCGATCCATACCTCCTACCGGCTCAAAGAGTGTCATTTGCAGATCATGCGTGTAAACAGGCAGGTTTGACATGGCCGGGTCAATAAAGCCAGAGTTGATCAGGTCCATCAGTTCGTAAGCATCCGCAGGAACACCAGGCTGGTTACCTGCTCCGGGAGGCGTTTTATAGCCTCTTCTGGAATCGCCAGTATACAGCATATCGGGATTAAGACCACCTTCCACTCTCAGAAACTCAATCAGTTTTTCCTTGTCTTCATTGGTCATGGGTAAGTCAAGCGCTTCCTGATCAATCGCTTTGTTAAGAAGCTCGCAGATATAGCCCTGCATATCATATTTCACTTCTCTGATGCGGATAGGCTTATTTGAAAGCGGACCTTTACCCTCACTGTATAGAAAAGCATTCTCATTAACATTGTTGAAAATCTGGAGAGGAATACCCATCTCACGGCAGTAATGCATAGTGATCTCATGGTGGTGAGGGATACGGGCGGCTCCTGCATTGAGATATTGGCCTTTGTCAAAGTTACAGCTTTGCGATACTCCGCCTTCTTCTGTTTCCTGCGTTCCACCTCTTACTGTCCACACCCGGCCACCGGGACGATTACGAGCTTCTAATATAGTACAATCATAACCCAGCTTATTCATTTCATAAGCGGAGGTCATACCGGCCAGACCAGCACCTAAGATGATGACTTTGGTACCATTGGCCTTACCTTGTAGCTTAAAAGGATGATTGGGGGCCTTTTGGATCATGCCCATGGCCACCATTGCAGGATAGCTGGACCCGGCTAAAACAGACACACGATTCAGGAACGCACGCCGTGAAATAGTTGATTTGCTCATAGTATTATTTTAGGGCTGTAGCTAGAGGTAATAAGAACTTCTAGAAATTTTTATGTAATTGAATTCTTATAATATAAAGTACTGGTAATCAGTAAATGATTGGTAAAAGTAATTGATGTTATATAAAATATCAAAATATAATTTTGAAATATATAAATGATAAAATCTATTTTTTTGTGTTTTACTATTTTAACAAAATCGTTATGAAATCCCCTTTTTTTATGTATTTGTCAATTCATTTGACCCTAATTACATCTGATTTAAATCAGCATTTATCAACCTTAGAGAATTAGCATGTGTGGAATCCACCTGATTTTTGACAAAAAGCATCAGTTAGCGACAGAATCTCCTTCATCACTTACCCAAATGTTAAAAGCATCTGCTTATCGCGGACCAGATGCACAGGGTACGAAAAGCCTGCCGATGCAAGGGGGAAATTTGCATCTGGGAAGTAATCGCCTCAAAATCATTGACCCCAGGGATAGCGCTAACCAGCCTATGGCTTCAGCTGATGGCAGGTACTGGCTTTGCTTTAACGGTACGATTTACAATTACTACGAACTTAGAAATGAATTACTCAGCCAGGGTGTGCAGTTCTCTACTCAATCCGATACCGAGGTTTTACTATATCTGCTGATTTCTAAAGGAAAAGCAGCTTTGAATAGGCTTAATGGTATGTTCGCGCTATTTTTTTACGACAGCCAGGAGCAAAAGCTACTACTCGCCCGTGACCGCTTTGGCATGAAGCCTCTCTTTTATACCCATAATCAGGATTATTTCATCTGCTCATCCGAAGCTAAATGTATTGCTACCAGTGGGCTGCTGGAAAAAAAGCTTTATGCACCGGCATTGCAGGACTATATGCGTTTTCGTTATGTCAATCCTCCTTATACTTTTTTTGAAAATGTGTACCAGCTCCCCCCGGGAAGTTATATGGAAATCAGCAGTGAAGATGAGCCTGAGATCTGTTCTTATGCTCACCAGATTACTCAGAGTGATGAAATTTCAGAAGCTGAGGTATTGAGAAACACGGAAGAACTACTTCAGGATGCAGTGCTCAACCATCTGGTGGGTGATGTACCCTCCGGTCTGCTACTCAGCGGAGGAGTAGATTCTACATTGTTATTGAGTATGATTAAAGAGCTGGGTGCGCATCCGGTGCCTAGCTTTTCTATCATCAACAGTGAGAAAGAAGCGGTTTTTGGTACCCGAGATTATCATTACGCCCGCAAGGCGGCAGAATTATACGGAAGCCGCCATTATGAGCTGAGTTTGGAAAGCCGGATGCTGACGCAGCATCATGAAGAGTTTCTGGTACATATAGACCAACCCGTGGGAGATAGTGCTGCTTTTATGACCTACTTACTTTCTACGGAAGTAAAAAAAGTAGCAGGCGTAGCTTTAAGCGGTGCCGGAGCCGACGAACTCTTTGCCGGCTATAATCGCCATCAGGCCTTCCATCAGTATCTGGGGCATTATGATACACTCATAAAATTTAGGGGCTTGCTGAAAAATGGAATTAAGTGGCTGCCCACCGGCTTTGCACATCCGCTTCGTAAACAATTTCGCCTGCTAAAAAAGCTGGGTAAGAGCCTGAATAAAGACCCTGCGCAGACCTTCATCAATTTCACCAGTCAGAGTTCCACTTTTCACGACATTCAGCAGCTATCTTCCCTGAAGAAGTCTGGGGCCAGAGACCATCCTGCTTTTAAAGAAAATTGGCTTAGCGCAGCACTTGAGCACGAACTCCAGTACTATCTTCCGGGCGATGTGCTTGCCCTCTCTGACAATATGAGCATGGCCCAAAGCCTGGAAATGCGAATGCCTTATCTGGATTTACCTTTAGCGAATTACGTACGTTCGTTACCCGCAGGTTTTCGGATGAAGCACAGAAAGAAGTGGATACTTAAAAATTTGTTGGAAAGAAGAGGCGGTAAGGAATTTTGTACAAGGCCCAAAGAGGGTTTTGGTCTTCCTTTCGGGCAATGGCTTCATGAAGCAGAAATGGAGTATGTACGGGAGTCAATCAGATGTAAGAACCAGTTGATTTATGAACATGTACCTTATGAACAGGTTCAGCAGATGCTTCGGGCGCATTTACAGAAGAAAACAGACTTTAGTCAGGAGTTATGGGCAGTATGGATGCTGGCTTCCTGGTTGAAAATTCACTTTCCATGAAAACCCAGATGGAAGATTTACGTAATCGGTTTAAACTTTTAAAAGAAAAATTCCGAATTGGCAAAATAATTAAGATATAGAGTCTCGACTTTATGTAATATTCACTGTAATTTGCAAATACGTCTTTTTAATTTTTAGCAGGTAAATACCCTGCTGATTGCTGATATGCACATACTTTATATTCACCAGTATTTTAGAACTCCTGAGGAAGGAGGAGCTATTCGTTCTTATTACCTGGCCAAAGGAATGGTTGATGCGGGTCATCATGTGGATTTGGTGACGGCTTATGACGGCAACCGTTACAAGAAGGAGTTTATTGATGGTATTCATGTGCATTACCTGCCAGTCGCTTATGATCAGAACTTTACTTTTTTTCAGCGGATCAAGGCTTTTTTAAAGTTTGTCATGCTTGCCTGCATCAAAACATCAGCTTTTGAAAAAATAGATGTTAGTTATGTGTCTTCTACGCCCCTTACTACCGGGCTTATTGCGCTTTACCTTAAGTGGAGGTACAAAATCCCCTATTATTTTGAAGTCAGAGATCTTTGGCCAGAGGCCCCTATTCAAATGAAGGCAATACGTAAAAGTTGGCTCAAGCATCAGTTGTATAGCCTGGAGAAGAAAATTTACCGTAATGCCAAGACGATTATTGCGTTATCTCCCGACAGCCAGCATTACATTTCAAAGCTGGTGCCCCATAAGGAGATAGTATTAATATCAAATATGGCGGATTGCAAATTTTTCAGAAAGGCAGAGAAGAATTCCTACCACGAGGCCCAGTTTGATGTGATGGATAAGTTTGTAGTCTCTTACTTTGGAGCAGTAGGAGAAGTTAATCAGTTAGAATACCTGCTTGATGCGGCTGAAGCCTGTAAAAAGCAAATGTTACTGGATGTCGTATTTCTAATTGCGGGAGTAGGCAGTCGCCTGAAGGCTATCCGCCAAGAGGTTTTGACACGAAAGCTGGATAATGTTCGCTTTGTGCCTTACCACAATAAATACGGTCTTTTATCGCTGCTCAATATCACTGATGCAGCCTATATCAGTTTTGCTGATTTGCCGGTATTGAAATGCTGTAGTCCTAATAAACTTTTTGATGCTTTGGCTGCCGGTAAGCTCTGCATTACCAATATCTCGGGCTGGATGAAGAGTCTTCTGGAAGAAAACCAATGTGGTTTTTATACTAATCCTCACTACCCTGATGAATTTGTCAAAAAAATTGCTCCCTTCGTCAACGACCGTAGCCTGTTGGATGATTATCAGAGCAATGCAAGAAACCTGGCTGAACAGGAATTCAATCGCCAACTGCTTGTCAACAAACTACTGGCACAGATAGAAGAAGAGCAAACCGAAGAAGTAGCTAAGGCTTATACCTTGCCTGTGTAAATACTTCCTGAGCATTTGCATTGCTCATGACCTCCTGTACAGAAGCCTCTGTTTTGTCTACATAAGTCCGAACGATCTGCCAACCCAGCCAGCGTCCTATGCGGCCGGGGATTTTAGCATTGATCTCTGCTACGTTTGGTCTTTCCCCCACATAGCGAGGCTTGATGACATGGCTGGTTTCATAAAGTAGCTCGCGATTGATAAAATGTGACCATATCAACTGATCATTTTCTTCAGCAACCTCTAAATCCTGATTGGTATAGCCGGTAAGTACAGTGTCAGGCAGGCAGGGCATCATCTTTTTGGTAAAATAGTAGCTCTTACCGTAGTACACCATTTCTGCCAGCAAAGTATTATCCTCCATATTGGTTTCATTCCACTTATTAGAAAGCAGCATGACACAATTAGGGACAATGTACTCCGGGCGGTAGCGGTTAATGATGTAATCATAAACACGGGGGCGAAACCGGGCGCCTTCTCCCAGGAAGTGCTCTATGCTAATGACAATCAACTCGTCGCTTACAAATAAATCAGCACCTACGGTACCCAATGCTGTAAAAGCAGCGTAGATTTTAGGAGGAGTGAAGTCAGGATAATAATACTTGATATGCCGAAAGGCGTCTTCAAACTGGCTTTCCAGAGCCTCAAGGTCAGGAAAGCTCTCCTGCGTTTGCTGATAAAGCGTATCAATGTAGGGGTCATGGATAATCATATCCAGCTGATTGACCAGAATAGAATCGTTGGGAAATTGGCTAGCATTCAGAAAGCGTTCGGACATAAGCGGATACCTATCCAAAAAGGCAGAAATCTCCTCTTTATTGCCCAAATCAAACATCTCCTGATCCAGTCTTTGGATATTGACTTCCATTGGAATACCGGAAACATCCGGGCCTTCATCGCAGGAATCGCCACTACATGAAAACAATAGTGTACAAAAAAGATATATAATATTATATATGTACTTCATCAACCTTAATTTTGACCATGGCAAATCACCTTGATAACGATAAAAGCAAAACTATCATTTTTATGAACAGAAAAAACTCAATATTTTTAGCGCTCTTACTCACATTTTTGGCTGCTCCAGCATGGTCTCAGGTGGAGCTGGGCTTGCAGTTTTCTCCTTCTTTATCTTTTAATCGCATAGATGGCGATGACGCTAGTGTATCACTTACTCCTAATGGAGCGGGGTTCAGGGGAATTTTTGGGGTGCTAGGTGATATTTATTTTCAGGAGAATTATTATTTCAGTACCGGCCTTTTCTTTGTTCCTAAAAGAGTAGGGATTGAAGATGCCACGAATAATATTGACGAAGCTTATCGTCTGCATTATTTACAAATTCCGGCTACGCTCAAGCTTTTTACCAATGAAGTTGCACTGGACATGCGCATTTATTTTCAGGTAGGGCTAACGGCTGATATAAAAATTCTGGAAGATGAACTCTCCGATGAAGTGAGGTATATAGAGGACTTTCGGGCTTTTGACTCCAATGTATTGCTCGGCTCTGGTTTGGAGTATCGGATTGGGTATAGCACAACAGTTTATGGAGGTCTGAGCTATCGCCGTGGCTTGATAAATGTAGTAAAGAACCAGTTTGAACCTAATGTGGGCGACATTATCATCAAAAATGATATGCTAAGCCTGGATTTGGGTGTGAAGTTCTGAAGAAAAGCGTTCTTTATCGCATAAAAGTACGTTTTTTATTATCTTAGGTGGGATTTTACCTAAGTCTCACCTACTATGTATCGTAAGCGCTCTTTTATTTTCCTGGGCAGCACCCTTTTCCTGATGTTTGTTACTCCGAAGATGGGCTTTAGTCAGGAAACATTTATGGTAGAGCAGCTTTATAATCACGCGAAGCAATTTCAGGATCAGGCCCTCTACGATAGTGCGTTGCACTACTATAAGATAGCAGAAAAACTTGCCCGACAGCAAGAAGACTGGCAGCGCCTGATGATGTGTCTGTATGGCGTCGGGGGCATTCGCTCAGATCAGGGGCGTTACGAGGAAGCGGAAAATCTGCTTAAGCAAGCATTACAGATCTCAGATCAAAAGTTTTCAAAACCTACTTATGAGACTGGTGAAGCCTACTACATTCTCGCTTATAATTACACCCAAAAGGCTAATTATCCAGAAGCACTAGAAGAATACAAAAAAGCACTGGAAATTTATGAAAGTATACAAGGTGAGCAGCATGTATCAGTAGCCAATGCCTATGCGGCCATAGGAGTTGTGTATAACAACCTTGATCATTCAAACGCTTTGGCCGTTGAGTCTTTTGAAAAAGCTAATGCTATTCTCAGAGATATTGGCAAAGGCGAGAGTGTTGAAATGGCTCGTAACTATAATGACCTTGCGAATACCTATCAGGATCTGGAGCAGTACGACCTGGCTCTGGACTACCATCACCAGAGTCTGGAGATCAAAAAGAGGATATTACGGGAGAATCATCCGGAATTGGCAGTCAGTTATTTCAACCTTGCTCAGGTATCTTTGAATAAAGGAGACCTGGATGCTGCCGTTACCTTCTATCAGAATGCGCTTGAAGTAGACATTTCCAATTTCGGTTATGAGCATCGTTGGGTAGCGGAAGATTACTTTAACCTGGCACATTGCTATAATGTCAAAGGGAGCTACGACAAAGCTATCCGTTATGCGCACAAAGCTTATGACATGCTTAAAGCTAATTATGGGGAAAATAACCTGAGAGTTGCTGAGGCCTTAAACGCTTTGGGAGATGCATACTTTCATACCGAAGATTTTGCCGCTGCTCAAAATACCTACCTGAAAGCCGAAGCTGTTTTTAAAGAACTAGCTGATAAATACCGGGCGCAGGATGCCCTGAATGGACGGGCATCCGTGTTAAACAGCCTGGGAGAAGTAATGCGGGAGAGGCAAGATTATGAGGCAAGCATACATAATCATCAGCAGGCTCTTCAACTGTATTTAGGGATGCAGGATACCAAGAAAGCATCAGTGGGAGGCACACAGTTATTACTAGCGCAGGCTTACCTGAGAAGTCAGGCTTATACTCAGGCTGAAAAACTATTGAAAGAAGCTTATGCTAATCTGTCTCAAAGTCTGGGGGATAAGCACCCTGAGGTAGCAGATGCCTACCGTTTGTTGGGCGATGTCAATATACAGCTTGAGCGGTACGATGCTGCTCTCAACTACTATCAGCGCTCATTAGCCTGTCTCGCGCCAGATGATAATATTAAGTCAATTGATAAACTTCCTTTTAAAGAGGGAATTCATCTCACACCCGCATTAATTACTACGCTGAGATACAAAGCTTTAAGTTTGCGCAGGCGTTTTGGTGAAACACAAGATGTAGAAGATCTGTATTTAGCCCTTAAACATCTGAATTTCGCGTCAGCTATGGTAGATAGTATGCGTATACTTTATATACAGGAGGGGTCTAATCGCAACCCACTCCAGGATCATCTGCCGGTGTATGAAGATGCCCTTTCTATACTGTACGACTTACATCATTTAGACCAGGATGAAAAATGGGTAGAAGCGGCTTTTAGCATGGTGGAACAAAGTAAAGCCATACAGCTGCTTTCTGCCCTGCGGGATGCTGATGCCCGTAACTTTGCCGCTGTACCGAATGCTATCTTACAGCAGGAAAAGCAAATGATGCTGGATTTGTCTTATTATGAAAATATGATGCGCAGAGGCGACAGTACCCAGCAGGAATGGAGAAGTAAGGCCTTTGCCATTAAGCAGTCGTATGATTCTCTGATCAAAAAAATTGCAGTGGACTATCCTGACTACTATGACCTGAAATACCAGTCTAAAGTCATGAATCTGAAGCAGGTCCAGGAGGAAATGTTAATGCCGAACGAAGCTTTACTGACTTACTTGCAGGGCGATGATAATATTTATAAAATCACTATTACTCAAGGAAGTGCGAAACTGGAAAAGATCGCCTACACTCATCAGCTTCAGGATGAACTGGATGCAGTACGGGCTGCTATCACCGAGAAGTGGTCTCTTGATCAGTTTGCTGAGCCTGCTCATGAAGTATACGCAAAACTTATTCTGCCCTCCGAAGCTTTGCTGAGGAATAAAAAACTCATCATCATTCCCGATGGTAAGCTGAGTTATCTGCCTTTTGAAGTATTATTAAAAGAAAAAGCTATGCCTGATGATGGTTATCGTGCTTTACCCTATCTGGTACGTGAGCATCAGGTCAATTACCAGTTCTCTGCCACACTGATGCAGGAGCAGAGGAAACGAAAGGGAACCCATGAAGCAGTAAACTACCTGGCTTTTGCACCTGAGTTTAATAAGACTACTCCCCTGCTAGCTTCTGCCAATGAAAGTTTGCTGCTGGCTAAAGACACTGTGAGGGGAGCTTTAGCTGAGCTCAAGGGCACTGCCCGGGAAGTCAAAGCCATTGACCATTGGATGAAGGGCAGCTACTATGAGGGTATAGAGGCTGACGAAGCGACATTTAAAGAGGAAGCCTCTAAATATCAGATTTTACACCTGGCGACCCATGCCATTGTAGATGACCAATACCCTATGAATTCCCGACTGCTATTCACTCCCTCAACCGCTTCAGAAGAAGATGGTAATCTGTATGCCTGGGAACTCTATGGTTTACAATTGGATGCCAAAATGGTAGTGCTTTCTGCCTGCAATACCGGCTATGGTAAAATCCAAAGGGGAGAGGGCGTAATGAGCCTAGGAAGGGCTTTTGCCTATGCGGGTTGCCCCAGCGTAGTGATGAGCCTTTGGCCCGCCCAGGACCGCGCCACAGCCGATCTGATGGAAGCTTTCTATGAAGAAATCGCCGGTGGACATGATAAAGATGTGGCTATGCAAAATGCCAAGCTGCGTTACCTAGATGAAGCGAACGAACTTTTTGTCCATCCTTTCTACTGGGCGGGTTTTATCGTACAGGGAGATACTCAATCGTTGGAGAATAGTAAACCCTGGGTGAGTTATGTTGGGATAGGAGGTGTCATGATGGTTTTGCTCTTTGGCCTCTGGGCGATACGAAAAAAAATCCTCTCCTAAGGGTAACCTTCTCACTTAACATTCAACTAACCATCAGATTTGGAGCAACTATCTACGCAAGAGTTACTTAAAGGCATACGGCAGCATGATGCTCGTGTATTAAAGCAAATCTATGAGGAGTTTTATCCAATGATACGCCATTTGGTTATCTCCAATAGGGGAAATGAAGAAGAAGCAAAAGACATTTTTCAGGAAACGCTGATGGTGATCTACGAAAAGCTGCGGGATGGCTCACTGAATTTTCAGTGTAGCCTGAAAACATATTGCTATGCCATTGCCAGAAATACCTGGCTTATGGTACTCCGGCGGAAGAAAAGAGACGGGGGAATGCTCAAAGACACCGAAAGTACCGACGACCTGGGTGATAAGTTAATTGAAGATATGACTTATGCCCGACGGAGGGTAGTTTTTCAGGAGCATATGGATAAGCTGGGCCAGGACTGTCAACAGATACTGAAAGCTTTCTTTCAGGGTAAATCCTTAAAGGAAATCGCTGAGGCAATGAAGTTTAGTCCTGCCTATGCGAAAAAGCGAAAGTATATATGCCAGCAGAAACTTATCAGCTCCATTGAGCAGGATACTCTTTTTAACGAACTTAATGAGCACTGAAGATAATGATTGAGGAAAAAGACATTGAACTTATAGAGCAATACCTCGGCGATTCCTTGGATGCTGAGGAGCGTACACTGGTTGAGCAGCGCCTTGCCTCTGATCCGGAATTTAAGAGAAGGGTAGAAATGATGCGTGAGCTTAACGATATGTATAGTAGCGAAGCGGAAGATTTTCGTGCTCTATTAGAGCGTACCTACCAGGAATATGAGCAAGAGAAGCCTCAAACCTCATTTGTTAAACAATACTGGCTGGTAGCGGCAAGTGTAACCATTGCTTTACTCATAGCAGCTTACTTCCTCTTTCTGAGCAATGCTGCTGACCTTCAGCAATTGTATGCTGAAAATTTTAGCTTGCCCCCGGATAACCTGACAGTGCGTACAGAACTGCCGGAACAGGAGCTTATCAATGCGGCAATGGAAAACTACACTAATGGGCAGCACCAGCAGGCTTCAGTTTTATTTGCGCAGGCGCTGGAAGCACAGCCGGATAGCATTCCTATTCTTTTTTACAGTGCGGTCAATCATATGGCTTTGGAAGAAATGGAGCAGGCCGTTTCTCAGCTCCAAGAAGTAACTGCCCAGGGCAATTCATCTTATCTGATGCCTGCCCGCTGGTATTTGGCTTTGGTATACCTACAAATGAACCAACAGGCTGAAGCTGAGAGAGTTCTGATTGAACTACAAAACTCATCTTCCTCCTATGCGGATAAGGCTGAAGAATTATTAGAAGAATTTGATTAAAAAATATAGATAAAGTGGGTAACCTCTATTAAACTCCTGCAACAAAGGTAGAAAATGAATAGCAGTACCGATCTGCTGATTGCTTAACTACCTTTATCATGAGTCTATTTAGAACCTATTTTCTCATTATTATTTTGCTGCTGCTCTGTACTGTATCTCTGCATGCCCAAGGGAGCAGGGGATACGGGCAAAACGGCCCCTTTACTTTCTTTCCCCAATCCCACCAGGATGGCCTCAGCAAATATTACCCTGGCAGCTTATATCTGGAGCCAGGCATAGGTGCAGGACTGTGGTACCAGTCGGATCAACTCAATTTGGAACCGCAGCAGTTGCCACTAATGGCTTTTCTGGAAGTCAGCAAAGACCTGAGCCCGCTTTCTTATGGGATCAGCTATAATACATTCACTTCTTTCCGGCAAAGAGACTTTGTGCTCCACCCTGAGTATGCAAGTTTGTATGCATGCTATTCTTTCTCTCAGCTTTTCCCATTTGTGCCTCCACAAATAGATGCTTTTGTCATGGCGGGGGCTACTGCCTGGCAGGCAGAACTCAGAGATGAGCGGGCACCCGAATTCCGTTCCGCCGAGCCGGTAGAGACCGACCGTGGGGCAGGCTGGATGGCAGGTGCCGGAGTTCGCTACTACCATAAAAATCTGGGGTTAGGAGCACAGTGGAATTATTATAATGCCCAGGCTTCGTTTCTGGCGGGTGCCGATGAGCCCGTATCTGTGGCAGTTGGTAGTGCCCAGGTACAACTCACCTTGAGCTACCGCTTCCGCCTCAGTGACCCTATCAAATGTCCTACTTTCCGTTAATCTAAATCCTTATGAAAATGTCTTATCTAAAACTATCCATCATCTTTGCTATCAGTATATCCTTTTCATTTCTGGCTTGCCAGCGGGAAGAAAATGAGTTTGACCGGCAGGTAAATGCAGCCGCTATTAATGATTTTCTGGATACAATCCCTGCTTTTGAACCTCCACCTCCGGCTTCGCTCACCACTGGCGAAATAAGCTACTCCGAAGACCAGACTTCTAACAATCTGGATGTGCTGTGCGAAAAGCAGGAGTTTGAAGAAACTTTTGTACTGGATAACTTAACGCTGAATGCCTTTAACAATAAAACGGCTACCAACACAGCAGCCCTCTATCCCGGCGCTATTATCCACCTCAAAGATCTCAAAGATATCGGTGACCTGAATACCATCGGTAGTTTTGAGCGCGAGCCTATACAGATCAATAGTACGTTGGGAGATTTCAGGGTGGTAGATGATCCTTCCAGCCGGGGCAATGTAGATAAGATGATCAAAGAGATAGAGAATCAGGGCGAAGACTTCGCTGCCAATATCAGTGCTGAGATTGTAGAAGCTTATTCGCTGGAACAGGCCATGTACCGCCTGGGCATAGATGCCAGTTACCTGGGTACTTCCGCCAGTTCTGACCTGAGCCTGGAGACTTCTGTGGAGAAGAAAAGTGTGTTTATCAAGTTCTTTCAGGTGTATCATACAGTTTCTATTTCCCGGCCTACCCAAGCGGCTGACTTTTTTGGATCTTCGGTAAACAAAGAAGATCTGGAATCTATCACCGGACCAGAGAAGCCGTTAGGCTATATTGAGGAGGTAGCTTATGGTAGAGTGCTGGTTGGCAACTTCACCTATACCGGCACAGAAATCAAGTCCTCTGCTGATCTGAAAGTAACGGTAGAAAGAGGCGTAGGAAGTGGAGGCGTATCCTTCAGTGCAGAAGATAGTGAGCTTTTACAAAATTCAACATTTAAAGTTGCCATACTGGGAGGAGACGCACAGGAAGCCTCCAAGATTTTTGGCAATGGAGTGAACGCCATTGAGAATGCGTGGAATTTCCTGGCCGAAGGTGGAAAAGACCGTTCTTTGGGCGTACCTGTACAATATAAAGTGCGCTATCTGGCAAATAACCAGCTTTTTGCGCTGGGAGGCTCTACCGGCTTCCAGGCGCCCTATTGCGATGTGCTGAATAATCATGTAACCATCACTAAGATCAGGCTTACCAAATTTCCTCCCAACAATTCTGATGGGAGAAAATGGGATTGGGGAGCTATCCCGGCAGGTAACAGAGAGCCTGATGTATATCCGGTGATCTCGCGAAGAGTGGGAAGCAGTTGGAAACAGGAAGGTAACTGGGAGGACAAAACCTCTTATCAGCTGAGCAGTAGTGACTTACCAAAAGACTATAGTGTCAGCTTCCCGGTGGGTAAGTCGCAGTTGAGAGATGCCTTTGCGCTACAAATCTATGATAATGATGATGGGGAACTCAAAGGGCAGCAATGGATGGGCACGATCTATTATGGTTTTGGTAATTATTTACGGACGGTCTCCAATCCCAAGCCGGAAAATCCTTATCCATCCTCTATCACCATTCAATCTAATTCGGGCTATAGTGCGGTGCTTTCGTTGAAATGGGAAGCCCGCGGGAACTAAGTGATAAATTAATTAGGGTAGTGTCAAGGAGCACCGCATTGGGTAATGCGGTGTTCTTTTTTTTTAATCATGTCAGATAGCGGGTAACCTTTTCCTGATAAGTTCAACCAATAATAAATGAGCAAGTATTTGTACCAAAAAATAATATGTATTATGAAAAGGTTAAAGCTTCTATTATCCGCATTACTTCTGTTTACAGCATGTGAAAAAGAAGAGGTTGCTCCAAAGAATCCTCTGGAAGGCTGGGAAGGAGAATACTTTACACAAACCAACTTTTGGGGTGCTTACTTTTCACCCATTGTAATTGAGGAAGATGGTAGCCTGCTGGTTGCAGGTACGGAAGTAGAGTATGAGTTTGATGAGATGACTAATACCTTTAGCTTTGACTGGACCAACATCAAAACTACTGAGGCTAAGTCTAGCTTTTCTTTTGAACAACATGGCGAAAACAAAATCCTCTCAGGGAGCATCAACCCACGCAGGCAGGATGGTGGTGTGAGCCTGAGAGGCGGCATCACTCCTTACACTGTATGGTCAGGTACGTATCAGACTTAGACCCAATGGTGGGGTGGCTACTTTTCTCCCCTGGATATTGATGAAGATGGTACTGTAACAATTGCTAATGAGGATGTGGAAGTATCCTTTGATGAGGAAACCCTGGAATTGTCATTTGACTGGACCAACATCAAGACCACTACTGCGAAAGCTGCGTTTACGTTCAGCGGAGATTATCCTGAGTATGTATTTTCCGGCAGTATTAATCCACGCCAGCAGGATGGACCGGTAGGCTTTAGTGGAAACAATCAATAGTATTCCATTCATAACCTCTTGTGCAAAGTATGATGAATGGGTTGGGCATAAGCCCTAAGGGTTGAGCGACTTGCCAATGCGCTCAACCTTAATTTCACTCAGCTGCCGTACATTTCTTCTGCCTGTCTGAATGTCGTGCGGAGAAATGAGCATGATTGGTCCATCATAGTCTGAAAGAGATTCTCCACCTTGCTCGTATACTACGTACACTGATTTGCCCACTTCGGTATTGAACAGTTCATTCCAGGAAAACACTACCTGATAACCATCTGCTGCACGGGCGGTCAGATAGTATTCACTCAGCACTTTTGGGTTTTCCGCTTGTATTCCGGCCTGGGCTATCACTTCTGTCATGAGTATCCCTTTCATGTTGGGGGTCTCCTTTTTAAATTCGCCTTTATGACTGGTAATCCTGACAGGTTCTATGCTGTGCGCAACCATCTGCTGAAGATCAGCAACGGACAGGCTCAAAGGCTTTTCTACTTTGCCACTCAAACGAAGGGTAGCAGCGCTTTGAGCAAAAATGCTGCTACTCAGCGTAAGCGCAAAAAGAAGGGTGAGGAAGAAGGCTGAGGCTTTCATAATTTATACCAGTATTAACGACCTGCTTCTGCCATTTGCTTCAGATGTTTGTCGGCAAAATCCAGGTACTGCTCCCAGTCATAGGCTTTGAGGTCATGCCCTTCTGTGCGGATATGGTAGCCAATCGTACCCATCACCGGGCGGTTTACTACCGGCATCTCTTCTACCGGTAAGCCTTCTTTTCCCAACAGCTCATAGACTTTGCTGGCATGCTTGCTGCTTAAAAATTCTCCTCTCGGATCTGCCCAAAGGTCTCCAGCAGCACTGGCTACATATAATGGGCGAGGAGCCATCAGGGCAAGTAGCATATGCTGATCTACCGGCAGTGCCGACTCATTGTCATTATACTGATTAAAATTATCGGCAAACCAGTGAGGGAAAGAAGTATTGATGCGGGCCACTGTTTCTCCGAATTTACGCCGTGAGATTGCAGCACCTCCGCAGCCTGAATCGTTGGAAATGACCAACGCAAAACGCTCATCGGTAGCACCTGCCCAGAGTGCTGCCTTACCTATTCTTGAGTGCCCGATGACTGCTACTTTCGCGGCATCAATACTGTTCTCAGTTTCCAGGTAATCCAAGGCACGGGAAAGCCCCCAGGCCCAGGCGGCAATACTACCCCACTCGTCATCGGCGGGTTTCTGCCCGGCCTTGTGAAACAATGCGTGAATACCATTCTCAAATCCATCATCAAAGTCAGGGTCAATATCACCGTAATAGATGTTGATAAGGGCATAGCCCCGGTCAATGATGCGCTCTACCGGCCAGCGGCTCACCCTTACGCCCCGTGATTTTTCATCAGCCTGATTGCCGCTGATATTGAATTCTTCATTGTTTCTTGCCCAGCTATCGCTAATGCTGATGTGTGGGTCGGGATGAATGGTATGGTTACCGTAAAAATTAAGTCCCAGAAAAGCAGGCACGGGCTGTACGGCATCATTGGGAATGAACATCAGCAGGCTCATATCGTGTGAGGCCTGTCCCTTGCTGAAAGTTACTTTCACTTCTTTGAGCGTAGCGGCTCCATCCAGAGCCTCAGGATAATTGGTAGTGACCACGTAGTCAACTTTTATGTCGGCCTCCGGTACTTTACCGTATACATGCTCGGCAAAAAGCTGAAGAATTTCTGGTCTGCGTAATTCGCGCCAGCTTTGGGCATCTTTCACCGTACGCCCGTCGCTAAGCGTAAGTATATCGGGCAAAGTATAGTCCGGTACTTTGGTCTCATCATAATTATACTGGTCATGAGACTGGGCAAAAGCTGTGGTAGCCATAAAAATAAAAAGTAAGATGTAGGTTGTGGTATGTTTAAGCATAGCTGTTATTTTAAAAAGCTTTTGCATCAATATAGAAAAATTAATGCTTCTAGCGTGTCTGGCTAGGGTAAAAAATGATATGCTAACACTCCATGGTTTTAATTTTTTGCAAAGTTTATCCTGTCATATATTAAGCTCAATTATTTGTAAAAACTATATATAAAGTTTGAATAATGCTCTTATGCTTGGCTTTGCTGCTCTTTTTTACAAGACTTATGTGAATTTTAAAAACAATACAATGAATCCAACGAATATACTGCATATCAAAAATATGGTTTGTAACCGCTGTATCATGGCGGTAGAAGAGATATTGAATAAACAGGAAATTCCCTACCAGTCCATAAGGCTGGGTGAGGTGCAACTGACATCGCCCTTATCTGAAGAAAAAAAAGCTGAGCTGGAAAAGGAATTAACCTCCATAGGTTTTGCTCTGATTGATGACCGCAAAAGCCAGATCATTGAAAAAATTGTCAATATCCTGATTGAACAAATCTATCAGTCGGACGAAGCACTTAAAGTGAACCTTTCAGAGTATCTCGCAGAGAAACTGCATTACGATTACAACTATCTGAGTAATATTTTTTCAGAAGTGAAAGGAACCACCATTGAAAAATACTTCATCGCCCAGAAGATTGAGCGGGTAAAAGAACTTTTAGTGTACAATGAGTTTTCGTTGAGCGAAATCGCCTACCAGCTAGGTTATAGCAGTGTAGCGCATTTGAGCAGTCAGTTCAAAAAAGTCACCGGCCTAACCCCCAGCCACTTCAAAAGTATCAGAACAGACAAGCGCAAACCTCTGGATGAGGTGTAAATTATATAAGATTTTCCCAAAATCCTGTAACAAAAACTATGATGAGGTTGAGATCTTTGTAAGGTAAATTATGGGAATAATGGATCATCAACACGAACAGCATACACACGCACAACAACATCAGCAGGAACATGAACACCATCAGCATGGGGGAGGACATGATCATCACGATCATCATGCTCACATGATTGAGGACTTCAAAAAACGTTTCTGGGTATCGCTGGTCATTACCTTACCGATCTTGGTTCTGGCCCCAATGATACAGGAGTTATTAGGTTATGAACTGCGTTTTGCCGGAGACCGCTATTTGCAATTTGGCCTCTCCACCATTGTCTTTTTCTACGGTGGCTGGCCATTTCTGAAGGGAATGGTAGATGAAATCAAAGAGAAGGCTCCCGGCATGATGACGCTGATTGCTCTGGCTATTGCGGTAGCTTATTTTTACAGTTCAGCAGTGGTTTTTGGCCTGGAAGGAAAAATCTTCTTCTGGGAGCTGGTAAGTTTGATAGACATTATGCTGGTAGGACACTGGATAGAGATGAAATCAGTAATGGGAGCCTCCAATGCATTGCAGGAACTGGCTAAAATGATGCCTTCAGAGGCGCACCGTATCAAAGAGGATGGCGAAACCGAAGAGGTAAAAATTGCTGACCTCAAGAAAGAAGACCTTATACTGGTTAAGCCTGGTGAAAAAATTCCCGCCGATGGCGAAGTCAAAGAAGGAGAGAGCCATGTAAATGAATCTATGCTTACCGGGGAGTCCAAACCAGTGCCTAAGAAAGCCGGAGATCAGATAATCGGAGGTTCTGTGAATGACAATGGTTCGCTCAAAGTCATTGTAAAACACACCGGAGAAGACTCTTACCTCTCCAAAGTGGTAGGTATGGTTAGAGAAGCCCAGGAGACCAAATCCAAGACTCAGAACCTGGCCAATAAAGCGGCAGGCTGGTTGTTCTATGTCGCTTTAGGCGCAGGTATCATTACCTTAATAGTTTGGTTATCTATCGGTAATGAGTTTGACTACGCATTAGAGCGTATGGTTACAGTGATGATCATCTCCTGTCCGCATGCTTTAGGTTTAGCTGTCCCTTTGGTGGTGGCTATCTCTACCGCAGTTTCTGCTCAGAAAGGCTTACTGATCCGTAATCGTACCGCTTTTGAAAATGCACGTAAGCTGACCACCATTATTTTTGATAAAACAGGAACCCTTACTAAAGGAGAATTTGGCGTAACTCGTTATGAAGCTACTGCCGACACATATTCCAAAGAAGATGTCTTAAAAATAGCGGCTGCACTGGAGAGTAATTCGGAGCACCCCATTGCCGCAGGAATATTGCGCAAGGCCAGAGAGCATGAACTGAAAGTTGAAGAAGCCAGTAATTTCCGGAACATCACCGGCAAAGGTGTGGAAGCAGAGTGGAATGGCAAACAAGTAAGTATCGTCAGTCCCGGCTATCTGAAGGATGAGGATATTGATCAGCCTGAAGACGCTTTCAAAGATGAATCAGAGACCGTAGTATTTGTACTGATTGATAACGTGCTGGCAGGCTATATCGCACTGGCAGATGAGGTGAGGGAAGAAGCTTTTGATGCCGTCAAAACACTAAAAAGCCAGGGAATAAAAGTCATTATGGCTACCGGGGATAATCAAAAAGTAGCTAAAGCAGTGAGCAAAGCCCTGAATCTGGATGGTTATCATGCGGAAGTATTACCTGAAGACAAGCAGAAAATCATCAAAGATTTGCAGGCCAAAGGTGAGTTCGTAGCCATGACTGGCGATGGTGTCAATGATGCGCCCGCGCTGGCTCAGGCCAACATTGGGATCGCGGTTGGTTCAGGAACAGATGTGGCGGCTGAAACTGCCGATATTGTGCTGGTCAACAGCAATCCTAAAGACATTGCGGCATTGATACTGTTTGGTGAGGCTACCTATAAAAAAATGGTACAAAACCTGTTCTGGGCAGCGGGTTATAATATAGTAGCGGTGCCTTTGGCGGCTGGTGTACTGGCACCTTTGGGCATTATCCTCAGTCCGGCCATAGGCGCGGTACTTATGAGCCTCAGCACCGTGATCGTGGCCATCAACGCACAACTATTAAGGAGACAAATGAAGGTATAGTAGTGAATTTTGTAAGCTTTCTTATGATAGAATTGACGGTGAGCAGCTTTATGCAAACCGCATAAAAAAGTGAGTTGGGCTTTCGCTCAACTCATTAATTTTAAACGCTAATATATCGGCAAATTATCTTCTTCCGCCAAACATATATCCACCAATTCTGAAACCCAGATAGCTGTTTTTGATCTTTCCGGTAGTTGTACCACCAGTAGTACCATCAGCCATGATCGACTCAGAAGCTGAAATGATATTGTAATCAAGATTGATATTGAAATTACCGATATCTACTCCTAATCTGGGATAGAAACCAATTTCTGATCCACCGCCAACTTCAGCGTTGGTATCGCTGGCAGAAACTGCGGCTAAGATGTAGACACCAACACCGGCACCTACATAAGGGCGAACCTTAGAAGTAGTAAGGTAATACTGACCATTGACAGTGTAAGAACCGTTGGCTGAAGCACTGGCTTCAGAGCCATCAGGGCTGATTTTTGCCATAACAGCGGATTCCATCCTTAAGCCTACGGCAATGTCATCATTAATTCTGTATGCGGGTTCAAGGTCAATTAAGATTCCCCCTCCACCACTACTGGGTTTGGCATACCCCAGTCCTAAACCTAACTTAAAGGGCTTGTAATCCTGTGCTGAAGCAAAACTTGCTACCAACATCATACTTAGAGCATGTTTAAAAATTTGCTTTTGTTTCAAGCTAATCTTTGAATTACAATTTGGCAATTCTGCCAGAGCACCCAA